>JAEZAW010000240.1 GCA_023430315.1 Pseudomonadota bacterium | reverse complement strand
TTCGCGAGCGGGGCTTTCGCCCCGCACCCCAATCGGGAGGGACACCCTCCCGAACCCTCCCGCCTTTTTGTCTTTTCCCGCGCCGCCGCCCGCCGCCCCAAGCTCCGCCCCGTCGCTATTGCCGCCGCGGGCATGGCACCACGTATGAAGGCGACAGCACCTCTTCCCAGCAGCCCGCGGCCCCAGCTCCGCCCCGTCGCTATTGCCGCCGCGGGCATAGCACCACGTATGAAGGCGACAGCACCTCTCCCAGCAGCCCGCGGCACTAAAAGCATGCCACGATTTGGCTGCATCGGTGGCCCATGCTAGAAAGGCACGGGACGATTCCGTGGGGGAAGACGCCATGATCCGAATTCGCTTGCTCGGCGCAGTGCTTTTGGCCGGTGCCCTTTCCGCGTGCTCGAGCGGCGGCGGACTGACGACGGCATCTTTGCTCGGCACTGCCGAAAAGCCTCCGGTCGACGAGCCGACCGAGCGCGCGCTCAATGCCGCGGCGGTTTCCGTCCGCGCGAGCAAATGCGGTTACAACTTCAATCCGAACAAATTGCGTGATGCCTATCTGGCCTACGAGGCGTCGGCTGGAGCGTCGCCGGAGCAGATGTCGAAGCTCACGCAGTCCTATGACTTCACGCGCACGACCATCAGCAAACAAATCTCCGATCCGGAGGCGTACTGCTCTCCCGACCGGACGCGTCAGGTCAGCCTCGATCTGAACAAGCAGCTCGCCGGTGATTTCCGCGCGCCGCCGAAGAAGCCGGCGGACGCTTATGGCTGGTGGGGCGAGCCGGGCTCACAGAAGCCTATGGATAGAGAAGCGATTTTCGATCCGCTGGCGCCGCGCTAAGCATCGACGCCCATCACCTAGTTTAAGCGCCAACACGCCCATTGCCACGCGGCTGCTGTGAAGGCGCGGCATCCTCGCTCGGCTTATGAACGGCGGGCTGCACGCCGAGCAGGCGCTCGCTCGCCATGTCGAACACGAGCTTGGTGCCGAACTCCAGCTTCGTGCGGAAGACCGCCCAGTGCTTCGCGCCCTGCTCGCAAAGCGCGGCATTGCGGTCGCAGAAGGTCATGGCACGGTGCACGGTTTCCGTGGCCGTCTTGTAGAGTTGGGCTTGGCGCTCCTTGTCGGAGGGGAGCAGAAACACGATCAGCCCCACCCAGAACGCCATCCGGATCAAAAACATGGCTCTCAACCTCTCGGGCTCGGCCGCGTGTGCAGCCTCGAGTCCCCGTCGCTGTTCTCAGGCCTCCATGTTTACCCTGCAGAGGCGAAATCACCGCAAAGGCGAGCCGGCGCATTTGTCGCAAATTCTCGGAGTGCGGTTAACCCCTCGGTCAGTTTTGCGGCCGCACTGCTGCGGTAACGAATCGAGGCGCGCGAAAACCGCTGCACCGCGAGCGAAACCGGGGTGCAAAACATTCCTGGAACACTCTTCTGTTCCACTTTTTCTTTCAATGCAGTGAGTGGTGCTTGCGTGATGAGAACAAAAATGGTACATGAACGGCTAATTGCTAGAATCTGCAACTCATGAAATAAGGGAATCCGCACCATGGCTGCTGCGCATTTACGCGTCGTCGAGGGGGACGATATGGACAAGCACAAGGCGCTGGATGCAGCGCTTGCGCACATCGAGAAGCAGTTCGGCAAAGGCTCGATCATGCGTCTCGGTGCGACGGACAAGTCCATCGACGTCGAGGCTGTCTCGACCGGCTCGCTCGGGCTCGATATCGCGCTCGGGATCGGCGGCCTGCCGCGTGGACGCGTGGTCGAGATTTTCGGTCCGGAAAGCTCCGGTAAGACGACGCTGGCGCTTCAGTGCGTTGCGGAAGCTCAGAAGAAGGGCGGCATCTGCGCTTTCGTCGATGCCGAGCACGCTCTCGATCCCGTTTATGCGCGCAAGCTTGGCGTGAAGGTCGAGGATCTGCTCGTCTCGCAGCCGGACTCGGGTGAGCAGGCGCTGGAGATCGTCGACACGCTGGTCCGTTCGGGCGCCGTCGATGTGCTGGTGGTCGACTCGGTCGCCGCGCTCACGCCCAAGGCCGAGCTCGAAGGCGAGATGGGCGACAGCCTCCCTGGCCTGCAGGCGCGCCTCATGAGTCAGGCGCTGCGCAAGCTGACCGGCACCATTGCCAAGTCACGCTGCATGGTGATCTTCATCAATCAGATCCGCATGAAGATCGGCATCATGTTTGGCAACCCCGAGACGACGACGGGTGGCAATGCGCTCAAGTTCTACTCCTCCGTCCGTCTCGACATCCGCCGCATTGGCCAGATCAAGGAACGTGACGAGCCGGTCGGCAACCAGACCCGCGTCAAGGTCGTCAAGAACAAAGTCGCGCCGCCCTTCAAGCAGGTCGAGTTCGACATCATGTACGGCGAGGGTATCTCGAAGACCGGCGAGCTGGTCGACCTCGGCGTCAAGGCCGGGATCGTCGAGAAGTCCGGCGCCTGGATTTCCTTCAAGGGCACTCGGATCGGCCAGGGCCGCGAGAACGCCAAGACGTTCCTCAAGGACAATCCCAAGGTCGCTGCCGAGATCGAGGCGGCGATCCGCCAGAACGCTGGTCTGATCGTCGACAAGATGCTCCAGGCTGAGCCGAGCGACGATCCCGATCCCGATGGATTGACCGAGGTGCCGGATGCCGATGGCGTGCTGCCGGATCCGGAACCGGAAGATGCCACGTCGCGCAAGGGTGCGCGCGCGGGCCGGCGCTAGGCTCGGGACACGTGCCAGGACACGTGCAAGACCGACCGTCGCCGCCATTCGCCGCGTTCCGTTCGGACGATGTCGTGGCTGCGGTCGAGATTGCTCTGTCGCCATATGCGGCCCAGGCTGCGCAGTGCACAGCCTGCATTCTGGCCGAGACGCGCACGAAAGTGGTGTTCGGCTCGGGTAGTGCGCGCTCGGGTATTGTCCTCATCGGCGAAGCGCCCGGAGCGAACGAGGACGTTCAGGGCCTGCCGTTCGTCGGCCGCTCGGGGCAGCTTCTCGATCGCCTGCTCGCCGAGACGGGAATTGCGCGCAGTGATGTGTACATCTGCAATGTCGTGAAATGCCGGCCGCCGCAAAACCGCGATCCGCGCCCCGAGGAAGTGGTGACGTGCGCGCCCTTCCTGCGCGCGCAGCTTGAGGCGCTGAGGCCCCGCGTCCTCTGTGCGCTTGGCCTTCATGCAACGCGCTGGTTGCTGCCGGGCAAGGAGCCCATGGCCAAGTTGCGTGGGCAGGTTCTGGAGTACAAGGGCATACCGACGATCGCGACCTACCATCCGGCCGCCATCCTGCGCAGCCCGAGGTTGAAGGACAATGCGCTGGTCGACCTGCGGCGTGTACGCGAGCTCGCCGAAGAAGCTGCGGATACGACAAACGCGTAACGTGGCGCCTAATCTTGTCATGCGGCCGTTCAGTACGCCCGCGATGCTAAAGGTGCATAAGCTCCCGAGGCATGTGGCCAATGCCCTGAGCACCGCCTACGGTCACGCAAGCGAGTCTGTTTGCCGCTGACCAATGGTTGCGTTCGGGGCCGGCGGTGATCGCCCACAACTCTCAACAGCGAGTGCATCGTGGCTCTGAACGCACAGCCCTTCTGGGATTGGATCACCGAACGTCATCGCATTTATCTCAAGAAGGCTGCAGGCGAACCTGCACCCTGGACAAATGACGAGATTCTGCAAACCTACAGCTTCTGCAATGTCTTCCGCGAGCTCGACAAGGTCACGGTGTGGGTGCGCGAGAAGTGGCGCGAACCCTATGCCGACAATCCGCAGCTCTGGATCGCCATGTGCCTCGCGCGTCAGGTGAACTGGCCGGACACGCTCGAGGAAGTCGGCTTTCCCGAGCACACGTACGACGCCAAGGCGATCCGCGCGGCGCTGGAAGCACGCAAGGCGCGCGGCGAAAAGGTCTATACGGGCGCCTACATGATCAGCGCTCCCTCGGGTGAGTTTGCCGGCATGGCGAAGCCGGAGTACACGGCACACATCGTCGTCGGCGCGCTCTGGGACGCACGCCACGAGTTCGACGCCATGTTTGCCAACGGTCGCCAACCCACCATGCAGGAGGTGCACACGTGGCTGCGCCAGTTCCGCGGCTGGGGTGATTTCATGGCCTACGAGGTCGTGACGGACCTCCGCCACACGCGCTATCTGCGCAATGCGCCGGACATCAACACGTGGGCCGTGGCGGGGCCGGGTGCGATCCGCGGATTGCACCGCCTGCACGGGCGCCCATATAAGAAGGCACTGACGCAGACGCAGGCGCTCGAGGAAATGCGCGAGCTGCTCGAGCTGTCGAAGACGAGCCTGCCGGATTTCGTGCCACCGCTGGAGCTCCGCGAGGTCGAGCATTCGCTCTGCGAGACGGACAAATATCTCCGCGTCGCCAATGGAGAGGGCCGCCCCAGGGCCAAATATGAGGGTGTCGCCGCATGAAGGTCGTCCAAGCCCGCAACGTCAATGATGCCGTCGTCAAGGGTGCCGAGCTCATGAAGCAAGGCGGGATCGTCCAGGCGAGCCGCGCCGGCAGCACCATCGAATATCCTGAGCCCGTCTGCACTGTGTACGAGCGCCCGCTGGAGCGCGTGCTCTTCGACGGCGTGCGCGATGCCAATCCCTTCTTCCACCTGCTGGAAGCGCTGTGGATGCTCGCAGGGCGCAATGACGTCGCATGGCTCGCGCGCTTCAATCAGCGCATGTCCACCTACTCGGATGACGGCATCGTCTTCAATGCCGCCTATGGCTATCGCTGGCGCCAGCAGTTCGATCTCTCCAAGGCGCACGGCCGACCCTTCCGCGATCAGCTCACGATCATCGTCGATCTCCTGCGCAAGGACCCGGACAGCCGTCGCGCCGTCCTTCAGATCTGGGATGCGGAGGCCGATCTCGGCGTCGCGAGCAAGGATCTCGCCTGCAACACGCAGGCTATGTTCAAGGTGCGCAACGGCCGCCTGAACATGACGGTCTCGAACCGCTCGAACGACATCATCTGGGGCTGCTACGGCGCCAATGCCGTGCACTTTTCGATCCTGCTCGAATACATGGCGGCGCGGATCGGCGTCGAGGCCGGCGTCTATCGCCAGATGAGCGACAGCTATCACGCCTACGAGGACACCTGGTCTAAGATCAGCAGCATTGCCGATCGTTTCGAAGGCGATCCCTATGCGCTCGGCGACGTGGCCGTCTATCCGCTCGTCGGCGATCCCGAGAACTTCGATGCGGATCTCTTCAACTGGCTCGATAATCCGCCGGACGAACTGAGCCTTGCCCAGTGGGATGCCGCGGTTGCGTCGGGCGAAGCACGCAATCCCTATTTCCTGCGTGTCGCGACGCCGATCTACAACGGCTGGTTTGCTTACAAGCGCAAGGATCGTGCGGCGGCCGTGGCTTGGGTTGAGCGCTGTGCCGCGACGGACTGGCGCCGTGCCGCACTCGAGTGGTTCGAGCGCCGCTGGCAGCCGCGCGCGAGCGTCGCGGCTGAGTAAGAGGCACCCGTGACGCGCGAGGATACGCAGCGCAAGACACTGCTCGAGCGGCTCGCCGCCAGCGATACGGCGACGCTGAAGCGACTCGCGGCGCTGCTCGATGATGCCGGCGAAAGCCGCGCCGACAGCGGGCCTTCCTACCTCGATCATCTCCGCGCGGTTGCGGAGAGCGACGTGCGCGGCCTCAAGAATGCGGAGACGTCCTACGGCAATAGCTGGAAGCGGCGCGGCGGTGTCGACACGTTCAACATGCTTGCGCGCAAGTGGGACCGCGTCGAGAAGCGTCTCGCGACGACAGGTGAGGGCGCCTCGCCCTACGACATCTTCGAGCACATCGCGGCCGATACGAAGAGCGACGGCTTCATCGACGATGTGCGCGACCTGCGCCGCTACCTCATGCTCGCCGAGGCCGAGATCGCCGCGCGCAACGCGGGCAAGGTCGAGGACAGTGGCCGCGGTTACCTCGATCAGCTACAGCCACTCGCCGATGGCGATGTGGCGAACATCGAGGAGAAGGAGCGCGCATACGGCAGCAGCTGGAAGCGGCGTGGCGGGATCGGGGCGTTCATGATGCTCGCGCGAAAATTCGATCGCATCGAGCAGCGCGTTTCGTCAGAGATTCCCGGTGCGCAGAAGCACAATCTCTTCCAGCACATTGTCGCCGACACCCGCGCGGAGCCTTTGCTCGACGATATCCGCGACCTCCGCCGCTATCTCATTCTCGTCGAAGCGGAGATGGCTGCGCGCGGCCTCGTCGAGATCGGCACCTCCCGCGACAATCGGAGCTGAGCTGCACTCAGGCGCTTTCGGGCGGCAGTGTCTCCTGGCCGGCAGCCGCCAGCGCGGCGCGACCGAAGTCATTCCCCGGCTCCCGCCAAAGTGTGTGCACGTGACGCGCGCTCTCGCGTGTCGCGTACTCGATCGAGAGCGTCGGGCCATGCAGACGATAATAGTGCAGATCGCTCGTCTCGAAGCCGCCGGACCACTCGAAGTGCAGGGTGTCGCGAGCGGCGCCTTCCAGGCGTCCCATCTGGGCTTTCGCCAGATCGTGCGGCAGATTTGAAATGTAGGTCTCGGCAATGCCGAGCATGAGGTGGCGCTGCGTCTCATCGCTGAGCGCAGCAAAAGCGATGCCGCCGGCTTCCGTTGCGACCTCGGCGCGGCGCGGACCTGCGCGCACATCGTTCGGCACGTCGCCTGCACGCCGCGTGCGCGCGAGCTGCCCGGCATCGAGATTGCGCACGAGATCGCGGCCGATGTAATCCTCGCGGTGGATGGGCGCGAGACCGGCGTGCAGTCCGGCCGTGACCTCCATGGGGTCGGCACAGACACAGTGCGGCGTCGCGGAGATCACGCGATCGCGGAATACCGTGTAGTTCAGCGAGAGGTGATGGCCTTCGACGCGCCAGCCCCATAAGCCATCCGGGACGGGCTCACCGTAAACGGCGAAATAGTAGGCGCCGGGGCCGCGGCCAAAGCCGCGCGTCTCTTTCAGCACAGCGGCGAGCTTCATGACGCCCGTCGCCTTCTCGAGCCCCGAAGAGCTCAGCGACGCGGCAAGCAGGTTCATCGCGAGCTTGCGCTCGTCGGGCTCCATGTCGTCGAGAGCGAGACCTGAGCGCCGGCCCGGCACATATGTCCAGCGATGACGCTCGGGGGCGGCAAATGGGAATGAGAGCTGATCGCGTGCTTTCGGGCGACCACCAGTGAGTAGCACGCTTGCTGCGAGCCGCATGGCGCTGCCCGTGCTGCGCTCGGAGCTCTGCGCGTGGGTGGGCATGGAGATGCTACCGGGAATAGCTACTCCGGCGATCAGCGCGGTGAGTTCACGGCGGCTCAGGTGCGGTGTGCGCATGATCACGCCCTTCGAGCGCTTGCACTCTGAAGTTTGGGGAGCGGAGATTGATTCCCGCTCCCCGTATCTGGCGCATCAGGACGTCGTGTATTTGACCGTGCAACCGTACGGGCGTGTCACGGCGTTCTGCACGGGCTCGCCTTTGGTGACGGCGACGATCGCGTCCTTGAAGTAGGGCGTCGCCTTCTCGAGATCGTCGGCGCGGGTCGAGGGGATCGAGTCGATGCCGCCCATATAGACCAGGGTGCCCTCGGCGTTGATGAGGAACATCTGCGGTGTCGTGCGCGCGTCATAAGCGCGGCCGACCTGACCCTTCGGATCGAGAAGAACGGCAGCCGGAGCGGCTTTCCGCGTCTGGGTGAGCTCGTTGGCCTTCTCCGGCGTAACATTGCCCTGCTCGCCGGGAGGCGAGGAAATGACGCTCAGCCACACGATGCCCGCATCGGCCGCCTGCTTCTGAAGGGACTGCATGTTGCCGGTGTTGTAGTGCTTGCGCACGTACGGGCAGTCGTGGTTCGTCCACTCGAGCGCAACGATCTTGCCGCGCAGCGCCGCAAGGCTCTGCGTCTTGCCGTTGCTGTCGACAGCCGTGAAGTCCGGCGCCGGCTTGTTGATCTGCGGTGAGGCAAACGCCGGGCCGCTCGAGAGCATCGTGAGGCCGCCGGCTGCCACCGTGGTCAGACCGGCGGTCGTGCCGAGCATCAGCGTGCGACGGTCGAACGGCAGATCGGCAAGCTGCGCTTTGGATCGAATGTCAGTCATTCGTGATCTCCTTGCTCATTAGTTGGATGACGGGGATGCGGAAGCTGATGTACTGGCGCGTTCGAATTCGCCGGCCACGATGGCTTCGGTAAGCACGGGCGGAAGAACCACCGGGCCGCGCCCCCCGGCGGGATAGTAGGCATAGAAGGGCAAGCCGTCGCGATTGAAGCTGCGCAGGTAGGCGCCGATCTCGGGATCGCGGTTCGTCCAGTCGCCCTTGAGGTACGTGATGCCGCGTTCGCGGAAAGCCTGCTGCACGGCATCGGTCGAGAGCGTCGTGCGCTCGTTGACGAGGCACGTGATGCACCACGCTGCCGTCATGTTGACGAACACGGGCTTGCCTTCCTTGCGCAAGGCTGCGAGGCGCGCGTTGGTGAAGGGCTCGTAGTTGGACGAACCTGCGCTCGCCTCCGTGCGCGCTGCTGCGCCCGGTGTCGTCGCGCCATCGAGCTGCATGAGCAGGCCGAGCGTGCCGACGATCGCCGCGGCCGCAAAGCCGCGCGAGAGGAGCCCGCGTCCGGCATCATGCTGGGCAATGCCGTACATCCATGCGGCGAGTGCCACGAGCAACGCGCCCGAGAGCGCGATGAGGACGCCGAAGTCTCCGGCCTGCTGCGAGAGCACCCAGACGAGCCACGCCGCCGAGGCGTACATCGGGAATGCCATGGCTTGGCGGAGGCGGACCATCCACTGACCCGGTCGCGGCAGGGCGCGGGCAAGACCCGGAAAGATGCCGAGCAGTGCATAGGGCGCGGCAAGGCCGAGTCCCATGGCGAGGAAGATGAGCAAGCAGATATAGACGGGCGCGGTCAGCGCGGTGCCGATCGCGGCGCCCATGAAGGGTGCCGTGCAGGGCGTCGCCACGACGACGGCGAGCAGGCCGGTGAAGAAGCTGCCGGCGTGGCCGGACTTCTGCGCGAGGGACTGCACGGTGCCGCCGACGCCGAGGCCGATCTCGAAGACGCCGGAGAGATTGAGGCCGATGGCCAGCAGCAGCCAGCTCATGCCGGCAACGAAGAGGGGCGACTGGAACTGAAAGCCCCACCCGACTGCCGTGCCGCCCGCGCGTACGGCGAGCAGTGCGGCCGCAAGAGCCGTGAAGGCGACGAGCACGCCGAGCGTATAGAACGCGCCCGCGAGCCGAACCTCGCGCAATTCGCCTCCCGAGAGCTTCGCGATGGCCGTGGCCTTGATGGCGAGCACCGGAAACACGCAGGGCATGAGGTTCAGGATCAGGCCGCCCAGGAATGCGAAGATCGCGGTCTGCCAGAGCGGCAGGTTCTCGATGAGTGAAGCCGTCGGTGCCGCGCCGCTTGGCGCTCCACTGACCGTGGGGCTGATTTCGAACCAGCGCGTCACGCCGCCACCATCGGTCACGGCGAGCAATCCATCGGCCCTGGCTGCCGGGTTGAACGTCTGGCCTTTGGTCAGCGCGAGCGTGAGCGTGCCGTCCGTGAGGGATAGCTGCTGCGGGGCTGCGTGATCCGTCACGCCCCACGAAGCGGGGTAGAAGTACGCGGCTTTCACTGCGGCCTGCGTAAGGTCTGCGCCGACCACGGTGAGCGCGAGCGCATCGCCTTCGCTGACAAGGCGTGACGACCACGGCCCCGTCATGGGTTTGCGCGCATCGGCAATGGCGAACGCTGCGTTCACGTCATCGCTGGCTGGTGTCGTGGCCCCGGCGATCGGAATGTCGAGCCGGAAGCTGCCCTGTTCGGGAATGCACTCTCTCTCGCAGACGATCCATTCGGCGTCCGCGGTGACGGCCATGCTCTGTCCCGGCGTGGCATCGCGGGGCACAGTCACGTTGATGGGGAAGACGATCTCGGTCTCGTAGCCGTAGCTCATGACCGGACCGGCAGCCGCAATGCGATCAGGTCCCGGCCAGATGATGCCACTGGCCGTCGCGCCAGCGGGCAGGCTCAGTCGGATCTCGGGCGGTGCGCCCGCGTCGCCGGAGTTCTTCCAATACGTATGCCACTTGGGGGCGAGCTTCTGGCGCAATCCGATGCGGAAGGTCTGGCCAGGGGCCACGACCGCAGCATCGCTAATCAGGGTCGCGGTAACGCGGGGACTGGTGGTAGCTGCGCTCTCGAGCGCGATCGCGGCAGGCGCTCCCCACGAGAGAGCGAGTAATGTCGACATCCACAGGACGGTCTGCAGCCAGCACTTGCGATCGAACATTCCGCTCATGCGCGCGATGATCCCGGGTCCTTGTTTGGGGCGACCATGGCCCAGTGAATGGCTCCGCCTCGAAGGTAATTCTGTAACAACATCATATGACGCGAAGTATGGCCCAGCGATTCACTATCAGAACACAATGATGTGAGGCTGGCCGTATCTAATCCCTGAGCTGACCGTCGCCGCAGGGCCAATTCTATGCCCTCCGCACCGCTCATGCGGAGGGCTATGCGTGTGCTGAGCCTCGACAGAAGCGTCGCAATCGCGAAAATAGCTGCCGAGCAACCGCCTGCGGGCCGACGGACACGAGCATCGTATAATGAACAAGATCACGCACGGATCCCACTGGGGCGCCTTCACGGCCGTCGTCGAGGACGGCAGGCTCGTCGATGTCGAGCCCGCGGCACGCGATACGGACCCCTCGCCGATCCTGCGCGGAATGCCGGAAGCGCTCTATCATGGCGTGCGCGTGGCGCGGCCGTCGATCCGCAAGAGCTGGCTCGCCAAGGGCTACAAGGCGGGCGGTGAGGGGCGCGGTGCTGAGCCTTTTGTCGAAGTGCCTTGGGACGAGGCCGTCGACATCATCACGGCCGAGCTGACGCGCATCAAATCAGCGTACGGCAACGAGGCGATCTTCGCCGGTTCTTATGGCTGGGCGAGTGCCGGCCGTTTTCATCACGCGAAAACGCAGCTTCAGCGCTTCATGAACTGCTTCGGTGGTTTCACGGGTCAGAAGCACAGCTACTCACTCGCTGCCGGTCTCGCGATCCTGCCGCACATTCTCGGCGATCACCGCACATTGAGAAATCTCTCCTCATGGGATGGCATTGCCGAGCACACGAAGCTCTTCCTCGCCTTCGGTGGCTGTGGAACGAAGAATGCGCAGGTCGAGCCGGGCGGTTCCGGCGAGCACACGGCGGGTCCGTGGCTCGGACGTCTCGCGGAGAAGGGCGTCGAGATCATCTCGATCACGCCTGTGCGCGAGGACACGCCCGGCATCGCCAGGGCGACGTGGCTGCCTATCCGCCCGAACACCGATGTCGCGATGATGATCGGGCTCGCGCACACGCTGGTCAGCGAGAACCTGCACGACAAGGATTTCCTCGCGCGCTACGCGGTCGGTTTCGAGCGCTTCGAGCGCTATCTGCTCGGCACCGATGACGGTACGCCGAAGTCCGCCGAATGGGCATCCGCGATCACCGGCATCGAGGCAGATACGATCCGCAATCTCGCGCGCCGCATGGCCGCCGTGCGAACCATGCTCGCGACCAGCTACTCCCTCCAGCGCGGTGATCACGGTGAGCAGACCTTCTGGATGACGGCCGTGCTCGGCGCCATCCTCGGGCAAGTCGGGCTCCCTGGCGGCGGCTTCGGTTTCGGCTATGGCTCCATGCACGGTCAGGGCAACCCCGTGACCGTCTATTCCGCGCCGGCGCTCTCGGCGGGCAGCAACCCCACGGGCAGCTTCATTCCGGTCGCGCGCATCTCGGACCTGCTGCTGAAGCCCGGCGAGGCCTATACTTTCGACGGCGAGGATCGCGTCTATCCCGAGACGCGCATGATCTACTGGTGCGGCGGCAATCCCTTCCACCATCACCAGGACCTCAATCGTCTCATCGAAGCCTGGCGGCGTCCGGAGACGGTCATCGTCAACGAGCCCTGGTGGACGTCGACGGCGCGCTTTGCCGACATCGTGTTGCCGGCGACGACGACGCTCGAGCGCAATGACATCGGTGCGAGTTCGCGCGACCGCTTTATCATTGCCATGAAGAAGGCCGTCGATCCCGTCGGCGAGGCGCGGCACGACTACGACATCTTCCGCGCTCTCGCGCGCAAGGTCGGCATCGAGCAGGCTTTCACGGAAGGCCGCGAGGAGATGGACTGGCTGCGCCATATGTACGAGGTCGCGCGTCAGGATGCGTCGCGCGCCGGCGTCGAGCTGCCGAACTTCGATGTCTTCTGGGAGCAGGGCCATGCCGAGAGCCCGCGGCCTGTGAAGCCGCACACGGTGCTCGCCGACTTCCGTGCCGAGCCCGCGGCCAAGAAGCTCAAGACGCCCTCGGGCAAGATCGAGATCTACAGCGAGCGCATTGCCGGTTTCGGTTACGACGACTGCCCGGGCCATCCCGTTTGGATGGAGCCTCTGGAGTGGCTCGGCTCCGAGAAGGCCAAGTCGTACCCGTTGCACATGATGTCCAATCAGCCGGCGGGCAAGCTCCACTCGCAGATGGATTTCGCGGGCGAGAGCCTCGCCCTTAAAGTGAATGGCCGCGAGCCGGTGCTGATCCATCCGCAGGACGCGGAGCGCCGCGGCATCGGCCAGCATGATATCGTGCGCATCTTCAACGAGCGCGGCGCGACGCTCGCTGCTGCCGTGCTCACTGACGGCGTGATGCCGGGCGTCATCCGTCTCTCGACAGGCGCCTGGTATGATCCCAAGGAGCCGGGCCGGATCGGCGCCCTCGACAAGCACGGCAATCCGAACATGCTGACGCCGGACAAGGGCACGTCGAAGCTTGGTCAGGGACCGATCGCGCTCAGGTCGCTGGTCGAGATCGAGCGCTTCGACGGCGACCCGGGCGAAGTGACGGTCTTCGCGCCGCCGGCCATCGAGCGGGCGGGCTCAGTGCAACGATGACGACCAGCAGCACGGCAGTTCCGTCCTTCGATCTCGCCGGAAAGCGTGCACTGATCACGGGCGGCAGTCGCGGCATCGGCCTTGCGGCGGCCGAGGCGCTGGCGGCGTTCGGCGCGCACGTGACGCTGCTCGCGCGACCCTCGGCAGATCTCGAGTCGGCTGTCGGTCGGTTGACGGCCGAGGGCCGCAGCGTCGACGCGCTCGAGCTCGATGTGAACGACACAGCCGGCGTCCGCGCGGCCATCGAGAAGCGTGATCCCTACGACGTTCTCGTCAACAACGCGGGGACCAATCAGCCGGTGACATTCCTCGATGTCACCGAGGCGCAGTACGACACGATCATGACGCTGAACGTCAGGGCGGCGTACTTCGTCGCGCAGGCCGTGGCGCAGAGGCTCGTCGCGGCCGGCCAGCCCGGCTCGATCATCAATGTGTCCTCGCAGATGGGGCATGTCGGCGCCGCGACACGCACGGTTTACTGCGCCTCGAAGTGGGCCATGGAAGGGATGACGCGCGCCATGGCGGTCGATCTCGCGCCGCACGGCATTCGCGTGAATACGATCTGTCCGACGTTCGTCGAAACGCCGCTGGCGCGGCGTATGCTGGAGAATGAGAAGTTCCGCGGCGAGGTGCTGACCAAGATCAAGTTCGGCCGTCTCGGACAGGTCGGCGATCTCACCGGCGCCTTCGTGTACCTCGCGTCCGATGCCTCCTCTCTCATGACGGGCACGTCGATGATCATCGACGGCGGCTGGACGGCCGATTGAAGGCTGCCGATTGAAGGATCAGGGCGGGGCTGCTGGCGTTCGGGGCCATCCCCGGCTGGCGGAACGG
>JAEZAW010000237.1 GCA_023430315.1 Pseudomonadota bacterium | reverse complement strand
GTACGGTACCGCGTCATGCGGTACATGTCGTCGAAGTACTGCCCCTCGGTGTAAGTGCCGAAGTCCATGGTCGCGAGTTCGGCTTCGGAGAGGTCGACCAGCGACGTCACAACCTCGACGCCATTGTAGGCGAGCCGCGTCGCGCCCGCGGTGTACGTCGAGTTGCCGCCGCGCTCCTCGATGGTCGCGGCTTCGAGCATGATCACGCGCGCGCCCGCATCGTGTGCTGCTAATGCGGCGGATGCCGCAGCATTGCCGGCCCCGACGACGATCACATCCGCATCGAGCTTCTCTTTCGACATTCTGGTCTGCTCCTTCCGGGCGCACACAGGGCGCCCTACGTAGTGGCGCCGCCGGAACGACCCGGCGGCAGCCTCGGCTTCAAAATTCGCTTCGTGCTACTTCTTCCGCGCGGCTTCCTGCTGCTGCTGGCGCGCGCGCATCTGGCCAATGTAGCCGCGGTTGTGCGTCGGCGTGATCAGAACCTCGTTGATGCAGACGTGCGGCGGCTGCGTCGCGAGATAGACGATGAGATTGCCGAGATCCGCGGGCTGCAGCATGCGCGCGAGCGTTTCGGGCAGTTCCGGCGGATCGCGCTGCTCCATGATCGGCGTCGCGACCTCGCCAGGGCACACAACCGTCGAGCGGATGCCGTTCTGGCACTCTTCGAGATTGATCGAATGGCTCATGGCGACGACGCCGTGTTTCGTCGCCGTATACAGCGGCCCCGCGACCGGGCTGACGAACCGGCCGGCCATCGAGGACGTATGAATGATGAGACCGTCCTTCTGCTCGCGCATGGTCGGGATCACGGCGCGGGCCACGTAGGCCGCGCTCGACAGGTTGCCCTGGATGAGCGTGTCGATGCCATCGGACGAAAGGCGCTGCCACGTGCGGTCGGGAATGTTGACGCCCGCATTGTTGACGACGATGTCGATACGGCCGTGCCGGGCCTTGATATCCGCGGCCACCTTCTCAACCGCAGAAGCTTTCGTGAGGTCGACGGCGATGGCTTCGGCCGACCCGCCTGCCGCCTTGATGCTTTTGGCGACCGTCTCGAGCGGCGCCGCGCGGCGCCCGCTCAGAATGACGTGCGCGCCCTCGTTCGCGAGCCCGACCGCGCCTGCCTCGCCGATGCCCGTCCCCGCGCCCGTGACCCAGGCGATCTTTCCCTTCAATCGTTGCACGGCGCGTTTCCTTTCCCCATCGGCGTCATATTCTTGAAACGGCAGAGAAGCTAGATCAAACGTCCGGACATGTCACCGCCCACCCGCGCGGGCCCGCGTTGCGATCCGGACGTCATGTGCGGCGGCGCTTCGTTAACCCGTCTCCGGCCAATGGGTACCATCGCTGGGGCCGCACTCTATAGTGCTCCCGGCACGCACCGCCGGCCGCGGCGGGCGAAGGGGGAGCGCCCACGGGAAGCCATGAACGAGGACCTCTCGCCGCAGGAGATGATCCGCGCCAATGCCGAGATGGTGCTGGCGGTGGCGCGCAAGGAGTTCGATCCCCACATCGGCTTCGACGCCGCGGGCGTGCGCTGGCTCGATGGCTATATCCAGGGCCTCGTCGAGAAGGGCGATGTGGAAGCCACGGAAGAGCTTTGCGACAATCTCGGCTCTTATCTCGGCACCTGCATTATCGAGACCTATGGCGGCACCTGGCAGGACACCGAGCATGGCTGGGCTGTCGTGCTCGATGGCGATCTCGCCGTGTTTCCCTTCAACAAGACGCTCAAGCATCTCACCGAGGGCGCAGGAGACTCCGTGCTCGGCCTGTTCAACTCCATTCCCCCATTGATTGCCCATGCCAACGGTACGGCCGCTCCGGCTGCGGTAGCCGTCGTCGAGGCTGCTGAGCCAGCCGCCGGCGCACCCGTCACCGCGACGGCCGAGCCCGCCGCTGCGGCCGCCGTCGACACGGCCAAGCCGTCCGAGGTCCCCTCGAAGTCCCTCATGGGCAAGCTCGGCCGCTTCTTTCGCCGCTGACACCTTCCGCGACGTGCACTTCAGGGCGAAGGCTTCACGCCTGCCAATGGCTGTATATTCCCACGCGAATCAATGGGCCGATTGAAGGGCACGAGATGAGTGGCGCCATAAACTTCCTGGGCATATGCCTAAATGGCGATCTCGCCGCGCCGTCCTCGCTCGCGGAAATGCTGGAGGTGTTCGAGCTTCTGAAGCCGAAGCCGTCCTCGCATCCGCTCATGCGCATCGGGGAGAATTGCGACGGATCGTACCTCGTGCCGGACGACCTCAGCGGCATCACAGCCTGCTTCTCTCCGGGCGTGAACAACTTCAAGCATTTCGAGGACACGCTGGTCGACACGTACGGCATCGACTGCCACATGTGCGACTATTCCAGCGACGTCGCGAACTTCCGGACGCCGCTCAAGGAAGGTCGCCAGACCTTCCAGAAGAAATGGCTCGACGTCAAAACCGAAGGCGACAACATCAGCTTCGACGACTGGATCAGCGCATACGCCCCGAGCGGCGACCTGCTCCTGCAGATGGATATCGAGGGCGCCGAATATAGAAACCTGCTGACCGTATCGGAGGCCGCGCTCTCGCGCTTCAGGATCATCATCCTCGAGGTTCACGGCCTCGAATACATCAAGAGCGCACTCGTCCTGCGCCACGTCCTCGCGCCGACCTTCAAGAGGCTGGCCAGCCTCTTCTCGATCGCCCACGCGCACCCGAACAACTGCTGCGGCGACTTCGCCATTCCCGGCACCAGCATCCGCATTCCGAACGTGCTCGAGCTGACATACGTACGGAAGGATCGCGTGACGGCGCCTGAATACGCGCCCCTGCTCCCTCACCCCCTGGACGTCAGCCAGAACGTCTCAAACAAGCCACCACTCTTCCTCGGCGAGGAGTGGCTCGACGGAGGCAGGCCGCTCGAATCCAAGCTCAAGATGATGGAAGATCGCCTCGACGGCTTCGAGCAGGTAGCGGCCTCACAGCCGGCGAGCCTATCGGCCGAGCAGGGCGATCTCGTTCTCCGCAGCCTTCGGACTCTGACGGAGAGGACCGCAGCCCTTGCCGCTCAGCCCGAGGGCGGCGAGGAACGCGCCCGTGATGTTGCTGCAGGGCGGCGATACGCTTTGAGCAGCGCCTATGGCGAGATGAGCACCACAGGCCACGTCCAGCCATCCGATACGTTCTTCTTCCATACCGGCTTCGGACAGAACCAATTCATCCAGGTCGACCTTGGCCGCGTGCACGACATAAGCAGGATACGCATCGCCAATAGAGCCGACGCCTGCTTCAACAGAGCGAGGAGCCTGTTCGCCATCCTGTCGACCGGGAGCACCCCGAACCGCGAAAGCGTATTCCATCTCCACACACCGGCGGACTTTCTTTCGGGGGCCACCCGGGAGTGCGAGATCAGCATTCCAGCATCGCCGGCGCGCTTCGTGACACTGGTTTCTGTCGCGGAAACGGCACTCCATTTCTCGGACCTGAAGATTTTCGCAGCCGATTGAACGGCCTGCGCATGGCACGAGCCCTCAGTGCATAGCGTTCCCGCGCTCGGCGCGGCTGGACGCCTGCACCTCACCCGTGCCATCAAATAGAACAACACTAAAGTACGCACGCGGCCGCCTTCCGGCCTGAATGTGCGACCGCACGGAGGAGCGCTGCATGGCTGAGGCAAAGGCCGCACAACCGGCGACCATGTTCGAGAAGATCTGGCGGCGCCATGTCGTCGTCGACCGGCCGGACGGCTATACGCTCCTCTACATCGATCGCCATCTCATCCACGACGGCTCGTACAATGCTTTCCGGCGCCTCGCCGCCAATGGCATGAAGCTACGCCGCCCGGATCGCGCCTACGCGACCCCCGACCACTACATGCCGACCAATACGCGCGACAAATCCACGATCGCGGACCCTAATCACAAACGCATGGTCCTCGGGCTCACCGAGCACGCTGCGTCGACCGGCGTGACGATCTTCGACATCGGCGACCGCCGCCAGGGCATTGTCCACGTCGTCGGCCCCGAGCAGGGCATCACGCTTCCCGGCATCACGCTCGTCTGCGGCGACAGCCACACGTCCACGCACGGCGCGCTCGGCTGTCTCGCTTTCGGCATCGGCTCGTCCGAAGTCACGCACGTGCTCGCGACGCAGACGCTCTGGCAGCGCAAGCCCAAGGCCATGCGCGTCAACATCGACGGCGCGCTCGGCTTCGGCATCACGGGCAAAGACGTCATTCTCGCCATCATCGCCAAGATCGGCGCGGCAGGCGGGACCGGCCACGTGCTCGAATATGCCGGCAGCGGCATCCGCCAGCTCTCGATCGAGGGGCGGCTCACGCTCTGCAACATGTCCATCGAGGGCGGCGGCCGCGCCGGCATGATCGCGCCCGACGACAAGACCTACGAGTTCATCGCGGGACGGCCCTATGCGCCTAAAGGCGAGGCCTGGGACCGCGCGCTCGCCTTCTGGCGCACACTGCCGAGCGATGACGGCGCCACGTTCGACCGGGAGGTGACGCTGTCCGGGCCCGATATCGCGCCCATGGTCACGTGGGGCACGAGCCCCGAGGACGCAGCGCCCGTCACGGAAGCCGTACCCGATCCGGCATCCGCCGCCGATGCCGCGCGCCGCGACGGGCAGGCCCGCGCGCTCGCCTACATGGGCCTCGAGCCCGGCACGCCGATCGCCGAGATCCCGGTCGACCGCGTGTTCATCGGCTCGTCCGAAGTCACGCACGTGCTCGCGACACAGACGCTCTGGCAGCGCAAGCCCAAGGCCATGCGCGTGAACATCGACGGCGCGCTCGGCTTCGGCATCACGGGCAAGGACGTCATTCTCGCCATCATCGCCAAGATCGGCGCGGCAGGCGGTACCGGCCACGTGCTCGAATATGCCGGCAGCGGTATCCGCCAACTCTCGATCGAGGGGCGGCTCACGCTCTGCAACATGTCCATCGAGGGCGGCGGCCGCGCCGGCATGATCGCGCCCGACGACAAGACCTACGAGTTCATCGCCGGACGGCCCTATGCGCCGAAGGGCGAAGCCTGGGACCGCGCGCTCGCCTTCTGGCGCACACTGCCGAGCGATGACGGCGCCACGTTCGACCGGGAGGTGACGCTGTCCGGGCCCAATATCGCGCCCATGGTCACGTGGGGCACGAGCCCCGAGGACGCAGCGCCCGTCACGGAAGCCGTGCCCGATCCGGCATCGGCTGCCGATGCCGCCCGCCGCGACGGGCAGGCCCGCGCGCTCGCCTACATGGGCCTCGAGCCCGGCACGCCGATCGCCGAGATCGCGGTCGACCGCGTGTTCATCGGCTCGTGCACGAACAGCCGCATCGAGGACCTGCGCATGGCGGCCGCCGTCGCCAAGGGGCGCAAGGCGCAGATCCCGAGCTGGATCGTGCCCGGCTCCGGCATCATCAAGGAGCAGGCCGAGGCGGAAGGTCTCGACAAGATCTTCACGGACGCCGGCTTCGAGTGGCGCGAGGCGGGATGCTCGATGTGCGTCGGCATGAACGGCGAGATCGGCCGGCCGGGCGAGCGCATTGCCTCGACGTCGAACCGCAACTTCGTCGGCCGTCAGGGCAAGGGCGTGCGCACGCACCTCGTGAGCCCCGCCATGGCCGCCGCCGCCGCCGTCACCGGACATTTCACCGATGTCCGCCGGATGCTCGACGCTTAGGAGACATGAACATGAGCACCGAGCACAAGCAGCAGCTCCGCCCCTTCGACCGCCTCACCGGCACGGC
>JAEZAW010000215.1 GCA_023430315.1 Pseudomonadota bacterium | reverse complement strand
CAAGCCTGCGCGCCGAGCAGGTCGCCCTCGGCTACACGCGCATTCTCGCGCCCATGGCCGGCACCGTGGTCTCCATCGAGGCTGTGGAAGGCCAGACCCTCAACGCGAACTACGAAGCGCCCGAGATTCTCAGGATCGCCGATCTCGCGGTCATGACGGTTTGGACGGATGTCTCCGAGTCGGACGTCACGAGGCTCTCCGTCGGCATGCCCGTCAGCTTTACGACCTTCGGCCATGCCGATCGGGTTTGGAAGGCGAGCCTACGAGAGGTACTGCCCGTCCCACAAAGACCGCCTCGAAAATCCGATGGCGGCGACCGCTCGAACGTGAGGAGCAACATCATCTCGTACGTGGCGCTCTTCGATGTCGCGAATAACGACAACGCCCTGCGTGCCGAGATGACCGCCCAGGTCTCGTTCATCTACGCGCGCGCGCCGGACACGGTCGCAATTCCGGCCGCTGCCTTTCAGGCGCTCGGCACTACAAACGCAATCGCACGACCGGCCGAGCGCCAGCGCGCTCAGGTCCACGTTCTTAACCCCGACGGCAAGGTTTCCGTTCGGGATGTCGTGACTGGCGTCCGCGGCCCTCGCTTCATCGAGGCCAAGAGCGGCATTGCCGTGGGTGAGCGCGTGATCATCGGCGAGGCGCGACGCCCGCCGCGGCCCTCTTTCAGCATCGAACGATGACATCCTCCCCAGCGCGCCCGCTCATCGAGATCCGCGGCCTCCGCCGCACTTTCGTGAGCGGCGGTGCCGTCGAGACGACCGCGCTCGATGGGATCGACCTCGACATTCACGAAGGCGAGTTCGTCGCCATCAAAGGCGCCTCGGGCTCCGGCAAGTCCACGCTCCTCAATGTCCTCGGCTGTCTCGATCGCCCGTCGTCGGGGACCTACCGGATCGCGGGCGTCGATACGACACGGCTTGGGACTGCAGAGCTTGCGCTTCTGAGGCAGCGGACTTTTGGCTTCGTCTTTCAGCGGTATCATCTCATCAACGGCATGACGGCCATCGACAACGTCGAGCTGCCCGCCATTTATGGCGGCGTGCCGAGGGAGGTACGACGCACGCGGGCCGAGCGCCTCATGGGTCTTCTCGGCCTCGATGATCATCGCTGGAAGCGGCCTTGGCAGTTGTCGGGCGGCCAGCAGCAGCGCGTCGCCATCGCTCGAGCGCTGATCAACGGCGGATCGATCATCCTCGCCGACGAGCCGACAGGTGCGCTCGACAGCAAGAACAGCGCGGAAGTCATCGCCATCGTGCGGGAGCTCGCAGAGACGGGCCGCACGGTCATCCTGGTGACACACGACGCTCAGGTGGCTGCCCAGGCGGACCGCACGATCGAGATCGCGGACGGACGGATCGTCAGCGACCGCGCGACGAAGGTTGCCGACACACCAGTGGCAGCCGCCGACGTCCGTCTCTCGCGCCCTGCCTCTGGCAAGACGGCTGGCCGGGCACCCGCGCAGAGCTTCGCCAAAGTGCGTGCGTGGTGGTCGCCTATCGCGGAAGCGGGGCGATCGGCATTCGCGTCCATACGGTCAAATCCGATCCGCACCGGCCTGACGCTGCTCGGCGTGGTCATCGGCGTTGCCTCGGTCGTGGCGCTGGCCGCCATTGGGCGAGGTGCCGAAGCCGAAATGATCGATCGAACGTCCGCCCTGGTGTCGAACACGATCATGGTCACGGACCGGCGAGAGCCCGGAAAATCATACACACCGCTGACGCCACCGGATGCGGCAGCCATTGCCGAACTACCCAATGTCATCGCGACGCTGCCCGTCGACGAGAAGTACGGTGTCATCTCCCATGGTCATCGCGAGACCGTAACTGAGATCGTCGGCGCGACCCGGGACTACCGCACTGTCTATCGCTGGGAAACGCGGGTCGGCTCCTACTTCTCCGAGGAGGACGACAGACGCGGGGCCGCTGTCACCGTCATCGGCAAGACCATAGCCGAGAGGCTGTTTCCGGAAACGCCGGATCCCACGGGCGCGACGGTGCTCATCGATCGGATGCCCTTCACGGTCCTCGGCGTCCTGCAGGAGAAGGGCCTCTCCTTCAGCGGCGAGGATCTCGACCGCCGGCTCGTCGTGCCGCTCAATGCCATGATGCATCGCATTGGTAGCCGACGGGAGCTTCAGTACATCGTCGTGGCGATCGATGACATGGAGATGTTGAAGACAACGCGCGATTCGGTACGCGCGCTCATGGTCGAGCGACACGGCCGGCAAGACTTCTCGATCGCCGATACCGCCGGGGCTTTCCGAAGGATCACCGACGAGCGCATGGCGATGAACATCCGCCTCATCGCGATCGGCGGCATCTCGCTGCTCGTCGGCGGGATCGGGATCATGAACATGATGTTGACCGCCGTGCGCGAACGTACGCGCGAAATCGGCATTCGGACCGCTACCGGCGCCACGCCGGGCGATATCCTCCGGCAGTTTCTCATCGAAGCTGTCGTGATCTCTGGTACGGGCGGTCTGGTAGGTCTCGCGATCGGGATCGCCATTGGTGCCGGCGCGGCCTACTTCGGCGCAACGGTGATCCTGTCCGTCACATCGGCGGCGCTCGCATTCCTGTTGGCGCTCACGCTTGGCGTCGTGTTCGGCTTCATGCCCGCGCGCCACGCGGCACGCCTCGACCCTGTCATCGCGCTGGCCAGCGAGTAACGGTCGCTTGGTTCAGCGGACGGGCGCCTGACATCGGCGCAAGACCGCTTTGGATGTTCGCGCAATGGCGTCGCGTCAAGCGTCAGTTCTAGTAACTCGGCTCCTGCAGGAGTCCTGAGGCGAGGTAGGCGACCTCGGTACGGTTCTTGGCGTTGAGCTTCTTCATGATGTTGCGCACGTGAACCTTGACCGTGCTCTCGCACATGTTGAGCTCGTAGGCGATGATCTTGTTCGCCTTGCCCTTGCGCAGCGCGTCGATCACCGCAA
>JAEZAW010000321.1 GCA_023430315.1 Pseudomonadota bacterium | reverse complement strand
GGCCCTACTCGCGCCGCAGGCGCGACTACTCCCCCGCCGCAATCCGCTTGTCGAGCAGCGTGCCGATTTCCGTCTCGCTGTAACCGAGGTCCGAGAGCAGTGCGCGCGTATCCGCGCCGAGCGGTGGCGGTGCGCGATCGGGTTCGGCTTCCATGCCGCGGAAGATCACGGGCTGGCGGAGCGTGCGCACGATGCCGATATCGTCGGCGAAGTTCGGCTCGAAGAAACCGACGGCCTTGAGGTGCGGATCGTCGAGGAGACTGTCAGGCGTGTGGACCACGCCGCAGGGTACGTCGGCCTTCTCGAAGTCGGCCAGCCACTCGGCACTGGTGCGACCGCCGAGCGCGCCCGCGATGACGGCGTAGAGCTGATCGGAGCGCTTGGAGCGTTCGGCATTGTTCGAGAACCACGGCTCCTTCGTCAGATCCTCACGCCCGAGAAGAGCGAGGACCTTGGCCCACTGCACCTGCGTATAGGGCAGCAGAGCGATCCAACCGTCGCTCGTGGGAAATGGTTTGCGGTTTTGCGAGAGCGTGCGGTGATAGCCCGTCGGCCCTTTCTCCTCGAAGCTCGCGCCCATGAGGTGCTCGTTGAGCGAGAAGGCGGCCATGGCCTCGAACATGGGCATCTCGACGAGCTGGCCCTCGCCGCCATGACGCTCGCGATGAAAGAGCGCGGCGAGCACGGCGTAGACGACGTGGAGGCCGCCGGCTTTGTCGGCGGTCACGGTCGGATGATAGGCGGGCGTGCCGTCGCGGCGATGCGTGAGGCCGGCGAGGCCAGAGCTTGCCTGGATGATGTCGTCGTAGGCGGGCTTGCCGGAATAAGGACCGTCGCTGCCATAGCCGAGCGCCGCGCAATAGATGAGCTTTGGGTTGAGCGCGTGCACGTTCTCCCAATCGAAGCCGAGGCGGTCGAGCGCGTCCTGGCGCATGTTGTGTACGAGCACGTCGCCCGTCTTGATGAGGCGGCGCAGCACCTCCTTGCCCTGCTCGTTCTTGAGGTCGAGGGCGAGCGAGCGCTTGTTGCGATTGTTGTTCACGAACACCGCGCCAAGGCCAGGTCCCGTGGTCGGCGGCGTATAGCGGTTCATGTCGCCGTCGACCGTCTCGATCTTGATCACCTCCGCGCCGAGATCGCCGAGGAACTGGGTGGCGAACGGCCCGAGCACGATCGTGGTGATGTCGATGATGCGGATGCCGGCGAGCAGCGGGTACATGGGCGTGGACGTTCCTTCAGTCTGGCCTTCGGTCTTGTTCTGGGCGGCGCAGGCCGCGCCCGTTTATGCCGCACACCGTGTACAGGCGCCAGAGCATTGCTCTCCCATGCTGAACATCGCAAGCGCATGGCTCCGCAGGCCGTCCCGGCCCAAGAAGTGATTTTGGGCGCTACTTGGAAAGGTCTAAAATGCAACCGCAATGCTCAATCATGGAGGCTAGTCATGGCTACATATGTCATGCTTGCGAACTTCACCGAACAAGGCATTCGCAACGTGAAGGACACGGTCAAACGCGCCGAGGCCTTCAAGGAGGCCGCCAAAGGTGCCGGCGTCACCGTCAAGGATCTCTATTGGACACTCGGTCAATATGACGTCGTCGCCACGGCCGAGGCTCAGGACGAGATGGCGATTACGGCTCTCGGGCTCTCTCTGGCAAAGGCCGGGAATGTGCGCACGCAAACGCTGCGTGCTTTTGCGGTCAAGGAAATGACCGAGATCCTCGGCAAAGTGAAATAGCACGCCGGCACGGGGCGGATGCAGCTTCCGACGGCGCCTTTCGGTCCGACCGATAGGCGCCAGCGATAAATCTTTGTGCGGCGGAGCTAGATGAATCGCGCCTCGAAGGTCGTCTTCGAATTTCGGCGCATGCCCGTGCCGTCGTAGAAACGGAGCGTTGCCTCGCGCTTTGAGCTGGTCATCAGCGTCAAGCGATAGCATCCCTCCGCGCGAGCGCGTTCGATCGCGTGCTGGACGGTCTGACGGCCATAGCCGCGCTGCCGGTGCTCGTTGTTCGTCACGACGTTCTCGATCATTGCGAACGGACGGCCGCAGCGGGAGAAGTTCGGCGTCACGATCAGCACGCAGGTGCTGACGACGCGCCCGTCTATCGTGCCGACGAAGATGGTCGTGCCGGGATGCGCGAGGACTTTCGCGAGCACTTCGGCGGCTGCTGCCTCCGATGGCCACGGCGGCTCGTCCGGATGGAGCTGATGGTAGAGGTCGGTCAGCGCCGGCAGATTGGCTAGCGTGGCAGGCCTGATGGTCGCGTTCATTTTCAGTCTCACCAGGCTTCAATCCGGCCCCTTCATGGACCAGCTCGGCGCCGCGCCGCGCGCCTTCTTGCGGAAGAAATAAGACCAGGGATCGGGGAACTCACCGCCGGGGATCTCGATCAGCGCCGGCGCGTTCGCCTTGATGGCCGCCTTGAGTGCGGGCCTGAGCGCCTCCGGCGTCGTGACGCGCTCGGCGCGCATACCGAAGCTCTCGGCGAGGCGCACGAAATCCGGGTTCACGAGATCGGAGACGACCGTGCGGCCCTCGTAGTTGCTCTGCTGGATGCGCTTCACGTTGCCATAGGCATTGTCATTGAAGACGAGCGCCACCATGCCGATGTTGTGCGCGACCGCCGTCGCCATCTCCTGCACGTTGAACATGAAGCCGCCATCGCCGTGCACGGCGACGACAGCACGATCCGGCATCGCACACTTGGCGCCGAGCGCCGTCGAATAGCCCCAGCCGAGCGTGCCCTGATAACCCGTCGAGAGGTACGTGCGCGGCTTGTACACGGGATAGAGCAGGCGGCTCGCATAGCTGATCTGGGTCAGCTCCTCGATGAGAATGCCGTCCTCCGGCAGCTCCGCCCGGATCGCATCGATCCACGCCTTCTGCGGCGCGAGGCGAGCGAATTCGTTGTCCATGCGTGCGCGCAGTGCCAGCATTTCATCCGTGCGGTCGGCTGGCTTGTCGCCGATACGCTCGAGTGCATTCAACAGCGCTGCGACGCCCTCCGCCGCATCGGCGACGATCGCGACGTCCGGCGTGCACGTGCGTCCAATGCGTGAGGGATTGATATCGAGATGGATGACCTTCATCGCGTCATCACGGCCCCAGTCCATCATGTGCTGAAGGCGCGTGCCGATGCCGATCACGACATCGACGTCCTTCCACAGTGTATGCCCCGCAGGGAAGCGGTGGCTGAAGGGATTGCGCGCGTCGATGACGCCCTGGCCCGTGCGATACGCGACAACTGGTGCCTGGATGCGTGCGGAAAGACGCGTGACTTCGGCGCTCGCGTCCTGCGCGCCGCCGCCGACGAGGATGATCGGCCGTTTGGCGCCCGCCATCAACTTGGCCGCTGCCTTGATGGCGTCGTGATCCAGCGGCGGTGTCCGGCGTACCGCCGGCGTGTCGTCGAATGCGACTTCGGCCGCGGAGCGCCACATGTTCCAGCCGCATTCGAGGCCGACGGGGCCCGGTACTCCACTTAGGAGCTCGTCGAAAGCCGCGCGGCTCTTCGCCGCGGCATCCTGCGGACCTTCGATGTGCCCCGCCCACTTGGTGAGCGTGCGCATGATGCCGAGCTGGTCGGGGATCTCGTGCAGGAAGCCGACGCCCTTGCCGATGTACTGCTCGTAGATCTGACCGGATATGGCGAGCACCGGCGCGCAGAGCGACTGAGCCGTGGCAAGAGGCGTCGTCGTGTTGAGGAAGCCCGGCCCAGGCACCACGCAATAGGCCTGGGGCTTGCCGCTCGCCAGCGCGGCGCCGAGGGCCATGTAGGCCGTCGCCTGCTCATGGCGGGTGTGAATGGGCTTCAGCGGGTTCCCGGACCGGACCAGGGCATCGAAGAAATCGTCGTTCTGGACCCCTGGCAGGCAATAGAGCGTATCGAGACCATTCGCCGCCATGGTCCGGATCGTGACTTCGGCGGCGTTCATCTGGGCGAGATTGCTCGCAGGCATATCGGGCTCCCTCGAAAACGGCTTTTTTTCCTGGCTACCCGAAGGGGGCGGATGTGTCACGGGGATAAAGCCCCGCCGGCCTTGCTGCGGCGCACGTCGAGTGCCATGCCAGCGCCATCCTTGGTGTGGATATTCCCATCCACTTCCTGCGATAACTACTAGGATCGGACGGGCGAATCGCAGCCGGCTTGGGGAATGATGGCGGACTTGGGAATGAACAGCGCGCGTGCTCCGCGCGGCAAGTATGGCGTCCTTCGCGTGGCGTCGTGGATCTTCGCTGGCGCGGTGACGGCGACCGCGGGCGCCGCATTCGCACAGCAGACACCGACTATTCCCGGCCTCATTGTCACGACGACACCACCGCCGCAGCAGCGCGAGCCCGTGGCGCCATTGCGCCAGGAGGCCGCGCCTCCGAAAGCCGAAGCCAAACCGAAGCCCAAGCCGGCGCCGAGGCGTGAGGCGAGTTCAGCGCCAGCGAGCGGCAGCGCCGGTGGTAGTGGTCGCGGCACGGGAATCGTGCTCCTCGTTAACGACGAGCCGGTGACGGGCTACGAGATCGAGCAGCGCGCGACGCTCATGGCTGCGGGCTCGGGTGGCGGCGGAGATATGCGTGCACGCGCCGAGGCGCGTTGGAAGCAGATCATCCAGGATCCCAAGACCAACGAGCGTTTCCAGCAGTACCTGCGCGAGAAGCAGCCGAAGACCCGCGACGAAGCGACTGCCATGCAGAAGCAGTTCGTCGGTGAGCTGCAGAGGAATATGTTGGACCAGCTCCGCAATGAGGCGCGGATCGGCAACATTCAGAAGTTCCGCGCGCAAGCACGCGAGGAGCTGATCGACGAGAAGCTGAAGCTCCAGGAGGGCAAGCGCCTCAGCATCGTGGTCACTGATGAAGAGTCGGACAAGACCTTCAAGGAGATGGCTGCCCGCAACAAGATCACCGAGGAGCAGTTCGCAGCCCAGCTCAAGTCGCAGGGCATCGATCCAATGACCATCAAGGCGCGCACGAAAGCCGCCCTCGTCTGGCGTGATGTTCTCCGCCGCAAGTACGGCGCGCAGATCAACATCAACGATCGCGACATTGACCGCTTCGTCGAGCAGTCGACCGAAGACGTGACGAGCGCTCCCAAGGTGGAAATGCAGCTCCATCGGATCACGCTCGCCGTGCCTGGCCGCATCGATCAGGCCGCATTGGCGCGCCGGCTCGCGGAAGCCGAGGGGCTGCGCAAGCAATTCCGGGGCTGCCGCAGTACGCAGGATTTGGTTAAGGGCCTTCCCGATACCCGCTTCGAGAGCCTCGCCAATCAGGCGGCTTCCTCGCTCGGCGAGCCGACACGGAGCCTCCTCCTCAATGCCAAGGACGGCGAGATGGTGCCCCCCGCGCTTGCCAGCACGGGCGTCGAGCTATATGCCGTGTGCGGGCGCAAGACCGTCAAAGTAGACGAGGAGAAGCGCCTCAAGGCTCAGCAGGAGCTGACGCAGCGCGAGTTCGAAGTCGTCTCGCGGCGCCATCTGAGGGATCTCCGTGCCGAGGCCTTGATCGAGAAGCGTTGATCGAGAGGTCGGGAGTTAGCCTTGGCAAGCGAAGTTGGGCGTGCGGCGGGTTCGCGCCGCCCGCTGGCGCTCACGATGGGCGACCCCGCCGGCATCGGTCTCGACATCACGCTGATGGCGTGGCGCGATCGGGACAGCAGCAGCGTCCCTCCTTTCGTCCTTTATGCCGATCCGGGTGCCGTCGCCGAACGGGCACGCGCGCTCGGCATCGATGTTGAACTCGCCGTCTCCGAGGATCCGGAGACGGGGGCAGAGGCTTTCGCCCGGCGCCTGCCCGTGCGTCCGGTCCCGCTTGCCGTGTCCGTAGTTGCTGGCCGCACCGAGATGCTCAATGCCGGCGGCATCATCGCCGCCATCGACCTCGCCGTTGCGGATGCCGTCGCCGGTCGCGTGTCCGCAGTCGCGACGAACCCGATTGCCAAGAGCACGCTGCTGCGAGCGGGCTTCCGCCATCCTGGCCATACGGAGTACCTCGCAGAGCTCGCTGAGCGCCATCATCCTGGACGGCGCTGGGTGCCTGTGATGATGCTCGCGTCGGACATCCTCCGCGTCGTGCCGCTCACGGTTCATGTCCCCATTGCGCGCGTGCCCGAGCTGATGAGCGTGCCGCGCGTCGTCGAGACCGTGCGGATCGTGGCCGAAGCCATGGCTGCCGATTTCGGCATCGCGCGGCCGCGCATTGCCGTCACGGGGCTCAACCCACACGCAGGCGAAGCCGGAACCATCGGTCGCGAGGAGGTGGCGACGATTGGCCCCGCCATCGCCGCTCTCCAATCCGAGGGCGTCGTCGTTACCGGCCCGCATTCAGCGGACTCGCTTTTCCATGCCGAGGCGCGCAAGCGCTACGATGCCGTCGTCACGATGTATCACGACCAGGCGCTCATCCCGATCAAGACGCTCGCCTTCGATACGGCGGTGAATGTTACGCTGGGTTTGCCCTTCGTGCGCACCTCGCCCGATCACGGCACCGCCTTCGATATTGCGGGGACGGGCGCTGCCTCGCCAACGAGCCTCGTCGCTGCGCTCAGGCTCGCTGCGAATATGGCTGAACGCCGCGCCGCGGCCGCGCACCATGCCTGAGGCCCGACAGCCGGCCAAGGCGTCGAGTGATGGCCTGCCGCCGCTCCGCGAAGTGATTGCCGCGCTCGAGATCGACGCGAAGAAGAGCCTCGGCCAGAACTTCATTCTGGATCTCAACCTGACGCGGCGGATCGCGCGCCTCGCCGCCCCGCTGGATACGACGACGGTCGTCGAGGTCGGCCCCGGTCCCGGCGGTCTGACGCGCGGGCTGCTGATGGAAGGTGCGCGCCGCGTCGTTGTCGTCGAGCGCGACCAGCGCTGTGCGCCGGCTCTCGCGCAGATCGCGGAAGCCTATCCTGGGCGGCTTTCCGTGCATCTCGGCGACGCGCTCGATGTGGACTGGCCGGCTGTGCTGTCGTCCGATGCCGGCCGCACGGTGATCGTCGCGAACCTTCCCTACAACGTCGCGACGCGTCTGCTCATCGGCTGGCTCGAAACCGAGCCCTGGCCGCCGTGGTGGTCGCAGATGGCGCTGATGTTCCAGAAGGAGGTGGCGGAGCGCATCGTTGCTCAGCCTGCCAGCAAGGCCTATGGCCGCCTTGCGGTGATTTCGCAGTGGCGCGCGACACCGCGCATTGCGCTAACGCTCGGTCCCGAAGCTTTCACGCCGCCGCCGAAAGTGGCCTCTGCCGTCGTCACGTTCATGCCGCGCCCTGAGCCCATGCCGGAATGCTCGGTGCAGTGGCTCGGTCGTGTCACGGCGGCGGCGTTCGGACAGCGGCGCAAGATGCTGCGTCAAAGTTTGAGAACGCTGGTTGCCGATCCACTGCCCCTGCTCGAAGCAGCCGGTGTCGCGCCGGAACTCAGAGCCGAGCAACTTGATGTCGCGACGTTCGCGAGGCTCGCGCGCATCGCCGAGCGCATCGCGCCGACTTAGCGATACGTCAGTCGCGTCCCGGATCGTAGCGATTGCGCTGGCGCCACTCGGCCATGAAGTAGGAGAGCGACTCGTCCACATTCTCCGGCATGACGATCCGGATGGTCACGAGCTGGTCACCCATGGTGACATCGTTTGTGCCGCGCACGCCCTTGCCTTTGAGGCGGAAGATGCGCCCGGAGCTTGTGCCCTTGGGGATTTGAAGCGAAACGCGGCCGGAAATCGTCGCGACCTCAATCTTGCCGCCGAGCACGGCTTCGTCGATGGTAATCGGCAGCTCGAGCAGGATGTCATTGCCGATGCGCTTGAACTTCGCGTGCGGTCGGACGTGGATCTCGACCAGCGCATCGCCGTTCTCGCCGCCGCGCAGACCGGGCGTGCCTTTGCCCTTGAGCCGCAGCACCTGGCCGTCCGCCACGCCCTCAGGCACCGTGAGATCGAGCGTGCCGCCGTCGGGCAGGCTGACGCGCTTCTTCGCGCCGCCGACCGCCTCCATGAAATCCACTTCGAGCGTGTAGCGCACGTCTTGTCCGCGCATGCTGAGACCCGGTCCGCGTGCGCCGCGTCCGCCGAAGAGGTCCGAGAAGATGTCGGTGACGCCGGTATCCCGGGCGCCATTGACGCCGCCGTTGAAGCCGTTGGGCCAGCCGGCGCCGCTGCGCGCATACGTGCGCACGGGCTCGCCCTGGCTGTCGATCTCGCCGTCGTCGTAGCGCCGCCGTTTCGTCGCGTCGCCGAGAATGTCGTAAGCCGCCGTGACGCGCTTGAACCGATCGCTGGCTGCGGGATCATCCGGGCGGACGTCGGGGTGGAGCTCTTTGGCGAGCTTTCGATAGGCCCGCCTGATCTCGTCGTCCTGCGCGCCTTTGGCAACGCCCAGTACCGTGTAGAGGTCGTCAGACATGAGCACCGCGTGTCAGCCCGCTAGAATTTTCCGGCACTGGAGACGAACGCTCACCGCCGTTCAGGACAGTGAGCGCGATTCTTGCTGCCGATGGAACCGTCGCATCCTCCCATCTGCAACAATCATTTCCTAGCGCGGGATTTCGGCAACTTCGCGCCAATCCACACCCATATAACGCCGATCGCACGACGACGGTCGGCCATCGAAGTGTGCGATTAAATATCTGTTACGAATAGCGAATTTCGGGCTTGTGGTCGACCAGCTCGGCCAACACCTCGAAGCGGCGACGCAACCGCTCGCCATCGAGATCGCGATGTGTGGCCGGCAGACTCAGCACGAGCTTGCCCGACTCGTAGCTGAGCGGCGTCTCGTCGATGATGCCTGGCCGGCCGATCGAGAGCATGTGGGCTGCACGGATTGCGGCACCGAGAATGCGCGCGCGCTTCAGCGTCCGGCGCGAGACCAGCGTCTTGAGTGCCGACGGCAACTCGTCCTCGGCGCCGAACACGCGTCCGGTACCGACGTGGCGGAAATAGACGGTGAGCGCGAGGAAGATCCGGCCCTCATGGTCGATGCCGCCGAGACCGGCATGGGCGACGGTGTTGAGGCTCTGCTCGCCGCGGTGATCGGGATGCGCCCGCCAGCCGACATCCGAGATGAGGCATGCCGCATAGCGCAGGCGCGTTTCCTCCGGTGTCTCGCGCGGTCCCGGTTCCGCGAAGAGCGTGTCCGTCCACGCGCAGAGTTCACGCGCATGGGTGAATGAGCGCGAGTGCAGGCGCGCATGATCCTCGCAGAAGGCGAGCAGTGGGTCGCGGTCGCGCTCGGCCGGCGAGAGCAGGCTGAACACCAGGCCCTCGCGCACGCCATAGACGGAGAACACCACTTCCTTCGGCTTCATGCGTCGGAGCACGCGCTCGAGCACCAGCGCGCCATAGGGCAGCACTTCGCGACGAGCCCGAGCCACGTCTTCGATGCCGCGGATATCGGAGATCTTCTTGGCGCGACGAATGTTCTCGCAGAAGTCGATGCAGGCACGACTCTCGATGCTGTAGCCGTGCATGACGCGCAGCGGATACTTGCGCAGGTCCATGTGGAGCTTGGCGAGCGCACGCCACGTACCGCCGACCGCATAGAACGTGCGGCCCTCGCCGGCTGTGAGCCAGGGCAGCTCGGCGAGACTCGTATCGACGATCTCGATGGCCTTGTCGAGCTTGTTGCCGGACGTATCGATGAGCCTGAGACCGCCGAGCGGCAATGTGGCGGCCGCCGTGGATTTGGCTCCGGCGATATCGATCAGCTCGAGGCTGCCGCCGCCGAGATCGCCCGCAATGCCGTTGGCATTGGGAATGCCCATGAACGTGCCGCTCGCCGCAAGCTCGGCTTCGCGCGCGCCGGAGAGGACCGCGATCTTGGCGCCGATTGCCTGCTCGCCACGCGCGATGAACTCGGGCCCATTCGCGGCTTCGCGCACGGCAGCCGTTGCGATGACGCGCACGTTCTTCACGCCGAGCACGCGGTTGATGGCATGGAAGCGACGCAGTGCCTCGATGGCGCGTTCGACGGCGTCGGCATCGAGCCGGCCAGTCGAGGCGACGGTGCGCCCGAGCCCGCACAAGACTTTCTCGTTGAAGAGCGGCGCCGGGCTGCGAATGGCGCCCTCGTACACGACGAGACGCACCGAGTTGGATCCGATGTCGACCACCGAGATCGGCTCGAGCTCATCGAGCCCTATCGGCCGGTCGCCTCTGCCCTCGGCAAACTTCACTGCTTACTGCTCTCGTCCCGGTCCTCGAGCTTGAAGCGCGGCGGCGAATGGCTCTTCAGCGACTGGCCGCGCCCCGACAGGCTCGGATTGAACATGAAGTACTCGTGTGCGTTGAACGGCTTCTCGCCCTCGGCGGGCGCGATCCGGCGGCTCGATCCATCAGGCTGCACGAGCCAGCTCTGCTGATTGTCTTTCAAGTTCGCCGTCATGATCTGATCGAGGATCTGCGCGTGTACCGTTGGATTCGTCACCGGCACCATAGCCTCAACGCGCCGGTCGAGGTTGCGCGGCATCATGTCCGCCGAGCTGATATACACGATCGCCTCCGGATGGGGGAGCCCATGTCCACCGCCGAAGCAATAAATGCGGCCGTGCTCGAGAAAGCGCCCGATGATGCTTTTGACGCGGATGTTCTCGGACATGCCAGGAATGCCGGGCCTCAGGCAGCAGATGCCACGAACGACGAGGTCGATTTCGACACCGGCATTCGAGGCCTCGTATAAGGCCTCGATGACCTGCGTGTCGACGAGGGCGTTCATCTTCATCCAGATGGCAGCAGGGCGGCCGGCGCGGGCGTGCTCTGTCTCGGCCCTGATGCTTTCCAGGATGCGCCGGCGGATGCCGAAGGGGCTCGCGGCCATCGTTTCGAGCTCGGCCTGCTCGCCATAGCCCGTCACGAAGTTGAGAATGCGGTTCACGTCGCGCGCGATTGCGGCATCGGCCGTGAAGAACGAGAGGTCGGTGTAGATGCGCGCCGTCTGCGGGTGATAGTTGCCCGTGCCGATGTGGCAGTAGGAGACGAGCTCGGCGCCTTCCTTGCGCACGATCATGCCGAGCTTGGCGTGTGTCTTGAGCTCGATGAAGCCATAGACGACATGGACGCCCGAGCTTTCGAGATCGCGCGCGAGGCGAATGTTCGCCGCTTCGTCGAAGCGCGCCTTGAGCTCGATCACCGCTGTCACTGACTTGCCGAGATCGGCGGCCTCCTTGAGCGCGCGAACGATCGGGCTGTCCTTGGACGTGCGGTAGAGCGTCCACTTGATGGCCAGCACGTCCGGATCAGCGCCGGCCTGACGCAGGAACTGCACGACCACGTCGAACGATTCGTAGGGGTGATGGACGACGATGTCCTTCGCCTTGATCGCTGCGAAGCAGTCGCCGTTGTATTCGCGGATGCGCTCGGGAAAGCGGATGGTGAAAGGTGGGAAGACGAGATCGGGACGATCATCGACGATGAGCTGTGACGTATCGCCGAGGCTGAGCAGGCCCTCCTGCACATACGTATCGGCTTCGCTGACCCTGAGCTGATCGACGACGAATGCGCGCAGCTCCTGCGGCATGTAGGCGTCGATTTCGAGACGGATTACGGAGCCGCGGCGACGTCGCTTGAGTGCGCTTTCGAACGAGCGCACCAGATCTTCCGCCTCTTCCTCGACCTCGATGTCGCTGTCGCGCAGGATGCGGAAGGCGCCCTGCCGTTTTACGACGTAGCCCGGAAAGAGCAGCGAGGCGAAGTGGCCGATCAGCGTCTCGATGCGCATGAATCGGATCGCGCCCGTCTCCTCGCCCGCGGGCAGCTTCAGGAAGCGATCGACCGGCGCCGGGATTGGCATCAGCGCGTGCATGGCCTCGCCGCCCTTCCTCTTTGCGAGTTCGAGGCCGAGCGTGAAACCGCGATTGTGGATGAACGGGAAGGGGTGCGCCGGATCGACGGCGATGGGCGTCAGCACCGGGAAAAGGTGCTTCATGAAATAGCTCTCGAGCCAGGCCTGCTCGCCCTCCGTGAGCTGGTCCGGCGAGACGATGGAGATGCCGACTTCGGCCATCTCGCGGCTGAGTTCGCTCCAGCAGGCCTGCTGCTCGGCCGAGAGACCGGCGACAAACTTGTTGATCGCATCGAGCTGCTGGGCGGGCGTCAGGCCGTCGTTGCTGAGGTTCGAGACCTTGGCTTTGACCTGCCCATGCAACCCGGCGACGCGAACCATATAGAACTCGTCGAGGTTCGAGGCCGAGATCGACAGGAAGCGCAGTCGTTCGAGGACGGGATGGCGGCGGTTGCGCGCCTCGTCGAGCACGCGCGTGTTGAATTGCAGCCAGGAAAGCTCGCGGTTGTAATAGCGCGCAGGACCCTGCGGTGCCTCCGCCGGCGCCGGATTGCCCGCCTCGATTTTCGCGCGCGCACGCGCCCTGCTGCCCGACACAGCTACTCTCCCTTGCCGCATGGCCGCTCGCCTCGCCGAGCGCGACCCAAAAGCGAATATACCTGCAATAAATTCACGACATTCAAATGTCGCCCATATTGAGCGGTGTTCAGGCGCCTTTTTCGCTCTTTTCCGCCTCCCGAAGCTCGGCCAGGGCCTCGCCTGCGAGGGTCCGGGTCACGGGCCGCCGCTGGGCCAGCGAAAGGCGGTCGAGCACCTCGACAAGGCGGGCCGCCGCCGCGAAGGAGCGATCCAGCTCTCGGGCGAGGTAGTGCACGACCGCTGGGGCTGCGGTTATCTGGCGGTCGGTCAGGAGCTTCACGAGGAGGGCGGTCAGCAGCGTCTGGTCCGGTGCGCCGATTTCGGTCATCGCCAGGGCCCTGAGCCTTGATCGTAAATCCGGGAGCGAAATCGCAAGTTCCCCTGCCGGCATCCGCGACGTGAGCAGCAGGGATGTACGCTGCTCGCGCGCCAGATTGAGCAGGTGGAAAAGCGCCTGCTCGGAGGCGATACCGCGGTCGATATCCTCCACCACGACGGCGGGGCGACCCATCAGCTCCGGGATATGCATCTCGTCGAGTTCGGTGGCGGCGAGCATCGCGGCCTCGGACCGGAGCTGCCACACGTGCGCGAGATGGCTCTTGCCGCTCTGCGGCGGGCCGACGACGAGCGCCGAGGCCATCGCCCAGTCCGGCCATCGGTCGACCAGCGCCACGGCGGCGGCATTCGACGGGCCGACGAGGAAATCCTCCGCCTCGAGCGCCGGGCGCGCGCCCCAGTCGAAGACGAACTGCTCGCTGGCGCGGCTCATGGTGCGGCGTCTCCCGCGCTCGGTGGGGACGGCGGACCGCGATAGATTTCGCTCTCGAGATAGAGGCGAACCGCAAAGCGGACCAGCACCGCGATAGCTGCCGCTACCGGCACAGCGATGAGAACGCCGACGAGCCCGAGCAGCGATCCGAAAGCGAGCACCGAGAAGATCAGCCACACCGGATGCAGGCCGACGCGCGGTCCGACAATGCGCGGCGACAGGATCCCGCTATCCACGACGGAGATCACGGCGAAGACAGCGGCCACCTTGAGCAAGAGCGTCAAGTCCGGCCAGCCCTGCGCAACGGCAACCCCGCAGGCTAGAATGAGTCCAAAGGCACCGCCGATCACCGGAACGAAGCTCATGAGTCCGGCCGCGAGGCCGATCAGCAGCCCATAGCGGAGTCCGATCAGCGTTAGGCCGACGGAGTACAGCACCGCGAGGATCAGGCAGATCGTGCCCTGGCCACGCACGAATGCAGCGATGGCATCGTTGATCTCGCCGGCGAGAGAGCGAATGGTCGGAGCGTGTTCGCGGGGCAGAGCCTCGTCGATGCGGGCGACGACGCGCGGCCAGTCGGCGAGCAGATAGAAGGCGACGACAGGCGTGATCAGTAAGAGCGACAGCAGATTGACCAGCGCGAGCCCGCGATCCCAAAGCCGCTGCACAGCCCAACCCACGCTGGTCGTCCAGCTTTGAGTCATGCCGGCCAATCCGCGCTCGAGACCTGCGTAGATCTCTTCATAGCGGGCGCCGAGCAAATTGCGCGCGGCATTCTGGACTAACCCCATCAACCGCTTCATGTCTCCCGGCAGCGACTCGGCGAGCTGGCGGAGCTGATCGCCAAGCAGTGGACCGAGCAGGATCAACAAGAACACCAACACCATCGCCGAAACGATGATGATAAGGGCAGAGGCTCCCGTGCGGCCGAGACCCAGATGAGCGAGTCTGTCGGCCAACGGGTTCAGAAAGAAGGCAATGGCTGCGCCGACGACGAACGGCAGCAGAATATCATTGAGGAGCCACACGAGCCCCAATGCGAGCACGCCCGTAACCAGCCAGAAGACGAGGTGCCGGTTGGTGTGAAGGGCGGCACGCGGCGTGCTGTTGTCGTCGTTCGACACCTGAATTCCCCTCTAGGCCAACACGCCGATGGGCGTCGTCGATCCGCTCGCCTCAGCGGCCGTTTCCGGCCAGATGCGACACGAATGTGCGCACGTAGACGGCGAGCGAGGACGCCGTCAGCGCGGCCGTCAGCCAGATCAGCATCGTCCTCAAGCCGCCGAGCCCGAGATTGAAGCCTTCGTCCGCCAGCACGAGCGCTGCGAGCATGAGCTGGCTCACTGTATTGGCCTTGCTCACGAGATGCGGCTGGATTGCGACCGGCTGGCCGATGATCCAGCACAATAATACTCCGAGCACGATGAGGATGTCGCGCGAGACGACGGCGATCACCAGCCAGGAAGGGAGCTGCGCGGCAACACCGAGCGCCACGTAGATCGAGACGATCAACAGCTTGTCGGCCATCGGGTCGAGGTAGGCGCCGAGCTCGGTCTGCATGTTCCAGCGCTTGGCAAGCCAGCCATCGACGGCGTCGGTGACGCCTGCGAGCACGAACAACAGAAATGCGCTGCGCGTCTGCCCGCTCACGAGCAGCCAGAAAATGATAGGAATGAAGATGACACGGCCGAGCGTGATCAGATTAGGTATGGTCAAGTGAGTGCCTGCGCTTCCTGGAGTGCGATCGTCTTAGATGGGCATTCATGAGTGTCCATCCGAGATTAGAATCTCACTCCTGCTTCCGGCGCGTTGATATCACCTCAGGCACCGGACTGCATCCGCGACCTCTCAAGTCGGAATTTCCTGGATCGGATCAATGGCGGTGGTGTCCGGGCTTAGGGTCCGGCTTGGCCGCAGGCTTGCTGCCGGCCCCGCGCTTGCGTAGCTCCGAGCCCTCGGTGCCGAACTGGTAGACGGCCACCACCTCATCCCGCAGCGGCCCCGTGATGCGCAGCTTAATGGCCCAGGGGCCGTACATGTCGAGCTGGATGCGCGCCTGATAGCGGCCCGGCTGGCCCGCCGGCTTGAACTCGAAGGGCGGCACATTGTGGACCATGGGCATGGAGGGCATGTCGGCGCCGAGGATGACGGTCGCCCCATCGAGCGGTGTGCCTGTCCGCGCGTTGGCGAGGTCGAGTGTGCAGTCGTAGGCGAATTCAGGGCTCTTGGCGGCCTTGCAGTCGAGCGCCGCCTTGGCGCGGTCGGCCGCGAGCGCGTCCGCCGGCACGGTCGCCAGGACGGCGCCAGTCAGCAGTAGGGTGCGGATCGGCATGCGTGCGCTCCTCCCGGGAACGGAGATTGGTCGCCCCACTGCGAGGGCTTCGCGGGCGACTGTATCGCTCGCCGGAATTAAGGGCCAGGAGCGTAGGGGCTTGATGCCTAACGCCGGATGACGCCAGATAGCAGGACGGCAACGAGGCATGGTCCAAACCCATGCCCAACCCTCGAGGAACGTCCATGCGACTGATCGGCATCCTGAGATCCCCGTACGTACGCCGCACTGCGGTCAGCCTCAATGCCATGGACATTCCCTTCATGCTCGATGCAGTGCCCGTCTTCGACAAGCCGGAGCTCGTGACGCCGCACAATCCACTGACGCGCGTTCCGGCGCTGGTGCTGGAAGACGGTGAAGCGCTGATCGATAGCGCCGTCATCCTCGATTACCTCGACGAACTGGCGGGGTCGGAGAAGCGTCTTGTGCCCGAGAGTGGTGCCGAGCGTCGCCACGTTCTGAAGCTCACGACCGTAGCGCTTGGTTCGGTCGACAAGGCCGTGTGGTCCGCCTACGAGTACCGCTTCCGCCCGGAGGAGAAAGTCCACAAGCCCTGGGTCCGGCACAACGACGCGCAGGTCGTCGCGGGCTTCGAGTATCTCGATGGCATCATCGCCAAGCTCGATCCCAACGATTGGATCGCCGGCACGGAGCGCATGAGCCAAGCCGATATCACGACGGCTGTCGGCTTCACGTTCGCTCAGTTGGTGCGACCAAACCTCGGGCTCGCCGAAAAAGCGCCGAACGTTGCGCGCTTCACCGCGCGCTGCGAAGCGCTCGCACCCTTCAAGGCAGCAGCGATCCCGGGCTGAGGGCAGTTCGCGCAGATAGCCCCAACCCAGTGTGGCAATTCCGTCGCAGGCCAACGGCTTCCGCGATGCTGCTGCGCCACGAGCAGTTGCTGATATTCCACGTTGATGCTCGATTTGGCACGGGACGCTGGGGGAGTATGCGTATGGACCGTTTTGGGAAAGCAGCCTTATTGGCTGCAATATTGAGTGTGTCCGCAGGTTGTGCGTCGACGTCGGACAAGATCGGCCCTCAGTACGTTTCGCCGCTGCAGTACGGCCAATATGATTGCAGCCAGCTATCGCTCGAGGCTCAGCGCATTTCCTCGCGCGTCGCACACTTATCCGGCGTACAGGATCAAAAGGCGACGAACGATGCGATCGTCACGGGCGTTGCAATTGTAGTTTTCTGGCCAGCAGCGTTCCTTGTCGGTGGCAACGACCAGAACTCGGCCGAGCTCGCACGTCTCAAAGGAGAGTTCGAGACCATCGAGCAGGTCGCCATTCAGAAGAAGTGCGGCTTTGAATTCAGACGCCAAGCCCCCGTCCAAACCGCATCGACCGAGCGCAGACCTCGGCGCGATGAGCCGCGACCCTGGTCGGACTGACCCGATCATCACGTTCGTCGTCGCCGTGGCCGAGAACGGCGTGATTGGGCGCGACGGCGCCATACCATGGCGCGTGCCGTCCGATCTCAGGGTCTTCCGCCGCGTCACCATGGGCAAGCCCGTGATCATGGGCCGCAAGACCTATGACTCGATCGGCAAGCCTCTCGCAGGTCGCGACAACATCGTGGTCACGCGCAAAGCTGATCTCGATGCTGAGGGCATCGAGCGCGCGAGCAGCATCGATGAAGCGCTGGAGATCGCGCGCGCGCGCGCTGCTGAGCATGGCGTCGACGAGATCACGGTGATCGGCGGGGCTGAGATCTTCGCGGCGATGTTGGCGATTGCCGACCGCATCTACCTCACGCGCATCCATGCGCGTCCTGATGGTGACACGCACTTCCCAGAGCTTGATCGGAACGTATGGCGCGAGGTCTCCGCTGCGCCCCTTCTGCCGGATCCCCGCGATAGTGCGGCCGCGACCCTCCACATATACGAACGGGCCGCCAGCTAGGCGGCCCGTCCAGATTTTCCTACTCGCTGCTAAGACGCGAGCGCTACTGCTTCACCGTCTTCTTGGCGGGCGTCGGCGCTTTCGCGACCTGCTGCGGCTGCGCGCTCACCTGACGCACGAGGTTCGTGTAGGCATCGAAGAAGGCGGCCGAGACGGTCTTGCCGATCTCGGTGTTCGAGTAAGCGCCACCACCACCGGCGCCGCCCCAGCTCGCGCGTGAGAAGTCGAGGCCCGCATCCGCTGTCGAAGCCTTGCCGGTCGCAGCCGCGACCTGCACGCCCGTCTTGCCGCTGGTGAGGTAGATCGCGACCTGCGCCTCCTGCACCTTCACAGAAAACGAACCGGCAACCGTGCCGGCGTAACCGGGCAGAAACCGACCGACACCTCCGTCGACGCCGCCCGCATTCTCATTCGCGGAGAGAATGTCGGGGGTCAGGAAATAGTCGGCACGCACGAGCTGCGGGCGCTTGCCCTTCTTGGTGACGCTGCGCTCCGCCATGATGCTATCCAGAGCTTCGCCACGGTCGACGATCTGGAAGCAGTTCGACTGGGTTATCATCAGGCGCAGCACCGAGGACGGCGCTCCGAGCCCTGTGCTGGCAAGCACCGGAATGTCCTTGTCGACCAGTGCGACGGTGCCGAGCGGCTGCTCGCACCGCGGCAGCTGAGCGGCCTTCTTCCGCGGCGCACCCTCTGTATCTGTCGCACTCGTCGAGAAGGCGTCCGCACCCATTTCCGTTGACGAGCAGGCTGCCAGCGCAAGGCACGCACCAACCGCCAATGACCTCAAAAGCATAGCCATCTCCCGAACCGCTGAACTTGACCCGATTGTTCCCGCGACTCGGCACTTGAGCGGGCGTGGCCGGACTATCCGCCTGGAATTCAGCACTCGGCAATTGGCCGGTCAAAGGTTGCTGGGGATCAATTATTTAAGTTCAACCTCAGTGAAACTCTTCGGCCACAGCTGCGCTATCCGGTAGTTCGATGGGATCAGGGCCGACCTCAACTGTATTGTGACTAGGCCAACTGTCAGTTTCTGGAGGTCGGGATGATCGACCACATGGGATTTCGCGTCCGCGACCTCGGCGCCGCCCGGGCATTCTATGACGCTTGCGCCGCCGCCCTCGGCCTTCAAACCGCGGATAACGGACCGGAGTCCTTCGTGCTCGGCTACAGCGCCGCCGAGCCCGTGCCATTCATCTGGATTGGCATCACGGAGCCCGCCTTTTGGACGCCGGCTCACGTCACGTCGGCCAGCCCGATCCATCTCGCTTTCAAAGCGCCGGATCGAGCAACGGTCGAGCGATTCTATGAGGCTGCGCTCGCGGCTGGCGGGCGGGACAATGGCGCGCCGGGGCCCCGCGGACCGGCGTCGATGAAGTATTACGCTGCCTTCGTTCTCGATCCCGATGGCAACAACGTGGAAGCAGGCGTGCGCGAATAGAGCGCGCGTCGCTAGATAATCTCGTCCTCGTCCATGACCGGCTCGGCAGCGGTATCGATGGGGCGCTCGGCCCGCTGGCGCACGTGCTGGTGCTGCCGTTGTGGACGTTGATGCTCGCGCGCCCAGGCGATGTGAAAGAGGGCATCGCCCATGTTGACAATCGGCAGCGTGGTCGCGCCGATCACGAGACCGCGGACCGGCGAGCGCACTTCCATCTCGCTGTCGTCGTAGGGGTTCGCGACACAGCCGAGTAGATCGCCTTCGCTCACCGCCTGGCCGATCCGCCGCGCGCTCCGGAAAACGCCGCCGTCCGGCGCCCGCACCCACTTCGAGGCATTGGCGAAGACCGGACCGCGCTGCAGCTCTTTGACTGGCGGGTCGATATCGCCGCCCGGCAGCTCGAGGAGGCCGCGCGCAGCCATGATACGTCCGATACCCTCGACGCCGGCCTTGATGGCGAATTCGTCGAAGCGCAGGCCCTCGCCGCCTTCGTAGACGAGCACATCGACGCCGGCCTGCGTCGC
>JAEZAW010000094.1 GCA_023430315.1 Pseudomonadota bacterium | reverse complement strand
CGGGAATCGGCAAATCGACGCTGCTCCTGCAGTTGGCGGCACGCTTCGCCACGGCCGGCCGACGCGCCATCTACTTCTCGGGCGAGGAAGCTGCTGCACAAGTACGGCTCCGTGCGGAGCGGTTGGGTCTCGCAGCAGCGCCTGTCGCGCTCGGCGCGGAGACGAATCTCGCGAACATCCTTGCGACACTGGAGCAGGATCGCCGCGCGGATCTGGTGATCATCGATTCCATCCAGACGCTTTGGGCAGACGGCCTCGAAGCGGCGCCCGGCACTGTCTCACAGGTGCGCGCGGCCTCGCAGTCGCTCATCCGCTTCGCCAAGCAGTCCGGCGCGGCCATGCTACTCGTCGGGCATGTCACCAAGGACGGTCAGATCGCCGGCCCGAAGGTGATCGAGCACATGGTCGATACCGTGCTCTATTTCGAGGGCGATCGCGGACATCCCTATCGCATTCTGCGCGCGGTGAAGAACCGCTTCGGGCCGGCCGACGAGATCGGCGTGTTCGAGATGGTGGAAAGCGGTCTGCGCGAGGTTGCGAACCCATCCGAGCTTTTTCTCGGCGACCGAGACAACAGCGCGCCAGGAACAGCGGTGTTCGCCGGCATCGAAGGCAGCCGGCCGCTGCTCGTCGAGTTCCAGGCGCTTGTCGCACCGTCCTCGCTCGGCACGCCGCGCCGCGCAACGATCGGTTGGGACTCTAACCGCCTATCGATGCTGCTCGCAGTACTCGACGCGCGCTGCGGCGTGAGCTTCTCTCAGGCCGATGTCTATCTGAATGTCGCCGGAGGCCTGCGTATTTCGGAGCCTGCAGCCGATCTTGCGGCCGCTGCCGCGCTCGTCTCGTCGCTGCTCGCGACGCCGCTTGCGCCCGATGATGTGTTCTTCGGCGAGATCAGTCTTTCAGGCGCCGTGCGGCCGGTTTCGCACATGACGACGCGGCTACGCGAGGCACACAAGCTCGGCTTCAAGCGCGCAATCGTTCCTGCGAAGGGCGATATAGATAAGGGCGGCGACAAGCCGAAGATCCAGCGCCTTACGCATCTGCGCGAGATCATTGATGTTGTGGGGGCTGCCAAGTCCAAGGGGAGCATAACACGGTCATGAGGAGGACCAGGGTGCGAAGCGGCAGGCTATTCCCCCTCTGGCCGCCCCTCACTCCGGTCCTCTTCCAAGTCGGAATGTACGACGACCGAAGAAGTTCCTCACGCCTCCGCCGATTTCTCCAGATGCGCGAGCATGTGCGGATAGACGTCGCTCGCAGCGGACTTGCCGAAGATGCAGTCGATGTGACCATAACCGTCGATCACATGGCGCGTGTAGAGATCGGCGCCATTCTTCGCCGCGAGCCGTGCAACCGTGCGCTCCGTGCTCTCGGGCAGGAAGCAACGATTGAGCGCGCCGTGGATGAAGGTGATCGGGATCGCCATGCGCTCCAGATGCGGCAGGTACGTGTCACTCCCCGCCGCGTCGACGATCGTCTGCCGCCGCGCGATGAGCGCGAGCTGCTTGAAGGCATCGATATTCGCCTCGCCGAACATTTCGGGGAGCGCCATCTCGAAAGTCAGATTATTGAGCTGCGACGTTTCGTAGAGCTGGCCATAGAGCGCCGTGATGCGATTTGAGGTGGCACTGCGCGTGCGCTCCTCGCGGCGGAAGGGGACGAATACGCGGATCAGACCGTCCGCAATGCGTCCTGTAATGCTATCCGCAGTGGTCGCGCGCGCATCCACATGATCGAGACCCAGGCCCGAGAAGAGCGAGGGCGCCCGGAGTTGTGCCAGCAGCCGCTGCGGGAAGTACGGCACGATCACGTCCGTCGAGATCTGCGAAATGACGGCTGAACGCACACCCGTGAGCCAGCCACCGAGCATGGCCATGGTGAAGGTCGTGGCGCCGAAGCAGTGGGCGATGACTTGCACGCTCTTCGCGCCCGTCTCCTTCAGAATGAGATTCACGGCCGGCTGGTAGTCCTCGCGCGCGCAATCATCCGCCGTCCAGAGGTCTCGCGCATAGGCAAGATCGATCGAGGCGCGATAGTCGAGCAACCAGCAGTCATAGCCGGCAGCCACGAGATATTCCACAAGGTTCGTGTCGATGGTGTCGATCGTGAAAATCAGGCTCGACACGCCGAGCCCGTGCGTGAAAAGCACCGGCCCCTTCTTGCCGCCCGCATAGCGGATCAGGCGCAGGCGCTTGCCGTCCGCTGTCGTGAAATAGTGGACCTCCGGCTCTCCGACGCGCAGGTCGCGCTTCTTGCGCACACGCGCTTCGTCGAAGCGCTTGAGCGGTGCAAAGAGGCCGCCATAGATATCGAAAAGCTGGCTTGCGAAGAGCCCACCGAACTTGGCAACGGCTTTGGCTCGATCGGCTGGACCACTGCCGCCGACGCCTTGAATCGTGCGCACCTGCTTCGTGAAATCGCGCAAAGCAATCTTCAGGATGCCAAAGCGCTGGCGGACATTGGGCGGGTTGCCGTCCACGTCGGTGAGCGTGACGAAGAGTGTCGTCGTATCACGAATGACGTCGCCGGGCAGGCGGTCGTTGTGCACGACCTTGTGGCCGGCAAAGCGGAACTGACGCCCGTTCCGCGCCGTGAGCAGCATGTCGTATTCGAAGCGCCGCGTCTCGACGTTGTTCTGGTCGCGGCGCATGAGGCTGAAACGGCCTTCGGAAATGTCGAGCGGCTCCGGCGAGAGATGCGGCGCCTCGACCGTTCCGGTGAGCGTGCCTGCGTGCGCGGGATCCTTGAGGAAGAGATCGACGTCATCGATGAGCACGGTGACGGTGAAGGCGAAGTGCTGATTGATCGACTCGCCCGTCTTCGCCGCGGCCTCGTAGTTGCCGTCGGCATTGTCGGCGATGAAGCCCGCCATGCGTTCGGTGAAGGTCACGCCGGCCGGCCGGCGCTCCTCGGGTGCCGGCGCGAGCGAGATGACCGAGGCATTGGGGATCGGCGCGTCGGTGAGCGCGCGTCCGAGATCGCGCGCGAGATGGATCATGGCGCGCTCGGAAAGCGCGGTGATCGTCAGCAGCGGGTTCACACCGAGTGGGCGCGGAACGATCGAGCCATCGCAGACATAGAGCCCCTGGTGCACGGCCTGCGGATCGGCCGAGCCGGCATCGAAGACGCGCGCGGTGTCATCGACCACGCCGCGCGTGCGATCGATGCCGATCACGCAGCCGCCGAGAGGATGGACGGTGATGAGGTTCTTGCCGAGGAAGGTATTCTGGATGGGATTGCGGATATACGAGGCGCCATTGGCGCCGGCCGCCTTTATGAGATTGGCCTCGATGTCTTTGAATACGCGCTGACCCGCAACGCCCGGCCAGTCGAGCTGGATGTCATCGCCGCGCATGACGATGCGGCCCTCGCCGTCGTCGTGCGCCATGACGAGGAACGTCTGGGTATTGTGCATGGCGCCGCGCCATGCGCCGAGAAGCACACTGTCGAGACGACGCGCCTGCTCCTGCACGGTGTCGATGAGGCCTGAGTCCGTATCCTTGCCGAAAAGGCGCGAGGCAACCGAGAACGTCGCCGGCAGGATCTCGGCGAGGCCCGAAGGCAGCACGCCTTCCTCGATGATCATGCCGTCCTCGAGCCGGCGCGAGGACCTGAGGTCGATCGCGCCGGTGATACACGGTCCCGGCGGGGCGGTGCCCGAGCGCGGTGGATGGCCGATGCCAACAGCGTTCGCCGGCTGATCGCCATTGTAAGCAAAGGCGAGCACGTCGCCATTGCCGGTAAAGCCTTCGCCGAGCTTGTCCGAGAGCGCGAGACCTTCCTGTCGCGAACGCTGCAGGATCTCCGTCGAGCCGAGCGCGCCAGCGCCGATCACGACGATGCCGGCGGCGACTGAACGCTCGGGCTGGCCGAACTTGTCGCGGCGATTACGCGTCGGCGTGAAGAAAACGCGCCAACCCTCGCCTTCCTTGCGCACGAAGCTGACGGTCGCCTCGGTGAAGATTTCCGCACCATGGCGCACGGCATCCGGCAGATAGGTCATCTGCACGGTGTTCTTGGCGCCGACATTGCAGCCCGAGCAGCAGTCACCGCACATCGTGCACGCCGGCTGATCGACGCCCGCGGCGTTAGGCCCTGGCGTGAACGTGACGTTGATCGGCACCGTGGACATCTTGGTGCCGAATGCCTCTGCCGCGGCTTGCAGGCGGTCGCGCTTGTCGAGACGCACGGTGTTCGGGAACGGCACGGGCCGCAGCATACGCGTCGCGCGCTGGAATCCTTCCTCGAGCGTGCCCTCCGTGAGTATGGACGGCGGCCAGCAGGGATCTTCCCACACGCGCGGATCGGGCGGCAGCGAGACATTCGCATTGATCAGCGAGGTACCGCCGAGCCCGCACCCCGTGAGCACGTGCATGTCGCGCCCGAGATGAAGATCGTAGAGGCCGAGCCTGCGCCCGATGCGCGCGTCGCCATGCGTGTACTGCAGCTCGGCGGTGGCTTCCTCCATGGTGTCCGGGAACGTGCCGAGCGCGAACTCGCGGCCACGTTCGAGGACCGCGACCTTCAGACCGATGCGCGCGAGACGCGACGCTGCAACGCCCGCGCCATAGCCCGAGCCGACGACGATTGCATCATACTCCGGCTTCAGCTCGTCGAGGCTGGACGACAGGCGCATCGGATCTACCTCAGGCGGATGCGGCGCGGCCGAACAGTCGGCCGAAGCGGGACGTGCCAGTGTCGTTCGTGGTGGGCTCCGCGCGGAAGACGCGCTTTGGCGCATCAGGGCGCGGCGAGACGTCGAGCGCCAGGCCGTGCTCGCGCGCGAAGATCATCATGGCGCGTTCGGCCACGGCCGTGATGGTGAAGAGCGGGTGCACACCGAGCGGGCGCGGAATGATGGAGCCGTCGCAGATGAACAGCCCATCATGGACCGCGTCGGCGCGCTTTGCCGGATCGGCGTCGAATACGCGGCCCTTGTGGTCGACGACACCGCTGTCGCGATCGCGGCCCATGGCGCAACCGCCGAGCGGATGCACGGTCATGACATCACCGCCGAGCCACTGGTTGCTCACGGGGTTCGGCACGTATTTGCCGCCGTTGGCCGCAACCCCTTTTCGCAACACGGCCGAAATGTGCGTGAAGACCGGCTCATCACCGACATGGGGCCAGTGGATGGCCGCTGTATCATCCTCGAAGACAATGCGGCCGGCCGCGCCGTCGTGGCCGACAGCGAGGAAGGCGTGGCTGTGGTGGACTGGGCCGCTGTAAGCGCCAGCAAAGAGGCTCTCGGCGTTGCGCCGCGTATCAGCGAGGAGGCCGGCAAGGCCGCCGCTCGCTTCTTCCGGCGCCAGCGTTGCGCCGGTCGCGAGCAGCATCGGCATGAGCCGCGCCATGGCGCTCGGCACGGTCGCCTCGACGAGCGCCAGCCGGTCGAGTGGATCGCGGCGTCGGCGCAGGTCGATGAGGCCGACGACTGCGGGCCCCGGCGGCGGCACCTTGGCCTTCGATCCGTGCGGAAGGCCGACGGAGTTGACCGGCTCCTTGTAGTTGTAGCCGAAGGACATGACGTCGGCGTTCGTCGAGAAGCGCCAGCCGAGACGGTCCGAGACGCGGAGTCCGTTCTCGCGCGAGCGCATCATGATCTCGGCCGTGCCGAGCGTGCCCGCCGCGAGCACCACCATGGCGGCCGTAACGGTCCCGACGGGGACGTGGCTGTCCTTGTCGCCGGTCTTGCGGAAGACGACGCGCCAGAGATCGCCGCCGCTCCGCTCGATAAGCCGCACGTTGGCACCCGTGAAGAGCTCGGCGCCGTGATTGACCGCGTCCGTCAGGTACGTCGAATGCACTGTCGTCTTGGCGCCGCTGTTGCAGCCACCCATGCAGTTGCCGCACATCGTGCACGGCGGTTGCGTCACGCCTGCCGCATTGGTCTTCTCATCGAAGGAAATATGCAGCGGCACGCGCTCGACATGATGCCCAATCGCCTTGCTGGCGCGCTCGAGCGACGCGAGCTTCATCGGCGTGACAGATAAGGGCAGCGTCTCCGGCGCCAGCATCTGGCGCGCGCGGTGGTAGCCGACATTCAAGCGATGGTCGACGCGGATTTCCTCGGGCCAAGCCTCGTCCTCGAGCACCATGACATCGGGTGTGAGGCACACGGCGGCATTGATCAGCGACGTGCCACCGAGACCGCAGCCGACGAGCGCGTGCACGTCCTTGCCGACGCGCAGATCGAAGAGCGCATCCGGCGGGCCGATCTGCCGACCCTTACCATTGATCTGCATGGCCGTGCTGGCGGCGAGCATGGTCTCGGCGAACTCGCCCGGCAGGTACTCGCGCCCGCGTTCGAGGACCGCGACCTTGAGGCCGATCCTCGACAAGCGCGACGCCGCAACGCCGCCGCCATAGCCGGAACCGACGATGACGGCGTCATAGGTCGGCTTCGCTTGCGCGAC
>JAEZAW010000053.1 GCA_023430315.1 Pseudomonadota bacterium | reverse complement strand
TTGGCGCTCTGGCCTTTCTGAGCCCGTGGCTGCTGACGGCGCTCGCCGCGCTGCCGGTGATCTACTGGCTGCTGCGCACCGTGCCGCCGCGCCCGCGCCAGATTGCCTTCCCGCCGACGCGCATCCTTGTCGGGCTCGAGAACAAGGACAAGACGCCGGCGAAGACGCCGTGGTGGCTGACGCTCATCCGGATGCTTGCTGCCGCATTCGTCATCTTCGCGCTCGCCGATCCCGTGCTCAATCCCACCCGCGAAGCCGGCCTCTCCGGCTCGGGCCCACTCGTCCTCGTCGTCGACAATGGCTGGTCGAGCGGCGGCCACTTCGCGCAGCGCACCCGCCTCGTCGATCAGCTCATCTCGGAAGCGGAGAACGCGAACAGGCCGGTCGTCATCGCGCCCACGGCCTCGGGCGCCAAGACGCTCACCTTGCGCGTCGAAGCCCCGAGCGCCGCGCGCACAACCGCCGCAGCCCTCCAGCCGCAGCCCTTCGCGCCCGACCGCGCCGTGCTCGCCGAGCAGCTCGCTCGTGTTCTCGATGGCCAGAAGGGCCTCGATGTCGTGTGGCTCAGCGACGGCATCGATCACGACGGCAAGACCAGCGCGTTTGCCTCGGCGCTGAGCCAGATCGCGAGTGGTGGCCGTCTCCAGGTCATCCGCAACCGTGCGGGCGACGAGCCGCTCGGCCTCTCCGCCGGCCTCGACCGCGACGGACGTCTCGAAGCCTTTGTCGTCCGCGCCGAAGGTGCCGGACGTACTGGTACCGCCCTCGCCTTCTCAGCGCGCAATCAGCGTCTCGCGGAGACGTCTTACGAGATCCCAGCCGGCAGCCGCCGCATCTCTGCCCGGTTCGATCTGCCGCTCGAGCTGCGCAATCAGGTTGCGCGCATCGAGCTTGCCGGCGAGCGCAGTGCCGGCGCCGTGCACCTTCTCGATAGTCGCTCGCGCTGGCATCGCATTGCGCTCATCTCTGGTGAGAGTCGCGAGCAGGCCCAGCCCCTGCTGGCGCCGCTCTATTATATCGAACGCGCGCTCGCACCGTTTGCCGAGCTGGTCCGCCAGAAGGATGTCAATCTCGCGGGCGCCGTCGCGAGTGCCTTCGAGCAGCGCTCCTCCATCCTCGTGATGGCCGACATCGGCACCATTGCCGGTGACCTCGGCACGCGCGTGCAGGAATGGGTGAACAAGGGCGGCGTGCTCGTCCGCTTTGCCGGCCCCCGTCTCGAAAAGGGCGGCGACGATCTGCTTCCCGTCGGCCTGCGCATGGGTGGACGCACGCTCGGCGGCGCACTCTCATGGTCGACGCCGCAGCCACTCGCACCCTTCGAGGACTCGAGCCTCTTCGCCGGCCTGACGATCCCGCGCGATGTTGCCGTGAACCGCCAAATCCTCGCCGATCCGGCCTATCTCACCGACGAGGTGAGTGTGTGGGCACGGCTGGCTGACGGCACGCCGCTCGTCACGGCACGGCGCATGGGCGAGGGCCAGATCGTGCTGTTCCACATCACCGCCAACTCCGACTGGTCGAACCTGCCGCTTTCCGGCCTCTTCGTCGAGATGCTCAGGCGGATCGCGACGCTCGGCGTCAGCGGCGGCATTGCTGTCGGCGGTCCTGAGGTCATGGCCGCGCCGACGACACGCAGCACACCCGCGCCCGAGACGGCGGAGGTGCTGGCGCCGACGCAGGTGCTCGACGGCTTCGGCACGCTGCGTCCGCCGACGCCGACCGCACAGGCCATTCCCGCGCGGCAGATCGATACGGCGACGCCCTCGCTCGACCATCCGCCCGGCTACTACGGCCCGACGGCGAGCCCGCGCGCGCTGAACGTGATCACACCGCGCACCGAGCTCCGGCCGCTCCCGAGCTTGCCGTCGAATGTCGAGCGACGCACGTACGAGGGCACGAACCCCGAACCGTTGAAGCCCTGGCTGCTCTCGGCGGCGCTCGCTCTGATCTTCGCCGACATCATCGCCGTGCTGCTACTGCAGGGCCTGTTCAGACCGCGCCCGCGGCTGCAGCCCACGGCCACGGCCTCGGCTTTGGTGCTCGCCGTCGCTGCAGCATTGGTGCTGACGAGCGGCAACGCGAGCGCGCAACGCCGCCCAGAAGCGCGGCCGGCGCCGCCGCCGACCGCAGCAATGCCATCGAGCCGCGATCTCCAGATCGCCATCCAGGCAACGGGCAAGGTCTCATTCGCTTACGTGCTGACGGGCGATACCGCGACCGACGAAGCGAGCCGCGCTGGCCTCGTCGGCATCGGTCACCATCTTTCCGCGCGCACGTCCGTCGAACCGGGCGAGCCCTTCGGCGTGAACGTCACGACCGACGAGATCGCCTTCTTCCCGATCCTCTACTGGCCGGTGCTGCCGAACGCGAACCCGCTCCCCGACGCGACGCTCGCCAAGATCGACACCTACATGAAGCAAGGCGGGATCATCATCTTCGACACTCGCGACTTCGGCTCTGGCGTGCCGACGGGCGTTGGCCTCGGCCGCGAAGGTGGCACGCCGCTCCAGCGCCTGATCGGCCGTCTCGATATCCCGCGCCTCGAGCCCGTGCCCG
>JAEZAW010000040.1 GCA_023430315.1 Pseudomonadota bacterium | reverse complement strand
CTAAGTCATCGGCCGACGGCTCCAACCTCTCGTTCTGGGGCTGGCGCCGCGAGAACGGCCGCGTCGGCGTGCGCAATCACGTCATCATCCTGCCGCTCGACGATCTTTCGAACGCGGCGTGCGAGGCTGTCGCCAACAACATCAAGGGCACGATGGCGCTGCCGCATCACTACGGGCGCCTTCAGTTCGGCGAGGACCTAGAGCTGCATTTTCGCACGCTCATCGGCACGGGCTGCAATCCGAACGTCGCCGCGGTCGTCGTGATCGGCATCGAGGACGGTTGGACGGATCGCGTCGTGAAGGGCATCGCCAAGACCGGCAAGCCCGTCGTCGGCTTCGGCATCGAAGGTCACGGCGATATCGCAACCATTGCCAAGGCCTCCTACAAGGCCAAGGAATTCGTGCAGTGGGCCTCCGAGCTTAAGCGCGAGGAATGCGACATCTCCGATCTCTGGGTCTCGACCAAGTGCGGCGAGAGCGACACGACGACGGGCCTCGGCTCGTGCCCGACGGTCGGTAACATGTACGACAAGCTCATCCCGAAGGGCATTCACGGCGTCTTCGGCGAGACGAGCGAGATCACGGGCGCCGAGCACATCTGCGTCAAGCGTGCCGCGACGCCGGCCATCGGCGAGAAGTGGATGAAGACCTTCCAGGCCTACCAGGCGGAGGTCATCGAGGCGAACAAGGTCGATGATCTCTCTGAGAGCCAGCCGACCAAGGGCAACATCGCCGGTGGTCTCTCGTCGATCGAGGAGAAGGCGCTCGGCAACCTCGAGAAGATCGGCCGCAAGTGCACGTTCATCGACGTGCTGAAGCCCGCCGAGGCGCCGGCCAAGGGCGCGGGCCTCTACTACATGGACACGTCCTCGGCGGCTGCCGAGTGCGTGACGCTCATGGCGGCCGGCGGCTATGTTGTGCACACCTTCCCGACGGGCCAGGGCAACATCATCGGCAATCCGATCGTGCCGGTGATCAAGATCTCGGCCAACCCGAAGACGCTGCGCACCATGCCTGAGCATATCGACGTCGACGTGACCGGCATCCTCCGCCGCGAGATGACGCTCGACACCGCTGGTGACGCGCTGATCGACATGATCGTGCGGACCTCGAACGGGCGCCTGACGGCAGCGGAGGCACTCGGCCACCGCGAGTTCGTGATGACGAAATTGTACCGGAGCGCGTGACGCATCTGGCACATGCCTTCTGCGTTTGCTGCGCTCAATCCGATCCCTCGGGTTGAGCGCAGTGCTTTTAGGAACTATCTCAGACGCCATGCAGCTCGTCGTGCCATCCATGGATCATCTGCCCTCCTACGTCGCGGCGTTGGAGACGGCCTGGTCGCCAAACAACGTGCAGAACGTGTCGGCAGAACAGCTCGCGGCTATCCGGGAGAATCCGGTGGCGTTCATCGTCGGTCTCTCCATGCAGGGCGGCACGATCACGCTGCCCGATGGCACGGTGCGACCGAAGTTGCCGTTCATCGCGCGATGGATATGGGACGGCGAGTTCTGCGGCAGCATTTCCCTACGCTGGCAGGAGGGCATGGACACGCTCCCTCCATACGTACTCGGCCACATCGGCTATGCCGTCGTGCCGTGGAAACGCGGGCGTGGCTATGCGACAGAGGCGCTGCGGCAGATGCTGATCGAAGCACGATCGGTCGGCCTCAAGCGTCTCGAAATCACGACAGATCCCGACAATCTCGCCTCCCAGCGTGTCATCGAGCGGAATGGGGGCAGGTATGTCGATGCGTTCGTCAATGAACACTTTGGCCCCGAGCCGCACCTTCGCTATGTTGTCGAGCTGAGCCCAGCCGAGAGAGGGAGCAAGACGTCATGAAGATCACCCGCATTCGCGACGCGGTCGCGAAAATCCCCTCGCCCATGCGCAATGCCGTCATCTCCTTCGACAAGATGACGATCAGCCTCGTCGCTGTCGAAACGGATGTGATCCGCGACGGCAAACCCGTCATCGGCTACGGCTTCTGCTCGAACGGACGCTACGCGCAGTCGGGCGTCATCCGCGAACGCCTCGCGCCGCGCATTCTCGAAGCCGATCCGGCCAAGCTGCGCGATGAAGCAGCCGGCACTTTCAATCCGCACGCCATCTGGGCGGCGATGATGAGCAACGAGAAGCCCGGCGGTCATGGCGAGCGCGCCTTCGCTGCCGGCGGCATCGACATGGCCGCGTGGGATGCAACGGCGAAGATCCTCGGCCAGCCGCTGTGGAAGCTTCTTGCGGACCGCTACAACGGCGGCAAGTACGACGAGCGCGTGCTCGTGTACTCGGGCGGTGGCTATTATTACCCGGGCAAGGAGAAGCAGGGCCTGCAGGACGAGATGCGCCAGTGCCGCGCGCTCGGCTACAAGCTCATGAAGATGAAGATCGGCGGCGCATCGCTCGCCGAGGACATGCAGCGCATCGAGTGGGCGCTGGAAATTGCCGGCGATGGCCAAGACCTTGCTGTCGATGCCAATGGCCGCTTCGATCTCGAGACCGCGCTCGCGTATGCGCGCGCCATGGAGAAGTACAATCTCTGCTGGTTCGAGGAGCCGGTCGAGCCGCTCGACTATCAGGCGCACGCCGTGCTTTGCGAGTCGACGAGCTTGCCGATCGCGACGGGCGAGAACCTCTTCTCCGTGCAGGACTTCCGCAATCTCGTACGTCACGGCGGCATGCGCACGCACATCGACTGGCTGCAGCCCGATCCCTCGCTCTGCTACGGATTGACGGAGTCGCTGCGCATTCTCGACATGGCGGAGCACGCCGGCTGGTCGCGGCGGCGGACAGTGCCCCACGGCGGACATCAAATGGGATTGAACATGGCAGCCGGCCTCGGGCTCGGCGGTACCGAGAGCTATCCCGGCGTGTTCAAACCCTATGGCGGATTTGCCGACGACATTCCGGTCGTCGATGGCTACACGAAGCCACACAACACGCCCGGCCTCGGCATGGAGCTCAAACGCGAGATGTTCTCGGAGATGCGCCGCCTGATGGAGTTCACCTAAAATCCGGGAATACGCACATGGCCCGCTGGGTCGCACTTTTTGAAGATCATCCGCGCGAGATCGGCGATCCGATCCGCAAGAACCACAACCAGGCCCACTTCGACTATCTCGCCGAGCACAGCGATCGCATCCTGATTGGCGGCGGCCTGCGCCCCAGTCCGGAGGAATGGTACTACGGCGGCCTGTGGGTCATCGAGGTGGACAAGCGCGAAGAGGCCGTCTCGCTCATCGAGAACGATCCTTACTTCACGCTCGGGCTCAGGAAGGGCTATCGCCTCATGATCTGGGGCAAGGCACCGAACTACGGCCCCGTGACGCTGTAGAGGCGATCTATGAGCACTGTATTCGTACTCTCAGCGGATCTCGAAGCGCTCATCGCGCGGGCGCTCGAAGCCTCCAATACGAGCGCGGCAAACGCCGCATCCGTCGCGCGGGCGCTGACACAGGCCGAAGTCGACGGCCAGAAAGGCCACGGCCTCTCGCGCGTACCGAGCTACGCGGCGCAGGCGCGCGCCGGCAAGGTCGACGGTCACGCGACACCGAAACTCACGCGCACGCGCACTGCGACCCTCATGATCGATGTCGCGAACGGCTTCGCCTATCCCGCCCTCGATCTCGCGATCACCGAATTGCCGGCGATCGCGGCCGGAACAGGAATCGCGGCCGCCGGCTTCGTGCGCTCACACCACTTCGGCGTCGCGGGACGGCATGTCGAGCGGCTCGCTGAGAAAGGCCTCGTCGCGTTCACGGTCTCGAACACACCGCAGGCTATGGCTGCCTGGGGCGGCAAGCGCGCCGTCTTCGGCACGAACCCGATTGCGTTCGCAGCACCACGACGCGGCGCGCCGCCGCTCGTCATCGATATGGCGCTGTCGGAAGTTGCGCGCGGCAAGATCGTCACGGCGGCGCAGAAGGGCGAGCCGATTCCGCTCGGCTGGGCCGTCGACAAAAACGGGCAACCGACGACGGACGCGAAGGCTGCGCTCGCCGGCACGCTCGTCCCCGCCGGCGGCGCCAAGGGGGCTGCGCTCGCGCTGATGGTCGAGACACTTGCCGTCGCGCTGACGGGCGCCAACTTCGCCTTCGAAGCAAGCTCATTCCTCGATGCCGAGGGACCGCCGCCAGGTGCTGGACAACTTCTCATCGCCATCGATCCTGCAGGTTTCGCAGGCGCAGAGAACTTCGCCGATCGTCTCGCGGTGCTCGCCGATGCGATCGCAGGCGACGAGGGCGCGAGAC
>JAEZAW010000028.1 GCA_023430315.1 Pseudomonadota bacterium | reverse complement strand
CCGGCCAGACGTTCGACCGCACCGTGCACAAGGGTGACCTCACCGGCATCGAGATCATCAACCGGCTCATGGAGCAGGTCTGGAAGCGTCCGATCCGCCGGCTCGAGGAGCACCGCGCCGTCGCGCTCATCCCGACACCCGATGGCTCCGCGCTTTCCGGCGCGCTGATGGTCGACATCCGCACCGGGAACTTCCGCTTCATCCAGGCCAAGGCTGTGCTGCTCGGCACGGGCGGCGGGCCGACCATGTACCTCTATCACACGCCCTCCGGCGACAAGAGCATGGACGGCATTGCCATGGGCCTGCGCCTCGGCCTCGGTCTGCGCGACATGGAGATGGTGCAGTTCCACCCGACAGGCGTGCTCGCGGGCAAGGAAACCCGCATGACCGGCACCATCATCGAGGAAGGCTTGCGCGGCGCCGGCGGCTATCTGCTCGACGGCAACGAGCAGCGCTTCATGTTCAACTACGATCCGCGCGGCGAGCGCGCGACGCGCGATCTCGTCTCGCAGTCCATGTATCGCGAGATGCAGGCGGGCCGCACGACACCCAACGGCGGCTTGTACATCTCGATGGGCCATCTCGGCCGCGAGAAGGTGGCGAAACAGTTCAAGGGCATGGTCGAGCGCTGCGCCGATTGCGGTTTCGACCTCGCCGGCGGCCTCGTCGAGGTCGTGCCGACGGCGCACTATCTCATGGGAGGCCTTCTCTGCGACGTCGAGACGAAGTCGGAGCTGCCGGGCCTTTTCGTGGCGGGTGAGGATGCGGGCGGCATTCACGGCGCCAACCGTCTCGGCGGCAACGGCGTCGCCAACTCGACCGTGTTCGGCGGCATTGCTGGCGACGTGATGCCCGGCTGGATCGCCGGGAACGGTGGCCATCGCCCGCCCGACGAAACGCTCATCGAAGCCGAGATGGCGCGCGCGCTGCATCCCTTCTCGAAGGCGCGCGGCGACATCAACAGCATCCGCGAGGATCTGCTCAATCTCATGTGGGACGATGTCGGCATCATCCGCGATGAGGCGGGCCTGAAGCGCGGCCTCGCACACCTCGAAACCATGGAGGTGGAGCTGCTCGCGTCCGGTATTTCCGACCGCAGCCGCGCGTTCAATCTCACGTGGCACGACTGGCTGAACCTCAGAAGCCAGATCGAGGTCTCGAAGGTGATCGCGCTCGCCGCGCTCCAGCGCGAGAACAGCCGCGGCGCCCATTACCGCGACGATTTCAAGGATGCCGGCGACCTCGCGACGTCAGCCTATACAGTCGTGCGCCAGCAGAGCGGCAAGCTCAACGTCACCAACGAGCCGGTGAGGTTCACGATCGTTCGCCCCGGCGAGACGCTCCTCAAGGAGACGCAGGCGGCGGAGTAAGCCGGCCCTTCCACATTTCCGCGTGCGCGGTCTACACTCCCGGTATGGCAAGCAAGAAACCGTGGAGGACGCCATGACCGAGAGCAAGCCGCTCAGCGGCAAGAGCTGGGATTTCGTGCACAACCTCGCCAGCGAGGCCGAGTGGACGCCGGGCCTGCGCGAGATTTTCGAGTACCGCGATCTCGGCATCAAGGACGGCACCAAAGGCGACTTCGTCGCGCACCTCATCCGCCACAACGGCAAGAAGGTGCCGGATCAGGTCCAGCAGTGGCACGTGCACGAGTGCAATTTCCAGTTCGTGCTGGTCATGAATGGCTGGGCGACCTTCGAGTACGAGGGCCAGGGCCAGCGCACCATCCGCAAGGGCGACTGCATTCTACAGACACCCGGCATCAAGCACCGCGAGATCGCCTGCTCGGAGGATTTCGAGGTGCTGGAGATCGTCTCGCCCGCCGACTTCCCGACGCGCGTCGTCGAAGGGCCGAAGGCGGCGGCCGCGGAGTAGAGGCGGGCTGGTGAGCTAAACTAGGCCGTGCTTGCGTGCGAACGCTAGGCAGCGGCCTGGCAGCCCATCGGGATCTTCCCAAAACTTGTCGTTAAGCGCTTGCAAGCGCTCGTCTCGCGACGTTGACTGAGTTTCGAGAAGGAAGGCCCGGCGCCGGGAAGTAACTGAGGGCACGTCTCGAAAGCCGAATAGCACCTGCTTCGCTCGACGGACGAGAGCACACGCTTGTGCTGCTCCCATGTCTTCAAGCCCAGTTAGAGAATACCGATAATAGTCCGCAGAGCTGTTGAAAAAGTACTGGTCAAATCCACCGTTGTAGACGTCGCCAATAAGCACCCCGACAGCGAAGTATTGCTTTTCCACGTCGGACAAGCCGGAAAACCCTGACGCCGTGTCGTGCACCCGACGAACGAGTTCCCGCCAAAATTTATCTAGCGGGTCGTCGTACTGCTCCGTCCGACACTGTTTCGCCTGATCTATCGACTGCCGTCTGCCCGTCTTACAGGGCATACAAAAACCGCCAGTCGACGATGCGGTGGCGGGCAGGATCGGCACGCCACATTCAATACAGCCCACCTTTGACACGACTGATCCAGCTAGAGCATCAGCACCAGGGCTCGCTTACTCCTTGAAGATCACGGTCTGGCCGTCCGGCTTATCGGCATCGATGCGCGTAAACGAGCCGTAAGCCGTGCATGTCCCCTGGCCAGTGGCTGCCGGCTTGAACGATGCGAGGTTGCAGAGCCGTGTGTTCATGCACAGGAGCAGGCACCCCAGCGGCGCGTCCGCGGGACCCGTCTTGAGCGTCTCGCCACCGACAACAGCCGCGTACGTGCGCGTCTTGTAGCCAAAACGCAGGTTCGCAATCTCCGACTTTACGGCGGCCGCTTTCGGCGCCGGAGCCGGTGCAGCGCTCTTCGGCACTTCTGGCGCTGCACCCTGGTCGTATGCTACCGGCAACGACAGGGCGAGATTGCTGTGAATGCCCGAGCGCCAGCGCGTGTCGACCGTGCGCTTGTTGACGGCACTGAACATCTGGCAGGCGCTCGTCAGCGGCGGCATGCCACCATACTGGTAGCCGACACAGCCAACTGTCTCGTCACACGATTTGCGGCAGGCATCGACATCGGCGGAAGGCACCGTCGCAATGATGTCGCCATCAAGACGCGTGTGGACACGGAAGGCATAGCTCTGCGGCGTCGCCGACGGCGGTGCGGGCGGCTTTACGGCGGCTGCTGCACGGGGCGCCGGCTGCGGTGCCGGTGTTGCCTGCGGGGGCAGTGCCGGCTGCGGCTGCGGTGTCGGCTGTGGCACGGCGAAAGCCGGCGGATTGACGGGCGGCGCCGCTCGGGCTGAAGGAGCCGGTGCAGGCGGCGGCGGTTCAGGCCGTGCGCGCGCGGGTCCTACGCCATCATTCCAACCCAGCGAGACGATCTGCACGCGCTGGTCGCGCGGCGGATGCGTATCCGTCCCGGCCCCTGATCCGATCGCGCCGACGGCCGAAATGGCTTCGTCATGGCTCGCGCCCATGCGGCCGAGGATGAAACCCGCGTAGCGATCCGCCTCGAGCTCGACGCGGTGGTTCTGGCCGGCAAAATCCAGATGCCCGGCGATGTGATGACCGACCTCGTGTGCGATGACGAATACGAGAGACCAGTATTTCTGGGTCTTGGCGCCGAGCTCGCGCATGAATGTCGAGTTGTAGAAGATATAGCGCTGACCATCTTCGCCGATCTGCGCCTCGGCGTTGGCCGTCTCGGCGCTCGCCCGCACCTGGATGCGGTCGGCGACGCCGGGGATGCCGGTCGCGGCGAGGATCTCGCGGAAGGTCGTGGACGCCTCGCGGTCGGATTCAAAGCTCCGCCGGATGCGCGGCGCGGTCGGACCGTGCAGGCCCCGCAGCTTGTTGCCGGTCGACTCGTGATCGATGATGAACTGCGCATCAGCCGGTCCGGCCATGGCGATCAACGCCAGACCGGCTGCCAGTGCGCTCCAGAAGCGCGATCGCATGGCACCCCCAACCGTCCAGACCCCGACTTGGCTGCGGAATTTACCCAATCCGCGCGCATCTGGCTAGCCTTCACGACGTGTCAGCGAGCCGCGTGCAGCGCTATTGTCGAGCCTCAGGGCGCCGCTTAGGGTGCGATCAACACTGGAAAAAACGAGAAGCGACGAACACCCGCCCCGAAACTTTCGCGGTTCGTCGACCGCAGGCAGACCTAAGCACTTCTGAGCAGAGAGGAAGCCATGGCATTCGACGCGAATCGCGAGGACATGATCATCGGCGTCGTCGGCACCGGAACCATGGGCCGCGGCATCGTGCAGGTATCGGCCCAGGGCGGGATGCGCGTCATCGCCTACGACGAGAAGCCGGGCGCTGCCGAGGCCGCCAAGGAGTTCATCGCCAAGCTGCTCGCCTCGCAGGTCGAGAAGGGTCGGATGCCGGCCGCGGACATGGAGGCGGCGCTCAACCGCATTACTGTCTCGACCGACCTCAAGGACATGGGCAAGGCCCATTGCGTCGTCGAAGCCATTTTCGAGCGGCTCGACATCAAGCAGGAGATGTTCGCCCGCCTCGACGAGATCTGCGGCCCCGAGACCATCATTGCGACAAACACCTCGTCCTTGCCCGTGACCGCGATCGCCTCCAAGTCCAAGCACGCCGGCCGCATCGGGGGCATGCACTTTTTCAATCCCGTGCCGCTCATGAAACTCGTCGAGATCATTCCAGGCCTCAAGACCGAGTCCTGGGTGACGGACGCACTCATGACCATCGGCCGACGCATGACGCGCGAGCCCGTGCTCTGCGTCGACAGCCCGGGCTTCCTCGTCAATCACATCGGCCGCGGCATGGGGCCGGAGTGCCAGCGCATTCTCATCGAGGATATCGCGACCTTCTACGAGATCGACCGCATCATGACGGGCGCGCCGGGCTTCCGCATGGGACCGTTCACGCTCTCCGACCTCGTCGGCATCGACATTGGATCGGCGGCCATGGAGTCCATGTACCAGCAGTTCTATCAGGAGCCGGCCTACGCGCCCTCGCCCCTGATGTCGCTGCGCGCGGCGGGCGGCCTGCTCGGCCAGAAGACCGGACAGGGTTGGTACAAGTACGAAGGCGGCAAGAAAGTCGAACCGGAGGGACGACCGACGCCCGGCACTTTGCCGAAGTCCGTGTGGGTGCGTCCGAGCGATCACAACAAGGATCTGCAGGCGCCTTTCCTCGACTATCTCAAGAGCACCGGCGTCGAGATCGAGACCGACAGCGAGCCGAGCGACGACGCACTGATCATCATCACGCCCGTCGGCTACGATCTGACCACGGCTGTCGCAGAGCTCCGTCTCGATCGCGCGCGCACGGTGGCGGTCGATCTGCTGTTCGGCCTCAAGGGACCACGAACGGTGATGGTCTCGCCGGCGACCGATCCCAAGTTCCGCGATCAGGCGCACGCGCTCATGGCTCACGACGGGCAAGCCGCGATCGTCATCAACGACAGCCCCGGCTTCGTCGCCCAGCGCGCCGTCGCCGCACTCGTCAATGTCGGCTGCAATATTGCACAGCGCGCTGTCGGCGTCCCCGCAGACATCGACAAGGGCGCCAAGCTCGGTCTCGGCTATCCCTTTGGTCCCATCGAGTGGGGCGATCGCATCGGCCCTGGTCGCGTTTGCTTCATCCTCGAACGGCTCTTCGAATTCTATCGCGACCCGCGCTACAAGCCCTCGCCCTGGCTCAAGCGCCGCGTCATGCTGGGCTTGCCGCTCTCGACGCCGGAAGGCCTCGTGCGGCACTGACGTTCGTGCGGCGGCTCGATGGGCCGCCGCATCAACTTCCGCCTCATGGATCGCGGCCTGGGCAGAAGCATCACAAATCAACATCCGCGCAATCCGAGGAAAGCCCATCAATGTCGTTCGAGCGTCTCTTCAATCCCAATGCCATTGCTGTCATCGGCGCTTCGAGCGATCTCTCGCGCATCAGCGGCCAGCCCATCGTCGCGCTCAAGGGCGCCGGCTTTCCGCGCCCGATCCACTTGGTCAATCCAAAGTACAACGAGTTGCATGGCCTGAAGTGCTATCCGAGCGCTGCGGCCATCGGATCGCCCGTCGATCTCGCGCTCGTAGCTGTACCGGCGAAGGGTGTGGCGGATGCCATCCGCGACTGCGGCAACGCCGGCATTCCCTATGCGATCGTGCTGACAGCCGGCTTCCGCGAAGGCGGACCCGAAGGCCGCAAGCTGGAGGACGAACTGCTTCGCGCCGCGCGGGAGAGCGGCGTGCGCGTTATCGGGCCGAACTGCCAGGGTGCGCTCTCCGTCCCCTCGCGCATGTGGTGCGTGTTCGGCAGCGTGAGCCAGGAAACGCAACTTCGCGAAGGTCCGGTTTCGTGCGCCTTTCAGTCGGGCGGCTTCGGCTATGCCGTCGTGAACATGGCCGAGGCACAGGGGCTCGGCTTCCGGCACGTCGTCTCGACGGGAAACGAGACCGACATCACCATGCCGGAGCTGCTGAGCGAGTTTCTCGACGATCCCGGCACGAAGCTCGCCTTTGCCTACATGGAAGGCACGCCGAACGCGCGCAGCCTGCTCGATCTCGGCCGCAAGTCGCTGGAGACTGGAAAGCCCGTCTTCATTTGGAAAGGCGCGCAGACCGAGAGCGGCACCAAAGCCGCGGCCTCGCACACCGCGAACATGACGGGCAACTACGATCTCTATCGCGCCGCCTTCCGCCAGTCCGGCCTCATCGAGGTCCAAGACGTCGAAGAGATCGTGGACGTCGCCAAGCTGGCGCTGCAGGGACGCCTGCCGAAGGGACGCAATATCGGCGTGCTCTCGATCTCCGGCGGCTCGGGCATCGTGTTCGCCGATCGCGCGGTGAAGGATGGCCTGGCACTGCCGAGCTTCTCGGAGCGTTCGGTGGATGCGCTGAAAGCGATCATTCCGAGCTTCGGCGCCGCCGACAATCCCGCCGACACGACGGCCGGTGTGTTCAATGATCCCGGTCTCTTCACGAAGGCCCTCGACATCATCCTCGAAGATCCGGCCATCGATCAGCTCTCGATCCTGCTCGCATCCGTCGGCGGAAAGGCTGCGACGCTCGCCGCCCAGGCCATCGTCGCGGCTTCAGCCAAGACCGACAAACCCGTGCATGTCGCCTGGTCCGGCCGCCGCGAGAAGTCCGAAGAAACCTGGCAGATGTTCCATGATGCCGGCGTCCCGCACATGGCCTCGCCTATCCGGCTCGCACACGCCGCCGCCGTGCTCGCGCGTTATGCGGAAGATCGCCGGCGTCTGCTGCCGCGTGTCATGCCGAGCGTGGAGATGCCGAAAGGGCTGGAGTTGCCGCGCGGTGCCGTCACGCTCTCCGAGATCGAGAGTAAGGCGATCCTGTCGCGCTTTAGCGTGCCGACGACGCGCGAAGTCGTGGTGCCGCCGAATGGGGACTTTGCGAAGCTCACTGCGAAAATCAGTGGCCCCTTCGCCGTCAAGATCGTCTCGCGCGATATCGCGCACAAGACCGAAGCCGGCGGTGTTCGCCTGAGGGTCGCTGCTGAGGATCTGCCGCGCGTCGCGAGCGAGATCATTGCAAGTGCCAAGAACTACAAACCCGATGCCGTGATCGACGGCGTGCTCGTCAGCGAGATGGCATCGGGCGTCGAAGCGCTCATCGGTGTCGTCAATGACGAAGGCTTCGGTCCGACCGTGGCCCTCGGGCTCGGCGGCGTGCTGACCGAAGTGCTGAAGGATGTGACCTTCCGCATCGCACCGTTTGACATCGAGACCGCGCGCGACATGATCGCGGAGCTGCGCGGCGCCAAGCTTTTCGACGGCTATCGCGGCAGTCCACCCGCCGACAAGGAGGCGCTCGCGGCCATGCTCGTCGAAGTCTCGCGCATGGCGGCGGCACTCGGCGAACGCGTCAAGGAGATGGATGTCAATCCGGTGTTCGTGCGGCCCAAAGGCGAGGGCTGCGTCGCCGCTGATGCGCTGATCGTACTCAAATAAGAACTAGGAGAAACGCCATGGATCTCGGCATCGCAGGGAAGACCGCGCTCGTCACGGGCGCCAGCATGGGCATCGGCCGTGGCATCGCCAAGGCCCTCGCAGCAGAAGGCGTGCGGCTCGCACTCGTTGCGCGCCGTCTCAACCTGCTCGAGGAAGTCGCGGCCGAGATTACGGCAGCGGGTGGCGCTGCGCCGGTCCTCATTCAGCAGGATTTCATGGCGGAGGATGCCGCTGAACAGATCGCGAGCAAGGCGCTCGCCGCACTCGGCTCGGTCAACATTCTCATCAACAACGCGGGCGGCAGTCGTCATTTCGGCAAGGATGCCAAGGAAGAGCAGTGGATCGAGGCGCTCACGCTCAACTTCACGCGTCAGCGCCAGCTCACGCATCGCCTGCTCGACCAGATGATCGCGAACAAGTGGGGCCGCATCGTCAACATCACCGGCAAATCCGAGCCCGATGGTGTGAACGGCGCGTTCGCCGCGAAGGCCGCCATGCATGCCTGGGCGAAGGGCCTCTCGCGCGAAGTCGGCAAGGCTGGCATCACCGTGAACTCGATCCCGCCCGGACGCATCATGAGCGAGCAGATCCGCCGCAACTACACGCCCGAGTATCGGCAGTGGCAGTCGGACAACGAGATTCCTGTCGGCCGCTACGGCGAGCCGGAGGACATCGCGAACCTCGTCGCCTTCCTCGTCTCGCCGCGCGCAGCCTACATCACCGGCGCCGTGATCCCTGTCGACGGCGGCCTCAGGCGCTATCAGTTCTGACTATCTTCAGAACGGATCCTTCGGATCGAACTTCGGCCGACGCTTCTCCATGAGCGCGGTCATGCCCTCTTTGACCTCAGGGCCTGAGAAGCCCATGAACTCCATGGCGAGCGAGGCGTCGAACGTCGGCCCCGCCATACGCAGCCAGTTGTTGAGCGCGTGCTTCGTCCAACGGATGGCGCCCGGCGGCATGGCGACAAGACGCTCAGCCACATTGAGCGCCGTCTCGACGACCTTGTCGTCATCGGCGACGAGCGACACGAGGCCAATGCGCTCGGCTTCCTCACCGGTCAGCGGATCGTTCAGCAAGAGGTAGTACTTCGCCTTGGCCATGCCGACGAGCAACGGCCAGATGATCGCGGCGTGATCGCCAGCCGCCACGCCGAGCCGCACGTGACCGTCGATGATGCGCGCCCGCCGCCCGGCGACCGAGATATCCGAGAGCATGGCCGCCGCGAGGCCAGCCCCGACGCACGGTCCCTCGATCGCAGAGACGACCGGCTTCGAGCAGTTGATGACGTTGTAGACGAGATCGCTCGCCTCGCGCCAAATGCGCGTGCGCACTTCCCAGCTCTCGTGCATGTCCTTGATCATCGAGAGGTCGCCGCCGGCCGAGAACACGCCGCCTTCACCGCGCAACACCGCCACGGACGTATCGGGATCGCGGTCGACATCGCGCCAGACTTCCCCGATCTCGCGATGCCCAGTCGCATCGAGCGCGTTGAGCTTGCCCGGATTGGACATGATCACTTCCAGCACGCGCGGGCGCGGCCGGGCGAACTTCAGGGCCTTGTAGTGAGCATAGCGCTCGGTCATGTGCAGGTTCCTCGGGCGGTTCCTCTGGGCGTTTTCTCGCGTGTGACGCAGTGTGCAAGGTGTAGGCGGCGAGTGCAAAACGCGCAACCGCAGGCCCCTGCCACGGAATCCGGTTGGCCGGGCCTTCAGAAGGCCCCAAAATAACCCTAGCGCACGGCCCGTGCCAATCAACGGACTCCCAAACATGAAGCCTCAGAAGCCGCAGCCGATCCTGCTCAAGAACTACACGCCCCCGCCCTATCTGATCGACGCGGTGGAACTCGATGTCGCGCTCGATCCGGCGCACACGCGCGTCAAAGCGACGATGAGCCTGCGCCCCAATCCCGAGACGCGCAAAGCCGGTGGCCCGCTTACTCTCGACGGCGAGATGCTGGAGCTGAGCAGCATCGAACTCGACGGCAAGGTGCTCGATGCATCGGCCTACAAGGTGACGCCGAAGGCGCTGACGATTACGCGCGTTCCGGATAAGCCCTTCAAGCTTCACATCGAGACGTTCTGCAATCCCGAAGCGAACACGGCGCTGAGCGGCCTCTACCGCTCGCGCCAGATCTACTGCACCCAGTGCGAAGCGGAAGGCTTCCGCCGCATCACGTATTATCTCGATCGCCCGGACGTGCTCGCGACCTACACCACGCGCATCGAAGCGGAGCGCGATGCCGCGCCCGTCCTGCTCTCGAACGGCAATCTCATCAAGCAGGGCAAGCTCGCCGGCGGCCGCCACTTCGCCATCTGGCATGACCCGCACCCGAAGCCCGCCTATCTCTTCGCGCTGGTCGGCGGCAAGCTCGCCGTGCACAAGGACACCTTCAAGACCATGTCGGGCCGCAAGGTCGATCTCGGCATCTACGTCGAGCCCGGCAAGGAAGATCGCTGCGCGTGGGCCATGGACGCTCTCAAGCGGTCCATGACGTGGGACGAGGAGCGTTTCGGCCTCGAGTACGATCTCGATGTGTTCAATATCGTCGCCGTCTCCGACTTCAACATGGGCGCTATGGAGAACAAGGGTCTCAATATCTTCAACGACCGCCTCGTGCTCGCCAAGCCCGAGACGACGACCGATGGCTCCTACGCCGATATCGAGCGCGTCATCGCGCACGAATACTTCCACAACTGGACGGGCAACCGCATTACCTGCCGCGACTGGTTCCAGCTCTGCCTGAAGGAAGGCTTGACCGTCTATCGCGACCAGGAATTCACGGCTGACACGCGCTCGCGCACTGTGCAGCGCATTCATGACGTGCGTCAGCTCAAGGCGCGCCAGTTCCCGGAGGACGCAGGACCACTCGCACATCCCGTGCGGCCGGCGAGCTACATCGAGATCAACAACTTCTATACGGCGACGGTTTACGAGAAGGGCGCCGAGCTCGTGCGTATGATCGCGACCCTGCTCGGGCGCGAGAAGTTCCGCGAGGGCATGGATCTTTACTTCGAGCGCCACGACGGCGAAGCGGCAACTGTCGAGCAGTTCCTGCAGTGCTTCGCCGACGTGAGCGGGCGCGACCTCGATCAGTTCATGAACTGGTACAACCAGCCCGGCACGCCGGAGCTTGTCGCCAGCCTCAAATACGATGCGCGCGCAAAGACGACGACGCTCGACGTCGAGCAGGTGCAGGGTCCCTCGCCGGGCATGACGAAGAAGAAGCCCGTGCTGCTGCCGCTGAAGATCGGCCTTCTCGGCGCGAATGGCCAGGAGCTGCCGCTCAAGCTCGCCAATGGCCGCGAAATCGCGGACGGCGTGCTCGAAATGACGAAGCGCACCGAGCGCTGGACCTTCCGCGATATCCCCTCGAAGCCCACAGCATCGCTGCTGCGCGACTTCTCGGCGCCAGTCAACCTCACGCTGAGCCACAACGAGCGCCAGCTCGAATTCCTCATGACGCACGATAGCGATGGCTTCAATCGCTGGCAGGCATCGCAGGACTATGCCATGCGCCTGCTCGTCGGTGCGGTCAAAACCCTGCGCAAGGGTGATCGGCCGACGCGGCCCAGCGCCTACTGCGGCGCGCTCGCGGCCGTGCTCGCGGATGAGAGCCTCGAGCCCGCCTATATCGCGCAGGTGCTGGCCGTACCGAGCGAGAGCGACATTGCTCGCGTGCTCGCGCGGGATGTCGATCCGACCCTCGTGCATCGCGCACGCCGCTGGCTGCGCAAGGCCATTGGCACCGAACTCGGCGAACGCCTCGTCGAGATCTACGAGAGCAACGATTCAGGTCGGCGCTATTCGCCCGATGCCAAGAGCGCCGGCATTCGCGCCATGCGTCTCGGTGCGCTCGGTCTGCTTGCTGCGCGCGGGCAGCCCGCCGACATCGCGCGTGCGGCGCGTCACTTCAACGAAGCACGTAACGCGACGGACGAGATCGGCGCGCTTTCAATTCTGTCGACCTTGAACGTACCGGAGCGCGGCGAAGCTCTCGATCGCTTCTATGCGCGCTGGAAGGACGAGCATCTCGTCATCCTGAGCTGGTTCGGCTTGCAGGCAACGTCGCCGCTCGCCTCGACGCTCGGCACCGTGAAGCAGCTCATGAAGCATCCGCTGTTCTCAATACGCACGCCGAACAAGGTCTATTCGCTCATCGGCACCTTCGCCGGCGGCAACCCTCTGCAGTTCAACCGGCCCGATGGCAAGGGATATGCTTTCGTCGCCGAGCGCGTTGTCGAACTTGACAAGATCAACCCGCAAGTGGCCGCCCGCGTACTCGGCGCATTCCGCAGCTGGCGCGCCCTCGAAAGTGGCAGAAAGCGCTTGGCCTTGCGCGCTCTGGACAAGATTGCATCTACGCCCGAGCTCTCGAATGATGTACATGAGATCGTCTCGAAGATGCTGGAGTAATACTACGGGAATTCATTGGATCGCCTGCGATCTGCAAGTATTACCAAACCATTAAACTCGACATATCGCGAATCACGTGGCCATAATGTTCATGTGATTCGGGCGCTTGGGGGCCTCGGCTCATTGGTGGAATGCGCAGGACGGGGGCTAAAATGGTGCGGGCGATTTCATTGGCACGGCGGGAAGTATTCGCCGGCACCTACCAGATCAGGGAGGCCTTTCACAGCCACCACATCGATCTCCGCCACATCCTCCTCGATCGAAATCTCCACGCGGCGCTCGCCCTCGGCCATCTCGCTCTTGCTGTGGCCTTCACCATGGCGGTGGGCGACAGCATCGGCCCCCTTGCCGGCGCCGGCATCTGCCTCAGCGCCGCTGCCGTTGCCCTCATGCTCATGCTGCGCGCTGCCGAGAGCCCCGCCCCCCTCGCCCGCTCTGCGCGCTCCGAGACCGCCTCCGCCCCCGCCATGCCCAGCTCCGCGACGGCCGGCGCACTGAGCCTCGACGGTGTCCGCCGCGAAGTCTCCGGGCTCCTCGCCATGATGAGCCACGAGTTGCGCACACCCCTCAACGCCATTCTCGGCAATGCGGAAGCCATCCGTCACGAGATCCTCGGCCCCGTCGGCGCCCCCTGCTACCGCGACAGCGCCATCCACATCCTCGAAGGCGGCCAGAACCTGCTCCGCGCCAGCGAGGACATGCTGACACTCACGGGTGCCGTCGCCGCTGCGGCTTTCGCCAGCCACCAACCGGTCTATATCGAGAGCGCCGTGCGTGATGCCCTCCGCCAGGCTGGGCCCGCGGCTGCGGCGAAGGACGTAGCCCTGAGCTGGCAATCGGGTACGGATCGGGCCGTGTTCGCGGAAGAGACCGCCCTTCAGCACGCCATTGCTCGCATCATCGACGGTGCGCTCGCCATGGCCGATGAGGGTGCCGGCATCCACGTCGAGCTTACGCCAGCGCCCGGTGTAGTCGAGCTGATGCTCACGCTCACCCATGGCGACCCTGAGGCTGGTGCTCGCGCCGCCGGTCGCGTCGATTGCGGTGCCGACCGCGGGCCTGCCGCCCTCCAGATCGCCGTCGCCCGCACGCTCGTCACCCTGCTCGGGACGCACCTGCACACGGCCCATGGTTTTGACGGCCGCTGGCGCGCCATCCTCGAGCTGCCGGCCGTGCCCGCGCACTGAGCCTGCCGGGAAAGCAAGTCTGACCAGCCACTGTGCGGGGGTTGGCATACCTCCGCCCGCGCGCTAACCTCGCACCTGTCCGGACGAACGCCTTGCCGTCCGGTCCGGGCGTTTCCGCTGAGCTACCGCTTGCTTCGCAGAACGGTACGCGCACCTGCGCACCGACCCGAAAGCTGCGCCCCACGCGATCGACCAGGAGACTGAACGACCCATGCCTGAGATCACGCTGACCGTGAACGGGACGCCGCAAAGCCTCGACGTACCCGCCAACGCGCTCCTCGTCGACGTGCTGAGGGACACGCTGAACCTCACCGGCACGCACATCGGCTGCGACACGAGCCAGTGCGGTGCCTGCACGGTCCACCTGGACGGCCGCTCGGCAAAGAGCTGCACGGTCCTCGCCGTTCAGGCCAATGGTGCAAACATCACGACCATCGAAGGTCTCCAGAAGGGCGCGGCCCTCCACCCCATGCAGGAAGCCTTCCGCAATCATCACGGTCTCCAGTGCGGCTTCTGCACGCCCGGCATGATCATGGCAGCCGTCGCGCTCGTCGAGGACAAGCCCGAGATCGACGAGGCCGGCGTGCGTCACGGCCTCGAAGGCAATCTCTGTCGCTGTACGGGCTATCAGAACATCGTCGCAGCCGTGCTCGATGGTGCGCGCACCATGCACGCATCCAAGGCGGGAGGCTGAGCCATGGGCATTCCGGCTTTCGATTATGTCCGTCCCAAAAGCCTCAGCGATGCGCGCAAAGCCTACGAAGCTGCCGGCGACGCGCGCTACATCGCCGGCGGTCAGACACTGCTCCCCGTGATGAAGCAGCGGCTCGCGCAGCCGGCTTCGGTCATCGATCTCGGCGGGATCGCGGGCCTGTCGGGGATCAGCGTCGATGGAAGCACGCTGACGGTCGGCGCCATGACGCGCCACGCGGATGTCGCCGCCTCGCCCGACGTGCGCCGCCTCATCCCGGCGCTCGCTCATCTCGCCGGGCTCATCGGTGATCCTCAGGTGCGCAATCGTGGCACCATGGGCGGCTCGCTCGCGAACAATGACCCCTCGGCCGACTATCCGGCAGCCGTGCTCGGGCTCGGCGCGACCGTGCTCACTGACAGCCGCAGCATTGCCGCCGATGAATTCTTCGACGGGCTGTTCACGACCTCGCTCGAAGAAGGCGAGATCATCCGCGCCATTTCCTTTCCCGTGCCGGAGCGCGCGCATTACGAGAAATTCGCGCACCCGGCTTCGCGCTTTGCGCTCGTCGGCGTCATGGTGAGCAAAGGCGCGCAAGGCGTGCGCGTCGCGGCAACGGGTGCCGGCCAAGCTGGAGTCTTCCGCGTCCCGGAGATGGAAGCAGCCTTAGGGAAGAGCTTCGCCGCAGCCTCCATCGAGGGCATCACGGTTCCCGCAGACGACATGATCGCAGATATGCACGCGTCCGGCGCCTATCGCGCACAGCTCGTCGGTGTTCTAGCGCGGCGCGCAGTTGCGGCGATCTCGTAAGGCTCACGGCGGATGACCATGCCGGGCACCGGCTGCTTCGTTGCCTGGTGGGATTTGCCTGCCGGCAGCGAGAGCGAGCACGACAACTGGCATACCCACGAGCACATGATCGAGCGCGTCGCCATTCCGGGCTTCCTACGCGGCTCGCGCTATCGCTCGCTCAGCGGGTCCCCGCGGATTTGCACCATCTACCAAGGTGAGACTCTCGCGACCTTCACATCGGCGGCTTATCGCGAGCGCCTGAACAATCCGACACCGTGGTCGTCGCGCAATTTCCCGCTCTTCCGCGACATGAACCGCAGCTTGTGCACGGTGGCCGCAACGTACGGCCACGGCATCGGCGGCTACCTGCTCACGATCCAGCTCTCCGCGCGCGGCGGCGAGGCACAGCAGCTTCGGCAATGGCTCGCGAGCGAAATGCTTCCGACGCTGGCCGCACGCGCGGGCCTCAATAGCGCTCACCTGCTGATCAGCGACAGCGCGGCCAGCCAGGCGGGTACGCGAGAGACAGCGCTACGCGGCAAGCCTGATGCCGTCGCCGACTGGATCGTGCTCGTCGAAGGCTATGACCGCGCGGCCGTGGAAGCCGCGTACGTCGAGCTCATGGGTAGTCGTGGCCTGTCGGAACATGGCGCCGCTGCACATCCGACAGCGGGCTTTTACAGCCTCGATTTCACGCTCGGCGAGGACGAAGCCAAGCGGATCTGGCGGGGGTCTCAAGCCTGAGACGACAGCCCGCGCCTATTGTTTCTTGTAGCGCCAGTACTCGCCGGCTTCGCCCTTGATGAGCTCGAAGTTGTCGCCACGCGTGGTCGGTGGCCGCAGACCGCTGCTGATGAGCCGGCGGATATCGCCGAGCAAGGCCTCGCGATCAGCGAACGTCGAGTGATTGAGCGCGAAGAAGCTCGTATCGAGGCTCGAAATATCGATCGTGTCTGCTGCACCCGGCACGACGACCGGGCCACTGGCCGGCACGTAGCCTGCAGGGCTTTCACCGAGCCGCGTCCAGCGCGATACGGTCATCGCGCGGTCCGATGACGATGCATAAAGCGTCATACCGCGCCTGAGGCCCGTGATCTGGGCGGCGATCAGCTCGAAGCTTTCGCGCGTTATATCCGGCGCCGCGAGGATGATCTCGCCAAAGCGCGGATGGCCAGCCTTTGCGACCTGCGGCTCGCTGCGCTGAATATCGCGCAGGACCTCGAGCAGCGGATCGGCGCCCATGCTGTGCGCGATGAGATGCACCTCCTTGGCGCCACTCTCCTTGGCGATGAGATCGACGAACTCGCGGAGCTGATCGCGCGCATCGCGCGCACGGCCACGGTCGAGCACATAGCCCGTCACGCCCGCGACGGACGGCCAGCTGTAGACGAACGGCACACCGTCGAACTCGAGATCGTGCGCGATCTGGGCGGCGCGGAACAGCGCATCGTCGAACGTGACGAAATACCCATGCACGAACACGAAGGCCTGCCCCTCGAAGCGCCGCGACCCCGCGAGCTTCTGGCGCGCCTCACGCACGAAGTCATTCTTGTTCATCACATCGACGGCGAACACGGTGAAGTCGCGCGAAAGATCCTCTTCGCGCAGTGAGAAGCGCGCGACGATGAGATCCCACTCGGGGCGCGGGATTGCTCCCTTCTCACGCCCCTCTTTCGGCACGGTCACAACGGCCTTGCCGAGGTTGAGCTGAGTCGAACGTCCGGTGCCGAACGCGGCAACAGCGCGACCGAACTTGCTGCGGTCCGCCTCCCTCTTGCGGTCGGTGCCGAAGAAGACGTCCACCTCGGTGTAAGGCTTGTTGGCATCAGGCGCGGAGGCGAGCGAACGGCTCGCGGCCTTCGGCTGCGGCGATGAAGGCGCGGCTGATGGCGGTTGCGACGAAGGCGCGGCTGATGGCGGTTGCGACGAGGGCGCCGTGGCGACAGGCGGCGGCGGAGGCGGCGGTTGTGGTGCCGCAGTCTCCGTGCCCGGTGCCGACCGCTGCATGCTGCGCGTACGTGGCGCGTCCGATGGCCGCGAAGCCTCCAAGGATTCGCGCGGTGGTTCCGCGCGTCGCGCCATCGGCGGCGATGCGCCGCCACTCCCAGTCCCCGGCGCCTCGAACTTGAACTGGCGCTGTGACGTTGCGGGTGGGGCGACGCTCGGCCGCGCCGCGGGCTGCAGGCCCCACAGCTCGATCGTCACGGCCTTGGCGGATCGATCAATCCGCGAGAAGCGGACCGTGACGAGACGAACTTGGCGGACATCATCCGTCGCAGCGAACACACGGCTCTGTGCACCCGGTCCAACTCGGACCGGCGGCGAAACTTTCTCGGCGTGCACGCGGCCGGTTGCATAGACGATGGAGACGTTCTCGATAGCTATCGTCCCATCTTGCACCGCGAACCGGATGCCTTTGCAGCCATTCGACCAACCCGAGGCGTCGATCAGCACCTGCTCGGTGCCGGCACCTGCTGTTGCCGAGTTGATGCGAGCCCAGCGCTCCTGGGCAATGGCACTGTCGGAGAGGCCGACGAGCACCAGCAAAAATGCGATAATCCACTTTGTCATGACCGTCGCCCCGCCCGTGCCTGGCGCCGACCGCCACAGTCGGCGCGCGCGCGGAAAGTCACTGCTTACAAACCCGCCCCATATCCCATGCGATTGCGTCAACTTGCGGACACGACAATGAACTGCGGCTATCCACAAGCCTCGCGGATCGTGTCCGCGCGCACTTCTATCTAGGCCATACCGAGCCGCTGCGCCATGTCGAGATCCCAGAAAGCCGCTTCGATCTTGTGGCCGTCGGGATCGCGTAGAAAACAACCGTAGTACGGCGCGCCGTACTCAGTGCGCGGACCCGGCTTGCCGTCGTCCGTTGCACCGGCCGCAACGCCCGCCGCGTGAAAGGCATCCACCTTAGCCTTCGAGCTCGCAAAGAAGCCGAAATGCGTGCCGTTGCCGACGCTTGCCGGCTTGCCATCGATCGGAAACTGGACCCAGAACTCCGGATACGCCCGACCATACGCAACTGCACCCGGGTGCTCCATGATGCGACGGCACCCGAGGGTTGCAAGCACGGCGTCGTAGAAGCGCGTGGAACGCTCAAAATCTCGTGTTCCAACCGACACGTGCGAAAGAATGGAGGGATTGGGCGTGTCGGCATCCGCCATGAGCACGTGCTCCTGAGCTGGGTCGCGAAGATGCGGCCGAACCATAAGATCTAGTTTCGCGCACTAGACGCGCCGTTTCCAGAGGTTATGGCGCGGCGGCGTCAAGCTGCCGTCAAATGGCGAGCGCGATCCCCCGCCGCGCTGCAGCGGCCGTGAGCGTGTTGCGCAGGAGGCACGCAATCGTCATCGGGCCGACCCCGCCCGGAACCGGCGTCACTGCCTTGGCGTGCTGGACTTCGTCGAACGCGACATCGCCGACCAGCTTCTCCTTGCCGTCCTCGCCCATGATGCGGG
>JAEZAW010000006.1 GCA_023430315.1 Pseudomonadota bacterium | reverse complement strand
ACCTCCTGACCGACCTGAAGCGCGATCTCTCGCTCACTTATGTCTTCATCTCGCACGATCTCAATGTCGTGCAGTACATCAGCGACCGCGTGCTCGTGATGTATCTCGGCAAGATCGTCGAGGTCGGCCCCGTCGACAGCATCTACGGCAATCCGCGCCACCCCTACACGCGTGCTCTGCTCGGCGCGATGCCATCCATGGACCCGGACAACCGCGGCAAGCAGGCAACGCTTACCGGTGATCCACCGAACCCCATCAACCCACCGGGAGGCTGCCGCTTCCACACGCGCTGCGCACACGCCGAGATGTGCTGCTCCGCGCGCGAGCCGAAGCTCACCGCCGATGCAGGAAACCCCGCCGGCGATCATCTTGCTGCGTGCCATATGCTGATCCCCGGCTCCGGCCACAGTGCCGCGCCGGCAGCTGCGGCTTGAGGGAGGATGCCGGCATGAGCGTCGCAGCCATCCCCAAAGAACGCACGGTCGCCAAGGAAGGCGCAGAGCCGCTCGTGCGCGTCGATAACCTGACCGTCCGCTTCACCACGCGCGATCGAACGATCGATGCGGTGAATGGCGTGAGCTTCACGGTCGATGCCGGCGAAGTGCTGTGCATTCTCGGCGAGTCCGGCTCCGGGAAGAGCGTCACACTGCGCGCGATGATGCGCCTGCTGCCACCGCATCTCACGAGCATGTCGGGGAAGGTCACCGTCGCCGGCAAAGACATCCTGGACCTCGGCGCGCCCGCGCTCAGCGACCTGCGCGGCGGCGAAGTCGCCATGATCTTCCAGGAGCCGATGACCTCGTTCGATCCGGTCTTCACCATCGGAAATCAGATCATCGAGACGGTGAAGCGCCACGACGGCCTCTCGGAGAGCGACGCCAGGAAGCGCGCGCTCGAACTGCTCGAAATGGTGCAGATCCCCTCACCCGCGCGACGGCTCGACAACTATCCGCACGAGATGTCGGGCGGCATGCGTCAGCGCGCCATGATTGCGCTCGCGCTCTCCTGTCGACCGCGCCTGCTGCTTGCCGACGAGCCGACGACCGCGCTCGCCGCGACCGTGCAGATCCAGATCCTGCAGCTCCTGCACCGCCTTCAGCGTGAACTCGGCATGGCGGTCCTGTTCGTCACGCATGACGTCGGCGTGGCGGTAGAAATTTCGGACCGCATTGCCGTGATGTACGCGGGCCGCTTCGTCGAGACCGGACCGGTGCGTGCCGTCATCCGCGAGCCCCAGCATCCCTACACGCAGGGTCTGCTTGCCTCGACGGTCAATGGCGCCATGCGTGGCAAGCGCCTTGAGGCGATCCCAGGCTCCCCGGTGAATCTCGCCGCGCTGCCGCCTGGGTGTGCCTTCGCCCCGCGCTGCCGTTTTGCCGAGCCGGCCTGCGCCGCGCCCCCACCCGAGATGTGGATCGAGCCGACGCGCATGGTCCGCTGCATCCGGGCGAGACCGAAATAGCTCCGCACATTCCTACGCCGCGATCGGTGGCCGACGCTGGTGCCAGTCCGTATCGCGTTGATACGCGTCGGCGATCTTCAGAATCCGACCTTCGCCGAACGGGCGACCTTGGATCTGGAAGCCGATCGGCAGACCGTCGCTGTCGAAACCGCATGGCACGCTGACGCCAGGAAGCCCCGTGTAATTTATCGGGCGCGTGTTCGCTGCAATCGCAGCGAAGGTATCGAGCGCTCCAGGCACACCAGCGTCGATATCAGTCGATGCAAGCGTCGGCACCTTCATGCGGATGGTCGGCACTGCGAAGGCATCGACCTTGTCGAACACCTCGCGACCGAGCGCACGCAGGATCGGGCCACGGCGCGAAAGAGCTTCCAGATAGTATGCTGCCGGCAGCGAGAGGCTCGAATAGTGGCGCGCAGAGAGTGCGACCGAGTAGGCCTGGGAGCGCTCGCGCAGCCATTGCGCGTGAATGGTCGAGCCCTCGACACGCGACACGATTGCGCCGTACGTGCTGATCGCGTCCATGTGCGGGATCGTGAGGCGCACCAGCGTCGCGCCGCGTGCTTTCAGCACTTCCATGCCCGCGTCGAAAGCGGCGACGACTTCAGGATCGGCGCCGTCGAAGAAAAAGTTCGTCGGAATGCCGATGCGCATGCCGCGGATGTCGCCGTCGAGACCTGCCTCGTAGTCGGGGACAGGTTCCTTCGAGGAGGTTGGATCGGCCGGATCGTACCCAGCAATGATCTTGAGTAGGCGCGCACAATCCCGCGCCGTACGCGCCAGTGGCCCGACGTTGTCGCACGTAAAGGACAGGGGCATGGCGCCGTAGCGCGAGACGCGCGTCTGTGTTCCCTTGATGCCGGTGATGCCGCACATGGTCGCCGGCAGGCGGATCGAGCCGCCGGTATCAGAGCCGAGCGCGCCATAGATGAAGCGAGCCGCGACGGCCGCTCCAGAGCCGGATGAGGAACCGCCGGGGCAATAGTCGGTGTTCCATGGATTGCGGCAGTGGCCGAAGTGCACATTGTGGCCGGTCGGGTTCTGCGCGAATTCGGCCATGTTGAGCGTGCCGATCGTGAACGAGCCGGCGGCTTCGAGCCGCGAGATCGCCGTCGATGTGTACGCCGGAACGAACGAGCGACGAATTTCCGAGCCCGCCGTACAGACCTTGCCGGCGCGGTAGTACATATCCTTATGCGCAAGCGGCACACCGTGCAGCGGGCCACGGATCTGGCCGGCCTTGCGTTCCTTGTCGAGCAAGGCAGCAACTTCGAGCGCCTCCGTCTCCTCGAGCGAGATGACCGAGTTGAGTGCCTTGTCGCCAGACTTGAAAGCCTTGAAGGCGGCGGTTGCGAGATCGACAGCGCTGAACTCACCTTTGCTGATCCCTTCAGCGGCCTCGACGAGCGTGAGATTGGCGAGCGATGTGCCCGGTGCATCAAAAGCGTTCATGGCGCGCGCTCCTTGATCTCCAGAAGCGCCGTCTCGAAACTCGACGGCTCATCCTCGAACTGGAGCTCCCCGCGCAGCTTCTCGAAGCTCTCGATCAGGCCAGCCATAGCCTTGGCCGCTTCCTCTGCAGCAGGGTTCGGGGGGGTGACGCCATGCCATTGCGCCACCTGCACTTTGACCAGATCCTCGATCGGCTTTTCCATTGCTGCGCCCTGCTCCCATTGCTGCCGCGCAGCGAATGTGCACCTCCGCCGGCATAGGTGACAAGTCCGGGCGCTGGACGAATTTCATGCGCGACGCACAGGAAGCAGCAGCCGAAGCGCGCGGGAGGTGGAGGATCTCGACCGTTCAGGGTGCCGGCGGCAAGCGCTCGCCCTTGGCCAGCATCAGGCCACGCATCGTACCGATCCCGAGCTCCAGGCTCTCGGCGATCATTCGCGCCCGCTCGACAAAATAGGCCGCGGCCGCCGGAGGGCAAACTTCGTTGGCGGTCTCGGCGAAGAGCGTAAGCCAGCGATCGAAGTGCGAAGCATCCACCGGCAATCGAGCATGGGCCTGCATCGGCCGGCCATGGTAGCGCCCCGTCACGAGCGTCACCGACGACCAGAAGGCGCACATACGCTCGAGATGGGGCGTCCAGTCGGAAATGCGCGCGGCGAAGATCGGCCCGAGCACTTCGTCCGCCCGAATGCGATCATAGAATGTGTGCACGAGCCGCTGGATCATGTCCTCGTCGATGCCGGTCCGGGCCTGCACTTCCGCCGCGGCAGCCGCGCGGCGCGCCTGGATATCCCGAATGTCGTGCGGTTCCGTGCTCATGCCTTCCTTGAACACGACACCGGGCGGCGATCAATTGATCTCGATCAGAGCGCCCATTTTGTCGCGGTCGCGATCGGCGATTACATCCGCCGGTTCTGCGCCCCCCAATTGCGCTCGAGATTGGCGATGAGCGCGGGGCTGTAGTGGCAGGAGGCTTGTTCGCGGGTGTAGAGAGCCATGTAGCGCCGGAACAGGTCGATGGGTTCCTGTCCGAGGCGCAGCGCACGGCGGTTCCCGATCGCACCGACGGCACCGGCGCCCGTCATGTCAGCCACGACGCGTTCGATACTGGCTGCCATGTCCTGAGGCGGAACGATCTCGTCGCAGATGAGCCGTCCCTCGGGCGAGTCGCAGGGCAGACGCCGCTCGAGCTGAATGGCCTGGCGCGCAAGCCGGTCGCCGACGAAGCGCGGCAGGCGCAGATTGGCGAGGCCCGGAATGATCCCTTCCTTGCGCGCCGGCAGCGTCATGAAGGCATCGGCAGCGGCAATGACGTAGTCCATGACGAGCAGGAGCTGGCAATGGCCACCGATGGCGAACGCGTCGACGGCGGCGACCCAAGGCTTCTCGATGCCGCAGCCGTTGGCATCGTCGGGGAACACATCGGGCCGCGCGACGCCGCGGTAGATCTTGTGCACGAACCCGAGATCGCGGCGCAAAAACCATAGGTAAGGAATCGCGCCACGATAGAGGTGCGTCAGGTTGATGCCCGCGCCGAAGATCCGGCGATCGCGATACTTCGGATGCTCGACCGGTCCGCCGCGCATGATGACGATATCGCTTGCCGGATCGAGAATTGCGACATCGGTCGCGATCTCCGCAGCATCGAGCGTCGTATCGTCCTCGGCATTGAGGAAGCGCGGATTAGAAGAGATGAAATGGATGGCGCGCCCGTGTCGCTCCAGCCGAGCGGCGCCGAGATCGAGCCTACCGTCCGCGGCGAACCGCGATGCGGCCTCGGCGCTTTCTGCGCGCGGCAGCAGCATCGCGTGGCAGAGATGAGAGCCGGCAACCTCTTCCGCGAGAACGCGCGCGACGAACAGGCCTTGGTCAATCTCGACGCCATCCTTGTCGCCCTGATTGAGCGCAGCCTCGACGGCAACCTCTTGCCGCGAGGGCACGAGCCCCGGCACCACATCTGCCGCCAGAAAGACGAGTTCCTCGATGCGCACGAACCGTGTGCGGCCCGCGGTCAGCGCGTCGTAAAGCGCGCGCGTGTGCGCAGCAAGGAATCGGTCCCGTGCGCCACGCGTGTTCGAGAGAATGGCTTCTGCAGCGGCACGCTCAGCGGCACTCCGCGAAGGCTTCTTCGGCAGGACGGAGAAGAGACGCGCGCCCCCGGCCCAGAATGCACCATAGGCATGCTGGTCGGTCGCAAAGTCAGCAATGCCCTTGGGCTCATTTGCCAGCCAGTCCGTGGCCGCCTGCGCAGGAAGACCGGCAGAAACAAGAATATCAGCCGTGCTCAAGTTGCTCATAACCGCCCTTTCG
>JAEZAW010000383.1 GCA_023430315.1 Pseudomonadota bacterium | reverse complement strand
GCTCAAGCCCGGCGAGGCCTATACCTTCGACGGCGAAGATCGCGTCTATCCCGAGACGCGCATGATCTATTGGTGCGGCGGCAATCCCTTCCACCACCACCAGGACCTCAACCGCCTGATCGAAGCCTGGCGGCGGCCGGACACGGTCATCGTCAACGAGCCGTGGTGGACGTCGACGGCGCGCTTCGCCGACATCGTGTTGCCGGCGACGACGACGCTTGAGCGCAATGATATCGGTGCGAGTTCACGCGACCGCTTCATCATCGCCATGAAGAAGGCTGTCGATCCCGTCGGCGAGGCGCGTCACGACTACGACATCTTCCGCGCGCTCGCGCGCAAGGTCGGCGTGGAGAAGGCCTTCACGGAAGGCCGCGAGGAAATGGACTGGCTGCGCCATATCTATGAGGTTGCGCGGCAGGATGCATCGCGCGCCGGCGTCGAGCTGCCAAACTTCGATGTCTTCTGGGAGCAGGGTCACGCCGAAAGCCCCGTGCCGGCAAAGCCGCACACCGTGCTCGCGGATTTCCGCGCCGAGCCGGCGGCGAAGAAGCTGAAGACGCCCTCCGGTAAGATCGAGATCTACAGCGAGCGCATTGCGAGCTTTGGCTACGACGACTGCCCCGGTCATCCCGTGTGGATGGAGCCGCTCGAATGGCTCGGCTCCGACAAGGCGAAGGCCTATCCGCTGCACATGATCTCGAACCAGCCGGCAGGAAAGCTTCACTCGCAGATGGACTTCGCGGGCGAGAGCTTGGCGCTCAAGATCAACGGCCGCGAGCCGGTGTTGATCAATCCCGTGGATGCCAAGCAACGCGGTATTGCCGAGCACGACATGGTGCGCGTGTTCAATCAGCGCGGCGCGACCTTGGCGACGGCGGTGATCTCCGATGGCGTCATGCCCGGCGTGATCCGCCTTGCGACGGGCGCCTGGTACGACCCCAAGGAGCCGGGCCGCATCGGTGCGCTCGACAAGCACGGCAACCCGAACATGCTCACGCCCGACAAGGGTACATCGAAGCTCGGCCAGGGGCCGATCGCGCATACGGCGCTCGTCGAGGTCGAGCGCTTCGAGGGCGATCCGGGCGAGGTCACGGCCTTCGCGCCGCCGCCGCTCGAGCGGTCGAGGTAGGTCGCGATGACAGCCAGTAGCAATCCGACCATTCCATCCTTCGATCTTTCAGGGAAACGCGCTCTGATAACCGGTGGCAGTCGCGGCATCGGCCTTGCCGCAGCCGAGGCGCTGGCCGCATTCGGCGCGCACGTGACGCTCGCCGCGCGGCCCTCGGCGGACCTGAATTCGGCCGTCGAGCGGCTGAAGGCAGCGGGCCGCAGCGCCGATGCTCTCGAGCTGGATGTGAACGACACGGCGGCCATGCGCTCGGCCATTGCGGCGCGTGCGCCCTACGACGTTCTGCTCAACAACGCCGGCACCAACCAGCCGGTGACCTTCCTCGATGTCACCGAGGCCCAGTACGACACGATCATGACGCTCAACGTGCGCGCGGCCTACTTTGTCGCGCAGGCTGTGGCGCAGAGGCTGGTGGCGGTGGGAAAATCCGGCTCGATCATCAACGTGTCGTCGCAGATGGGGCATGTCGGCGCCGCAACGCGCACGGTCTACTGCGCCTCGAAGTGGGCCATGGAAGGCATGACGCGGGCCATGGCCGTCGATCTCGCGCCGCACGGCATTCGCGTGAACACGATTTGCCCGACGTTTGTGGAGACCCCGCTGGCACGCCGCATGCTCGAGAATGAGAAATTCCGCAGCGAGGTGCTGACCAAAATCAAGTTCGGCCGTCTCGGCCAGGTCGGCGATCTCACCGGCGCGATCATCTATCTCGCGTCGGATGCGTCCTCGCTTATGACGGGTACGTCGATGATAATCGACGGCGGCTGGACGGCCGACTGAGGACCATACCTCGGTTGTGGGCCTGGGTTGCGCCCGGCGACGCAGCCACCGGCTGGCGGACTGGCTGGCGAGGTGGTTAGATCAAGCTTCCAAAATACTCAAAAAATCAAACGGGTGAGGAAGCAACCATGGCTATCAACATTCGTCAGCTACATCCGCATTTCGTTGCCGAGGTGGACGGCGTCGACCTTTCGCGTCCGCTCGGCGCCGAGACGATCAATACGCTCAACGACGCGATCAATCGCTATTCCGTGCTGGTCTTCCACGGTCAGTCTCTCGACGATGATCAACTCCTGGCGCTCGGCCGCACGTTCGGCAGTGTCGCGCCGCCGCGCAATCACCGCTCCGGTCACCGCCTCCAGCACGCCGAGATCGCCGACATCTCGAACCTCAATGTGAAGAACGAGCTGCGCGCGCGTGACGATAGTCGCCGGCTCGACTCGCTCGGCAATCAGCTCTGGCATTCGGATGCTTCGTTCCGCCCGATCTCCGGTGCGCTTTCGATGCTGCACGCGCACGTCGTGCCACCTTCGGGTGGCGATACGCTCTTCGCCGACCTGCGCGCCGCCTACGACGAGCTCGACGACGAGACGAAGGAACTGATCGAGGGACTGATTACCGAGCACTCGATCTTCAATTCGCGCGGCCAGCTCGGTCACACCGACTACACCGATGCCGAGCGCGCGGCATTGCCCTCGGTGCGTCATCCGCTCATGCGCGTGCATCCTGGTTCGAAGCGCAAGACGCTCTATATGGGCTCTCACGCTTCGCACGTTATCGGCTGGCCGCAGCCGGAAGGTCGCCTGCTGCTGCGCGATCTGATGGAGCACGCGACGCAACAGCGCTTCGTTCATGCGCACAAGTGGCAGGTCGGCGATCTCGTGCTCTGGGACAACCGCTGCACGCTCCATCGCGGCACACGGTACAATGACGCTAAGTATCGCCGCGATCTGCGGCGCGTCACCACGCAGGACATGGACTCCATTAACGACAACCCGGAGCTCGTCGCGGCGAGCTGAATGGGTTGGCGTGCGGCATCGAGCCGTAGGGGCTTTCCGGTCGCGGGCATGATAACTTGACACATAAAGTCAAGTATATCCTACTTGGCCTAGCGCAATCTTCCCGCTTCCGGAGGGCCGATGCTTGTAACCATTCCAGACGTCCTCACCGCGGAGGAAGTCTCGCATATCCGCCGTGTGCTCGAGACCACGCGCTGGCAGGACGGACGTGCGACAGCCGGCGATCAGGCCGCCGTCGTGAAGAAGAATCTGCAGGTGCCTCTCGATGCGCCGGAGGCGCAGGATCTCGGCCATATCATTCTTCGCGCGCTTGGTCGCAATCCCACGTTCACCACGGCTGCGCTGCCCTTGCGCGTCATGCCGCCGATGTTCAATCGCTACGACGTCGGCATGACGTTCGGCGCGCACGTCGATAATTCGATCCGCGCGCTGCCCACGGGTCAGCGCATCAGGACCGACGTTTCCACGACGCTGTTTCTGACGCCGCCCGAGGACTACGGCGGCGGTGAGCTGGTCGTGCACGACACGTACGGTGCGCACAAGGTCAAACTGCCGCCCGGACACATGGTCGTCTATCCAGCAACGAGCCTGCACAGCGTGACGCCGGTCACGCGTGGTAGCCGCTGGAGCGCGGTCTTCTGGTCGCAGTCCATGGTCCGGGACGATTGGCGCCGGCACATGCTCTATGACCTCGACATGGCCATCATGCGGACCAGGGCGCGACTGCCTGATGATGATCCTGCGGTCACGGCGCTGACGGCGCACTACCACAACCTGCTTCGGCATTGGGCCGAGATGTAACCCGCTTTGACCGGCGTCCAAAAGCCGCGCTGGTCTGACGGGTTGGCTTTTCTATGCCATGAGAGTACAGATTAGGTAATGGCCGGGGTGCGGCTACCCTTTGCGCTCGATAGGAAGCGCTCGGCGTTCCTGAGGGATCGACTACCTGATGTTGGACGGCAACGCATTTGAGCCCCGGTGGCGGTGGTGGGCGCGCGTAGTTGCGGCCGCTTTCATCGTCACGAGCCTGCACGCCGGGATTGTCGCCTATGCCTACCTGATGCCACCGGAAGAGGAGGTGGTGGAGGAGGCCGAGGGCGCCTTCATGCTCGAGGTTGCGCCTGTGGAGGTCGCAGCCTCGCAGTCTTCTGCCGTTCAGGGTCCGCCAGGTGAAACCACTCAGACAGCAGTTGCGGAGAAGAAGCCGACCGAGGATGTGCCGGAGGTGATGCCTCCGAAGGAGGAGCCACTGCCGGTGGCTGCCGATCCCGAGCTGGCTGTGCCCATCCACAAGCCGGTCGAGGAGGTCAAGGAGGAGAAGGAAGAGAAGGAAGAGATCGAGAAGCCGGTCGAGAAGCAGGAGGTCAAGGAGGAGAAAAAAGAAGAGGAGCCAGAGACCGAGTCCGCCAAGGCGCAGGATGCCTCGGTCGCGGGTGGGGCCCCGCCCAGTGTTGCCACCGAGGAATCGGATAAACCCGCCGCTAGGCGCCAGGGCACGACGGACCGCACGTCCGACCCGGTCTTGTCATGGTCGAAGCTCATGAACAGACACCTTGGGCAACATCGCAACTATCCCAATGAGGCGCGCAACGCCGGGCAACAGGGAGCGGTGCAGGTCGCCTTCAAGATCGATCGCAAGGGTAAAGTCCTCTCGGCGCGTCTCGTGAAGGCATCGTCGAGTAAGTATCTGGATGCCGAAGCCGTCGCGCTATTCTATCGCGCATCGCCTCTCCCGGAGCCGCCCGACGAGGTGCGGGGCGAGACTCTGGAATACGTGATGGCCATTAATTTCAATCTCAAATAGCCGTCGAATTGCGACTAGCGTCGCAGCAGATGCGGCCCGATATCGGCGAGCGTCTTGCAGCCCGTCAGCGCCATCGCCACATCGAACTCGTCGCGCAGCAGGCGCAGTACGTGCGCGACGCCCATGGCACCGTCGACCGCGAGGCCGTAGACGATCGGGCGTCCGACCATCACCGCTGTTGCGCCGGCGGCAAGTGCTTTCAGAACATCCGTGCCGCGCCGTATGCCGCCATCGACAAGGAGCGGTACTTGGCCAGCGACGCGCTCCGCGATTTCGGGCAGCACATCGATCGTGGCCGGCAGCGTGTCGAGCGTACGGCCGCCGTGGTTCGAGACAGCGATGCCCGAGGCGCCGGCATCGAGCGCGCGAACGGCGTCGTCGGCAGCCATGATGCCTTTGAGAACGATCGGGAGTGCGGTGATCCCGCGCAGCCACTCGATGTCGCGCCAGCTCGGCGCAATGGCCATGAAGTGCTCGAAGATGACGCTCTCGAGTCCGGGCTTAGGCGTCGGCGTGGGACGCGCCAGCCCGCGCAGGTTCTCGGGCGTCAGCTCTGGCGGCAAGTGAAAGCCGGCGCGATGCTCGCGATTGCGCACGCCGCTCACGGGCGCATCGACCGTGACAACCAGCACTTCGTAGCCGGCACTTTCCGCGCGCCGCACGAGCCGCAAAGTGTCCTCGCGCTCGGGCTGCATGTAGAGCTGGAACCAGCGGCACGTCGCGCCGGCAGCTACCGCAACCTCCATGCTGATGCTGGCGAGCGTGCTCAGCACCATGCCGGCACCCTGCGCGGCAGCGGCCATTGCGGTCGCGCGTTCGCCATCCGGGTGCGCGAGGACCTGGTGCGCAACCGGCGCGACGAAAATCGGATGCGCATACGAGCACCCGAAGAGATCCAGGCGCGCGCTGCCACCTGGACCGCCATTGAGCACGCGGGGGATGAGCGCGAGATCGTCGAATGCCTCGCGGTTCCAGCGGAGGGTCAACTCGTCAGCGGCGCCGCCGGAGACGTAAGCCCACGCACTTGGTGCGAGCTGCTGCGCGGCCAGCACTTCGTAGTCGACAAGCGAGACGGGGCGTGGGGTGCGCGGCGCGGTCATGGTGCCAGCCTTGCACGCGTGAGCCCTCTTCGCAAAGGCGCCAAAGCCGCAGGCATGGGTGGGCAGAGCACAAGAGCTTGCGCGCGAAGCCGCGACGGACGATGCTCCGGGATCACGCGCCGCCAAGAGGTCAAGTCATGCTTAAGCTCTACTTCTCGCCGTCAACCAGCTCTCTCGCGACCCACATCGCCCTGATCGAATGCGGCGCGCCTCATGAGCTCATACCGACGCTCATGTCGAAGCAGGAGACGCGTGCACCGAAGTATCTGGCCATCAACCCAGATGGCAAGGTGCCGGCGCTGGTTACCGAGGGTGGCCGCATCCTCACCGAGGTCGCCGCAACGCTCTACTACGTCGCGCGCACGCATCCGGCTGCGGGCCTTTGGCCCGAAGGCAATCTCGAGGACGAGGCGCAAGTCATCTCGTGGATGTCATTCGTCGCCTCCACCATGCACCCGTCGCGTTCGAAAGGTCCGGAGCACGTTGCCAAGGCCTTCGAAGTCGCAAACATCAAACTCGGGGATCGCACGTGGGCGATTGGACGCTACTCGATCGCGGACATTCATCTGTTCCGGGT
>JAEZAW010000381.1 GCA_023430315.1 Pseudomonadota bacterium | reverse complement strand
TCGAAAGCGCGCCGAGATCGTGCAGGATATCCTCCGCCGCGATCGTCTCCTTGCGGATGCGGCTTTCGGCGAACGCGAGATCTTCCGGTATCGACGGCGAGAGATGGTGGCACACCATGAGCATGTCGAGATGCTCATCGAGCGTGTTCACAGTGAACGGACGCGTCGGATTCGTAGAGGACGGCAGAACGTTCTTCAGCCCCGCGACCTTCATGATATCGGGCGCGTGGCCGCCGCCGGCGCCTTCGGTGTGGAAGGCATGGATCGTGCGGCCCTTGAAGGCGGCGATCGTATCCTCGACGTAACCGGACTCGTTCAGCGTGTCCGTGTGGATCATCACCTGCACGTCGTGATCGTCCGCGACCGATAGCGCACAGTCGATGGCCGCGGGCGTCGTGCCCCAGTCCTCGTGCAGCTTGAGCGCGCAAGCACCTGCCGCAATCATCTCCTCGAGCGCGCCGGGCAGCGAGGCATTGCCCTTGCCGGCAAAGCCGAGGTTCATGGGAAAGGCATCGGCCGCCCGCATCATCATCTCGATGTGCCAAGGCCCAGGCGTGCAGGTCGTCGCCAGTGTGCCATGTGCCGGTCCCGTGCCGCCGCCGAGCATGGACGTCAGGCCCGACATGAGCGCATCTTCGATCTGCTGAGGGCAAATGAAGTGGATGTGCGTATCGAAGCCGCCGGCCGTGAGGATCTTGCCTTCGCCCGCGATGATCTCCGTGCCCGGTCCAATGATGATGTCGACACCCGGCTGAATGTCGGGATTGCCCGCCTTGCCGATCTTGAGAATGCGGCCGCCCTTGATGGCGACGTCGGCTTTGACGATGCCCCAGTGGTCGAGAATGAGCGCGTTCGTAATGACCGTGTCGGCGGCGCCGGCAGCGTTCGTGACCTGCGATTGGCCCATGCCGTCGCGAATGACCTTGCCGCCGCCGAACTTCACCTCGTCACCGTAGGTCGTGAAATCCTTCTCGACCTCGATGATCAGGTCCGTATCGGCGAGGCGCACCTTGTCGCCCGTCGTCGGACCGAACATCTGGGCATAGGCAGCACGGGACATCCTGGCGGGCATCGGCAGTACCTTATGTCAAATCGCGCGAGTGCTTTTATCTAGCGAGCCAAACTATGGATCGAGCTTGCCCATGACGTCCTGGCGGAAGCCATAGACCGTGCGTGTGCCGGCGAGCGGGATCAGTCGCACTTCGCGCGTCTGGCCGGGCTCGAAGCGGACGGCGGTCCCGGCCGGAATGTCGAGCCGTGTGCCGCGCGCCGCCGCTCGGTCGAAGCTCAGCGCCGGATTGGCCTCGAAGAAATGATAGTGGCTGCCGATCTGGATCGGGCGGGCGCCTGTGTTGGACACAGTGAGCGTGACGACCGTCCGCCCCACGTTCAGCTCGATGTCGCCCTCGGGCGTGATGATATCACCGGGTTTCATCGCTCAACCTTTCAGGCGATCATCAGGAAAACACCGAGCACAGCCGTCGCCGCGCCGACGATCTGAGCGGGCACACGGCTCGGAAGGCGGCCAATGGCAAGACCGATTGCGATGCCCACCACGTGCAGCAGTGCCGTCGCAACGGCAAAGCCAGCGGCATAGCCATACCAGCCCATGGCGGGAGCCTCGGCGCCGTGCGCATGACCATGAAAGAGCGCAAACACGCCGATGAGCACGGCCCCAACAGCCACGGGCGCCTTCACGCCGAGCGCAACGGCGAGGCCAAGCACGACCACGGAGAGCGCGATCGCCGGCTCGACAGCAGGGAACTCGATACCGGCATGTCCGATGAATCCGCCGACCAACATCATGAGCACGAACGCGACGGGCCAGACCCAGACGCGTTTGCCACCCGCGAGCGCCGCCCACAGGCCGACCGAAATCATGGCTGCGAGATGATCGATGCCGCCGAGCGGATGGAGTGCGCCGTCGACGAGCGAGAAGCCTGTTTCGAGACCCGTGTGCGCCGAGGCGGCGCTCGCCATGAAGAGCGGGGCCGAGGCCGCCAGAGCGAGCGTGGAGATACGTACATGCTTCATTGCGGAGAGGCTCCGTTTGACTGCCAGTTCATGAAACCGTGCGAGCTATCGAATGGGATTGTGGACGGTGACGAGCTTGCTGCCATCGGGGAAGGTCGCCTCGACCTGCACGTCATGGATCATCTCGGCGATGCCTTCCATGACCTGATCGCGCCGCAGGACTTGGGCTCCTGCCGCCATCAGCTCGGATACGCTGCGCCCGTCGCGCGCGCCCTCGACGACAAAATCCGTGATGAGCGCGATCGCCTCGGGATGGTTGAGCTTCACGCCGCGTTCCAGGCGGCGGCGTGCGACGTTGGCTGCCATGGCGATCAGCAGCTTGTCCTTCTCGCGCGGTGTCAGGTTCATGCGGTCAGCGCCCCCTTCCTTGTCCGGCTGCTCACGTCATCCAGACACGCGGCATGGCGCGGCCTGAGAGCACCTCGGTTGCCCGGATGATGTCACGTCGAACATCCTCCGGCTTGCCTAGAAATCGGGCAACCAGCATACCGTGCCACGCGCTGACGCCGCAATCCGAGCGCGCATCGGCGAGCGCGGCACGGACTGCATCCCTGCGATCCTCGGCATCCGGAGTGACCGCGATGACGAGGCCCGTGCTTCGTGCGTCGGCTGCAATCGCCGGCCGCGCCAGGACATCTGCCACGTGGCCCTCCAGGCGCACGGCCTCGGCAAAGACCAATCGCCCACCGCGGCGCAGGCGCCAGTCATCGCGGAATGCGCCGGTCCCCGGAACTTCTCCGTGCGCCACCCGCCCGAAGACGACCATCTCGGCCATGAGCAGGCGTGCATCAGGCGCCATGTCGATCTCGAAACGGCGGCTGAGACGGGCGCCCGAGTACAGGATCGTCTCTTGCGGCAGCCAGTCGAGGCGGGCCGAGGGGCCGAGTTTCAAAGTGACGTCGATGCGGGCCGGCGGGCCGAGGGACCGATAGATCCGTTCGGCGGTCGCGGTCGAGTGTACGGCCTCGGCGCCGGCACCGACGTCCAGGTCGCAGATGAGGCTGTCGCCGCCGACAACGCCGCCACCCGTATTGATCTGGCTCGACTCGATGTGTGCTGCGTGCGTCGTCGGAAAGCGAAGGCGATAGCCGCCATATTCCGTGAGGGTGTCGATGCGCGTTGCACCATCGGCGAAGACGTATCGGGCCTTGAGGCCACCGACTGTGCGCACAGGCTCGAGCGCGCGGACCATCGCACCGGTCTCGGCATCGCACGCACGCGGACTTCGTTCCTGCATTCCCTGAGCCTATTGGCATTCCAAACCCGCACGCAATTACCGCCATTTAGTCAGGAAATTCAATCGGCAGTTGTCCGGCCGGCGGCAATTCAGCAGCTCAAAGGAGATCAGCGAGCATGCGCGCGGCGCGTGCCGCACCGTCTGCCTCGACCCGCCTCGGTGTCGTCCGGGTCTTCAACGCAGCCACCATTTCGGCGGCGATGACATCGGGCGTCGCGGTCGCAAATTCCATGCGCCGCCCTGCACCGTACCGATCCAGACGGTGAGCCACATGGAAGTTCTGTTCGAAGTGGTTCTTCAAGGGGAAGTACAGAAAGGGCGTTCCCGCCGCGGCGAGCTCCATGCAGGTCGTGAGGCCCCCCTGCACGACGGCGAGATCACAGGCCGCGAGGTGTCGATCGAGGTTCGGCACGAAAGCCCGCACGTCCACGCCCGCCATCTCAGGAAGCGCGCGGGGATCGATGCGAGGGCCGGCAACCACAACCATGCGCAGCTCCGGGATATGCGCACGCACGATCGGATAGCTCTCCAGAATGCGCCGGATGAGAGGCGCGCCGACGCCGGAGCCGCCAACCGTCACGATGCATACGCGCTCGCCCGGGCGATATCCGAGAGCCTCGCGCAATGCCGCGCGATCGCCGAACGCATCGGGATGCTCGCCGATGATGTAGCCCGCGAAGTCGAAGTGCCTGGGGATCCAGTCACGCATGTCCGGCAGGTCACGGCCGAACGACATGGGAACGATGTCTTCCGGCGAGCCGACGAAGATCGCGCGATCGCGTACGCTCGGATGTCGCTCGACGTGCTTGATCATTTCCGCGTTGTAGTCGGTCGTGAGAAACGCCTCACGATCGCCATTCGCCGGCATCGGCAGCCAACCCACGAAGTCGGTGAACCACGCGAGCTTCGACCGCTTGAGCTCAGGATGCTCGTGCCAGTAGTGATCGATGTCCCAGGCTTCGTCCGCGATGACGAGATCGTAGTCCCCTGAATCGACGGCGTCCTGGAAGACCATGAAGTTCGCGATGAGCACTTCGTCCATGCGGCGAATGGCTTCGAAGGCGTTGAGCTCATGCTCGCCCGATTCGAGCTCGATGTGCCGCGACTCGCTGGCGAGCCGCGCGCTCAGTGGATGAATGCGCTCGTCGTTGGCTGCGAGAAGGCGCGTTACGGGATCCTGTGCCAGCCAGTCGACGAGGAGGTCAGGGCGCAGCTCGCGCAGCTCGCGCGTGATCGCGATATCGCGCCGCCCATGCCCGAGACCGATCGGCGACGAAAGATAAAGAGCCTTCTTTGCCCGCGCAGACGGCTTTAGCCGACTTTTTCCAGGCGCCGGAATTCCCAAGCGCCGATCCAGGAAATCGTTGATCAGCTCGTTGCATCTGGCTGGAAAGCGGCCGAGAGGATTGTGCCCGCCGCCGACGATTGTCACGAGCTCGCCCCCGGTGAGCTCGGCAACAAGCTCCGCACGGGCATGCGGCTGGATCAGATCGTTGTCGCCATGGATGAGGAGCATGGGACATTGAACCTTGCGGTACATGGCCTCGCTCACATCGAAGGGCGGAGGTAGCGACCGCGCTTCGACCGTCTTGGCGAGAATGTCGCCGCCCGTTTCTCCGGCCCAGTCGATGCCATCCTCGATCTGCTTGGTCGAATGCGGCTCCGAGTGGATGTGGCTGATGAAGTGCGCCGCAAAGTCCGGGTAGTTCGTGTGCCAGTATTCGCGATTGTACTTATCCCAGCCAACGTGGCTCTCGCGCTTCGCGAGGAAATTCTGCGGCAGCATGTAGTCGTATGCCCGGCCTATGGTTGCGGCAGTGCCGGCGGTGATGGCTGCCTTGACGCGCTGCGGGTGATAGGCGGCAATCGCACAGATATGGATGCCAGCCAGTGAGAGGCCGACCAGGATCGACTGGCCAGCATTGGTGGCGTCCATGACCGCAAGGGCATCGCCAATGAAGTTGGCGAGGGTATAGGCACTCGCTTCGCGTGGCCGATCGGACTTACCATTGCCGCGCGGGTCGAAGGTGATACAGCGGAAGCGCTCGCTGAAGTAAGGCACCTGCGCCTTGTAGATGCGGCCGTGCACGATGCTCCACGGCGGCAGGAACACCATCGTCTCCGGACCATCGCCGTAGACTTCGTAGAAAATCTTTACGCCATCTCGATCGACAAAACCGTCCGAAGCCGGAAGCCTGGCACGCATGGTTTCACCTGTTGGCTAAAGTATTCTCCGCAATACGTATGAGATCGCCAAAGCGCCGCAAGGACTGGCGCACGGGCACGCCTCGCCGTTCGAGGCCGAGCAGATAATGGCTTTCCGCACCGATGAATGCGTTGGCGACGAGAGCGCCGACTTCTTCGGCCGAGAAAGGGCCGAGGCCGCCAAGCTCCTGCTCGGCGCGCTTCGCAACACCGACGATGAGATCGATCCAGCCCTTGATTGCATCGCGGACGACCTTCGCGACTTCGGCATCGGCCCAGCCGGCGGCACTGAGCTCCTGTAGCACGCGCACGTAACCCGAGCTGATATCCTCGTCGAGATAATCACAGGCCTTGTCCCACTGCTCCGAAACTTTCAGGGACGTATTCCCGAACAGGGCATTCTGCCGATCGAGGAGCTGGGCATTTTGATACTTGAAAAGCGCGAGCAGAAGACCCTGCTTCGATCCGAAGTGATAGTGGATTTGGCTGAGCGGCACGCCTGCCGCCGCAGCCACATCGCGCGTGGAGAGACCAGCATAACCATTCTGGCGCAGGACCTTCTTTGCTGCCTCGAGCAGCGTCGTGCTGGTTTCCGGCTTCTTGGTCACCACGCGCGCCATGCCGTGTCTCTCCTTGCTTCGATCATCGGCGTTCGAGTTTGTCGGCCGGGCTGAGGGGCGGAACCGCGTTCTGTCTCACGGGCCATGGAATGAGCATCGCAACCTGCTTCCGATAGCGCCGATACTGATCGCCGAAAAGATCGATCAGGTCACGCTCCTCGAGGTAGATCGCGATGAGGATGTAGCCTGTCGTCCCAACTGCAAAGAGTAGATGCCCGATGGTCATGGTGGGCGTCGCCCAGAACGCAAGCAGGAAGCCGAGATAAAGCGGGTGCCGGACCCACTTGTAGAACAGCGGCGTCCTAAATCTCGGCGCCGGCAACTCGCGCCCCGTCAGCCGCGCGAAGACCTGGCTGAGACCGAACAGCTCGAAGTGATTGATGAGGAAGGTGCTCAAGAGCACAGTAGCCCAACCGATCCAGAAGATGGCGTGCAGCGCAGCGACGAGCACCGGGTGCGACACGGACCACACGATCTCGGGTATCGGTCGCCACTGCCAGTAGAGGAGCAAGAGCACGAGGCTCGCCAAAAGTACGTAGGTCGTCCGCTCGACGGAATGCGGCACGAAACGCGTCCACCACCGCTTGAATGCCGGTCGCGCCATGACGCTGTGCTGGATGGCAAAGAGGCCAAGCAGCAGCGTGTTGACGAGGAGCGCGACGACCACGCTTCCCGGCTCGCCGCTGTCGATGGTCTTCGGCACAGGCAAATTGCCGACAAAAGCAATGGCATAGAGAAAACTGGCCAGGAAGACGATGTATGCGAGGCCACCATACAGAACTGCCGCGATACCACCCATGGGACGCTCCCTTATTTGTAAGCTTAACGTTGGATCGCTGTCAAAAATTTCGGTCGACCGACCGAATGTCAAAATGCGTAATTCGGTCGAACGACCGAGTCAAGACACGAAAACTTCAAGTGGCACAACTCGCGGCGTTCAGGTGAGAGGGAGAGCCGGTTGAAAAGCGATTAATCCCGGCCTGGATTCAGCAACTTAAAGGGGAAGCCGCGGCTTGCTGGACGACCAGAGGAGTGGCTCATCACGTAGGTAACAAACCTCCGTGAAACAGCAATGGACCTTTGCTTGGACCGTTGGCCGGCTCGCCTCGCTCACCGGGCTGAATACATGTAATATGGCCCCCACAAGAAACCTTGCAGGGAGCCGTTATGCCAATGTTTCGGGGCGCGATCGCAATCGCATGTTCGGTGTTTGCACTTTCCTTGCCGGCTGTCGCCAAGCCGGACAAGACGGAGTGCATTGTGGGAGCAAAGCCGGGAGGTGGCTTCGATCTGACGTGCCGACTTCTCGGCGGCGCGTTGCAATCGACCAACTTGATCGACAAGCCGATGACGTACACCTACATGGAAGGTGGCGTCGGGGCGACGGCCTACAACCACATCATCGGCACGCGTCCGAGTGACCCCGGTGCGATCGTCGCCGTATCGACGGGTTCCGCTCTCCTCCTCGCGCAGAAGAAGTTCGGAGCGCACGACGAGAACGCCGTGCGTTGGGTCGGCGCGCTCGGAGCCGAGTTCGGCTCGGTCATCGTCTCACCCGACAGCCCTTACAAATCTCTCAAGGACCTGATCGACGGCATCAAGGAGAAGCCTCAAGACTTCTCGGTCGCCGGTGGCGGTGCCGTGGGCAGCCAGGACTGGATGAAGGCCGCTCTGATCTTCAAGGCTGCCGGTCAGGATCCGAAGAAGATGCGCTACATCGCGCTCGAAGGCGGCGGCCCGGTCGTGACGAATGTCCTCGGCGGGCACGTCAAGATCGGTTCGAGCGACATCGCCGAATTTCTTCCTCACCACAAGTCCGGCAAGGTTCGCGTGCTGGCCGTTATGTCTCCCGAGCGCCTGACCGGCGATGCGAAGGACATTCCCACGGCCAAGGAGCAGGGCTTCGACATCCTCTGGACGGTCTGGCGCGGATTGTACGTCGGACCCAAGGTCTCCGATGCGGACTACAACTGGTGGGTTGAGACCGTTCAGAAGCTGACCAAGACTGCCGATTTCAAGAAAGAGCAGGAGGCACGCGGTCTTTATCCATTCGTGTCGTTTGGCAAAGACTTCGACGCGCACGTCAAAAGCGATGTGGCGCGGTTCAAGGTCCTCGCCCAGGAAGCCGGCCTGATCAAGTAGTCGATGGGGGCCGTCTTCGCGCACGCGAGAGACGGCCCTGCCTCACCCAATCGTGCGCATTCCCCAGGGAGGCATACTTGTCGAGCTCTCCTCATGAAGAAGGGCAGCAAAACGGCACGTTCAGCGGCCGCGTGACCGCATCGATCCTGCTCGCCTTTGCCGCCATACTGGCAATCGCCACGAGCCGGATCGAGTACGCTTTCTCTTCCGATCCGCTTGGCCCCCAAGCCTTTCCCTTCATCCTCTCGCTGGCTCTCGCTTTGAGTGGCATCTGGTACTTCCTCAGCCCAGGCTCCTCAGATCCCTGGCCCCAGGGAGAGGCATTGCGTAGCGCGATCAGCCTCATTGCCGTCACCACGCTCGCGATGGCCATCATGGACTACGTAGGCTTCCTACCCACAGCGTTCCTCGCCTGTGGTTGGGCTGCCTACCTATTCGGCGCGAGCGTCGGCGGCGCCATCGGGATCGGCGCTGCCCAGGCGCTCTTCTGGTTCGCCATCTTCAAATTCGGCCTCGGGACATATCTCCCGTCCGGCACGTTGCTCTTTCCCGGCTGAGGTCCCTCATGTCGCTCGACTATCTGTGGACCGGCTTTGCCGTCGCGCTGACACCGATCAATCTTCTTTACGCTTTGGTTGGCTGCTTCCTCGGCACCATCATTGGCGCGCTTCCCGCGATTGGCCCGATCAACGGCATCGCGCTCATCCTCCCCATCGCCTACACCATGAAGATGCCGCCTGAGAGCTGCATGATCCTGCTCGCGGCGATCTACTACGGCGCCGAATATGGCGGACGCATCTCCTCCATCCTCATCAACGTGCCGGGCGATGCCGGTGCTGTCATGACGGCCATGGACGGCTATCCGCTCGCCAGACAGGGCCGCGGTGCCGAAGCCCTGACGATGAGCGCGCTTTCATCCTTCGTCGGTGGTATCCTGGCCGTCGTCGGCCTGACATTCTTCGCGCCGTTGCTGGGTCTGTTCGCCGTGAAGTTTGGGCCTGCCGAGTACGTGGCACTTATGATCTTTGCATTCGCGACGCTCGCCTCGATGGTCGGCGCCGAGCCCGTCAAGACGATCATCGGATGCCTGATCGGCCTTCTCCTGACGACCATCGGTCTCGATCCGACCTCCGGCGCTTATCGCTTTACGTTCGATCAGCCTGAGCTGCACGATGGCATCGAGTTCATCATCATTGTGATCGGGCTGTTCTCGGTCAGCGAAATCCTGCTCATGCTGGAGAGCAAGTTTGCCGGAACGCTGAACCCCATACCGATCGGCAAGGGTTTTCCGAGCTGGGCGGATATTAAGGCATGCTGGTGGCCGACCATCCGCAGCTCCATCTCCGGCTTCGTCATTGGCGTGCTGCCGGGAACCGGTGCTTCGGTTGCGAGCGCCGTCGCCTACACCACCGAGAAGCAACTTCTCGACAAGGGGACGTTCGGCAAAGGCGACATGCGCGGCCTCGCAGCTCCGGAAGCCGCCAACAATGCCGCTGCTGGCGGCGCCTTCGTGCCGATGCTGACGCTCGGCGTGCCTGGCTCCGGCACGACCGCCGTGATGCTCGGTGCGCTCCTGCTCTACAACATCCAGCCAGGACCGCAGCTCTTCACCGAGAAACCTGAACTCGCCGGCGGCCTCATTGCGTCGATGTACATCGGCAACATCATGCTGCTGATCATGAACATTCCGATGGTGCGCATCTTCGTGAAGATGCTGCAGGTGCCCAACACGTGGCTCATCCCGACGATCCTGCTGCTCTCCATTCTCGGCGTCTATACAGCCTATTCCAGCGTGACGAGCGTGCTCCTGATGCTCGCAATCGGCGTCTTGGGATGGGCGCTCAGGAAACAGGGCTTCGACATGGCGCCGATCATTCTCGGTTTCGTGCTCGGCAAGGTCCTGGAGACGAACTTGCGCAATGCACTCGCCCTCTCCGGTGGAGACGTATCGATCCTCTTCCAGAGCACGATCTCGAACTCACTCTGGGTCATGGCCGTGTTGATCGTGATCCTGCCGTGGTGGCTCGCGCGACGATCCAAGGCGTGAAGCAATCGACACGCGCACTGTCACTCTTCAGCAGCAGATCTCTTCGGCGGCGCGCTGGTGTTGACGACCACCAGACCGATCACGATGAGCGCAAAGCCCGCGAAATGAAACAGATGCAGGGCTTCGCCAAGCAGCGTGATGGATAAGAGCGCGGCAAAGATCGGGCTGAGATAGAGGAACGCCGCTGCGCGCTGCGGCCCGACGACGCTGACGCCGAAGAGATAACAGACATTGCCGAGCAGCGTCGGCCCGAGGGCCACATAGATGACGCTCGCCCAGGCCAGGGTTTGATCCTCCGTGCGGAAGGAAATCAGTTCGCCACCAGACATCAGCCACAGCAGATAGACGGGCGCCATCACCAGAATAAATCCGAACCACGCCGTGACGGTCGTAAGCGAAAGTGAGCTTATCTCTCGGCTCCAGTCGCGAACCCTGAGGGAGAACCACGCGAACGTCATCGCACCGAGCAGCGACCACAGGCTTCCAATGTGAATGTCCACCGTGATCAGCGCGGCGAGATCGCCGCGGAGGATGATGACAACCGTCCCTAGGAAGGCGAGTGCTAAGCCGAGCCAGCCGCGCGGCCCGAGCAGGCTTCGCCCCTCGAGCCAGGCGATGACAGCGACCCAGGCCGGCGTCGTCGCATTGATGATCGAAACATCTGTGGCGAGTCCCTGGTAGGCGCCGCCAATCAGCAGGATCGAGAAAATACCGACGCCGATCGCGCCACCGAATGCCAAGCCGGAAATATTCCGGCGCAGCGGCTCTCGTTCCCTCCGCATTTGCGGGAGCGCGATCGGGATGAGCAGGAGCAAGGCCAGCGCCCAACGCCAGAACACCATGGCCGTCAGCGGCACGGTGTCGTGCATCGCCCGCGCGACCACATGATTGCTTCCCCACAGAGCGGCCGTGAGAATAAGCGCTGCAGCTCCGATGGCGACGTTGGCAGGTGTCATTCCAGCACGCTGTTGTTCCTGCTACGGCCGTCGGCGATGCGCTCAGCCGCCTGCGCCACCGACGTGCGGCCTCTGCGAGACATGCCAGGGCAGGCAGAGGCGCTCCGCAAAGTCGACGAGATAGAAGAGCACGGTGCCCATGAGGCTCAGCAGAAGCAGCGAGACGAACACGCGCGGCGTATCGAACTGGCCCTGAGCAACGAGGATCTGGAAGCCGAGACCCGTGCCGCCGGCGACAAACTCGCCGACTATGGCGCCGACCAGGGCGAAGGAGATCGCCACCTTCATGCCCGCAAACAAGCTCGGCAGCGCACAGGGAAAGCGGATCTTGAACAGAACCTGCCAGGGCGAGGCCTTCGAGACGCGAGCGAGGCTCAGCATATCGGGATCGACGGAGCGAAGGCCCAGCACCGTGTCGATCACGATCGGAAAGATTGCCAGCATGACGGCGACAGAAACCTTCGGTTCCGTGCCCGTACCGAGCCAGATGACAAAGAGTGGCGCCAGCGCGACCTTCGGGATGCTGTTGAGCGCGACGAGGAGCGTATAGATCGTCCGCTCGAGAAAGCGCGAATAGACAATAGCAACTGCGAGAACGACACCAAGCGCGACGGCAATCGCGAAACCGGCGGCCGTCACGGCCAGCGTGTAGCCCGAATGGCGGATGAAGACCCACGGCGATGACGAGAACTCGGCGAAGATGGCCGAGGGCGCCGGCAGGATCATCGGCGACGGCGCGAAGAGCTCGACGCACGCCTCCCAAATGACAAGCAACGCGACGACGATCACGAGGGCGGCCCGCGTTCGGCTCTCGGTCAACAGGCGCTTGAACATGCCGCGCTTTACTCCTTCAGGATCCCGAGCTCGGCGAAGTGGTGCCGGATCTTGGCCGTCAGCTCGCCGAAGCGCGGCGTCTCGCGCACGGAAAGCGGCCGTGGTCGCGGGATATCGATGTCGATGATGTCGACAATGCGCCCCGGCGCGCGCGACATCATCACGACGCGATCGGAGAGATAGACCGCCTCGACGATGCTGTGCGTGATGAAGAGCACGGTCTTGCGCTGTCCATGGGCACTATCCTGCCAGATGCGCGTCAGCTCCACATTAAGATCGTCCCGCGTCATGGCATCGAGCGCGCCGAACGGCTCGTCCATGAGCAACAACTCGGGATCGCTCAGCAGCGCGCGGCAGATGGAAGCGCGCTGACGCATGCCGCCCGACAATTCCCACGGATGGCGGTTCTCGAAGCCGCCGAGGCCAAAACGCTTGAGGAGTTCTTTCGCGCGACCCTCGACGTGCGCGCGCTTCAGCCCCTGGAATTCGGCGGAGAGAAGGACATTGTCGAGGATCGTGCGCCAATCCAACAGCACATCCCGTTGAAAGACGACGCCGAGCCGCTCAGGTGGTCCTTTGACAGGCGCGCCGCGCACCGAGATCTGTCCGGAGCTGACAGCCTCCAGGCCCGCGACGGTTTTCAGCAGCGTGCTCTTGCCGCATCCGGACGGACCGACCACGCTCAGGAACTCGCCGCTGCGAACGTCGAGGTCGATGTCCGCAAGCGCCGTTACATCTCCGCGCGGAGAAGGATAAACCTTCCCCACGCGCGAGATGCGGACGTACGTTTGACCAGTCGGCTGAGCGTCCATCGTCGCTATTAGTCGATGAGATCGTTGGTGTAGTACTCGCCAGCCTTCCAGTCGGCCTTGACGACGCCAGCCTGCTCCATGGACTTCAGAGCTGCATCCCAGTCGCTCTCCGCCTGCCAGCCGATCGATTTTCCCTTCGTCGCCGGCGTCTCGAAATAGTCGATGGTCAGCTTGATCTGCCCTGCGAGAACATCGGGATTGAGCTTGGCATCGGGCCGCTGCGCAACGATGGCCTTGACGCCATCGTCGGGGCTTTTGGCGAGATGCTCCCAGGCACGCTGCTGCACCTTGACGAGCTTCTTCAGTGCTGCGGCACGCGACTTGATCGTGTCCTCGCGCGCGACGAGCCCATAGGCCGGGAAAGTGATGCCCGCATCCGACGCGAGGAGACACTTCGATGGCCGCGGTTTCTCCGCAACCGGCAGCGCCGATCCGACCGTCGACATGAGCCCATCGGCGCGCTTCGCTGTGTACGTGCCCCAGAGTGCTGCCGGATCGACGAACTCGATCTTGACCTGCTCGCGGTCCATTCCACCCGACTTCAAATAAAGATCGATGAACGGCGCCCACGGGCTTGCGGCGAACACAACGACGGTCTTGCCCTTCAGATCGGCGACCTTGCTGACGGGCGAGTCCTTGTCGACGAGAATGCACAGATCGGTCTTACGCTGGAAATTCATGAACGACTTGATCTGAGCGCCTTGCGCACGCGCGCCGCCGATCAGGCCGACCTGAACCTGCCCGACATCAACCTGGCCTGCATTAACGAGCTGGATGGTATTGCCCGAGCCGCGACCGTCCTGGATATCGACGTCGAGTCCTTCGGCAGCAAACCACCCCTTGTCCTTGGCGAGATGCATGGCGGCCTGCACACCCCAAGGCGAGAAGTCCAGGCGCACTGAAAGCTTCTCCTGCGCCGCGGAGATCTGCGGAAGCGAGACCGCAAAACAGCTCGCTAGCGCCATCGCCAGAACCATGCGTCGTTTCATCGTCACGATCTCCCTTCGCTAAGCCAGTACGGGACGGGGTGAATGTCTTCTATGCCTAAGATGTCTTCGAGCGACTGCTTCTTCGAGCTGCTTTCTTCGGAGGCGCTAAGTCAGTCTCTTCGTTCTGCAGATACCCGAGCACCATCTCGACAACGTGCTCGCGCCGCTGTGCGAGCCGCTTCGGGCTGTCGAGCTTCTGATTGAAGATCCAGGAGAGCGTGTATCGGTTGGAGAGATAGAAATACGCGAGCCCCGAGATCGACAGGTAAAGGTCGATTGCATCGACATTGGCGCGGAAGGAGCCCTCTGCCTGACCGCGCGCGAGGAGCGTCTTCAGGGTCTGCAAGAGCGGGATGTAGAGCGATTTGACGACCTTCGACTGCTTGAGATAGTGCGCATAGTGGATGTTCTCGATGCTCATCAGGCGAATGAGATCAGGCGTCTCCACGAAATGGTCGAAGGTGTGGGCGACGAGCGCGCGCATACCCTCGACTGGCGGGAGATCCCGCACTTCCAGGTCGCGCTGGCGTTCGCGAAGCTCGCTGTAGATACCCTCCAGAATACGGAGGTAGAGCTCTTCCTTGCTCTGGAAGTAGTGATACATGAGGTTCTTGTTGACGCCGGCCCGCTCCGCAATGCGATCGACGCGAGCCCCGCTCAAGCCATGCGTGACGAACTCAGTACGCGCAGCGTCCAGGATCTTGGCCCGGCTCGCCTCCGAATTCCGAACTGCCTTGTGGCGCGGACTATGCTCCATGAGCCGCTCCCGCTCGGGAAGTAGACGACTTCGCGCGCCTCAGGCTATCGCTCGCCACCGGATCAAGAATCCCGTCTGGTGTCAGCACCACACCATGCTGCTCGCGCGCATAGTCCGGCGTGATCTTTCCGTCGCGGATATCTTCAAGGATGAGCGACACGTCTCGCGTCAAGGGATCGCCGAAGCCGCCGCCGCCGGCCTGATCGTGAACGATCACCGTATCCTGCTCGACGCTCATCGTGATCTTGCCCGGCAGCGGGCGCGTCTCGCCATCGCGCACCATGGCATTGCGCGAAGGACCGCCCGGCGCGCCGCCTGCGAGGCCGTACGGGCGGAAGTGCACGCGGTCCGTCCGCATTTGCAGCAATGCCTCGGGGGCGAGAATGCGATAGCTCCGCCGCACGCCGATGCCGCCACGCCAGTGCCCGGCGCCGCAGCTATCGGGCACAAACGAATACTCCTCGACGCGGACAGGATGCTCCGCCTCCATGACCTCGACGGGCATGTTGGAGAGGTTCTGCGAAGCATTGGTCACGGCTTCGAGACCATCCTTATCCGGCCGTCCGCCCCACGCGCCGCAGATCATGTCGACAATGATGAAGGGTTTGCGGTTGGCTCTGAGCCCGCTGATGCAGATGACACTGTTGCCGCCCTCGCCGGCCGCTGGAACACGGTCCGGTACGATCTGGGCGAGCGCGCCGAGCATCGTGTCGAACACACGATAACCCGTGAGCGCGCGCGCAGCGCACGGCGCGGGCATCCCCGGATTCAGCACGGATGCTTCCGGCGCTTTCACCTCGATACAGCGGAAAACCCCGACATTGTTCGGCACATCGCGGCCGAGCACACATCGCACGCTCAGATAAGTCAGCGAGTGCGTAAAGCTGAGCGTCGAATTGAGCGCGCCCTTCACCTGCGGCGAAGAGCCCGTGTAGTCGACAAGCAGCGTGCCGTCATCGCGCACCGTGATCGCGACATTGATGGGGATCGGCTTCTCCGAGAAACCGTCGTTGTCTATATGATCCGTGAAGCGATACGTGCCCTTGGGCCACTGCTTGATCTCTGCCTTCGTCAGCCGCTCTGCATAGTCGAGCAGCTCCTGCATGTAGGCCTCGACCTCACCAGCACCGTAGCGCTGAAGAAGCTTGATCAGCCCGCGTTTGCCGACCTGAGTCGCCGCGAACTGCGCCGAGAGATCTCCCCACACGCGATCCGGCACGCGCACGTTGATCTTGAGCAGGGCTTCGAGCGTCTCGTTGAGCTTGCCGCGATCGTAGAGCTTCAGCGGCGGGATGCGCAGACCTTCCTGGTAGATCTCCGTCGAATCGGAAGCATTGGAGCCGGGAACGCGGCCACCGACGTCCGTGTGATGGCAGATGACCACGGCAAAGGCGCGCCGCTTGCCCTCGTAGAACAGCGGCACGAACATGAAGATGTCCGGCAGGTGCATGCCGCCGTGATAGGGGTCGTTCATGATGACGACGTCGCCGTCGTGCAGATCGTCGCCGTACTTGTTGAGCACGGCCTCCATGGCTTCCGGGATCGCGCCCAGATGCTGCGCAATAGTCTTTGCCTGCGCCACCATTTGCCCGTCGGCCGCGCACAGTGCCGCCGAGAAGTCCATCACATCCTTGACGATCTCCGAGCGCGCGATGCGCACGACGGTGTACGCCATGTCGTCGGCGATCGAGTCGAGACCGCTCTTGATGACCGCAAATGTGATCGGATCGACGTTCATGTGCTGCCTTCGAGCTTGACGATCAGATTGCCCACATCATCCCGACGAATGCTCGCATCGGGCGGGACGACAATCGTCGCGTCGAATTCCTCGACAATGAGTGGGCCTGCTCGTTCCGTGGCGCCGATAGCCGTACGCGAAACGATCGGCGTCTCGACAGCGGGAACGCCGCGCGCAAAGGACACGACACGGTGACCTGCGCGCGCCGCACTCGACCGCTGGTCGATCTTCATCGCCTTGAAATCGAGCCGGCTCTCACGCAATCCGCGTCCCGTGACCGTGATCTTGACCAGCTCGAGCGGCGTCTGGTCATTGTAGCCATAGGTCTTGAGATACTCCGCAACGAAGCCGCGCGTGATCTCGGCAATGATGTCGCCGTCGGCCGAGAATGGCACGGGCAGCTCCGTCGCCTGTCCCTCGTGGCGCAGCTCCGCCTGCCAGATGAGCTCGGTCCGATCTGCACCGTAGCCGTCAGCAGAAAGTCTGCCCGCGACCTCGGCACCGAGCCGCTGCATGATGCCAGAGAGGTCGTGCGGCGTCAGATCACCGAGAGGACGCATGACGGTAACGAGCGCCGTGTGCTCGACATCGGCTGCCAGCATCCCAACAGCACTGAACACGCCAGCGAGCGGCGGAATGATGATCGTGCGCACGCCGAGCTGCCGCGCGACATCGACGGAATGAATGCCGCCGTTGCCGCCGAAAGCCATGAGCGCAAGATCACGCGGATCGCGCCCACGCTCGACCGTGACAGCCCGGATCGCCCGCGCCATTGCCGCGTTCGCGACTGCGCGGATGCCATGCGCAGCATCCTCCACCGAGAGGCCCAGCGGCGTGGCGACATGCTCCTTGATCGCACGCTCCGCAAGTTTGCGATCAATCACAAGTCGCCCGCCAGCCAGCGCGCTCGGATTGAGAATGCCGAGCACCACATTGGCGTCCGTCACTGTCGGTCGCGCGTTTCCGAGGCCATAGCAGGCCGGGCCCGGCGCAGCGCCCGCCGACTCCGGTCCGACTTTAAGCAAACCACCCGCATCGATGCCCGCAAGCGAGCCCCCGCCCGCTCCGACCTCGGCGATATCGATCGCCGGGACCTTCAGCATGTAGCCGCCGGCCTTGATGAACCGGCTCGATGTCGACATGCCGTCGCGGAATTCGTACTCCGACGTCATACTTGGGCGGCCGTCCTCGATGATCACGGCTTTGGCCGTGGTGCCGCCCATGTCGAATACGATGATGTCATTGTCGCCGCGTGCGGCGCCGAGGCGTGCTGCACCGATCACACCACCGGCAGGACCAGAAGCGACGACCATCACGGGCAGCTCGCGCGCAGCCCTCGCAGCCAGCATGCCGCCGTTCGACGTCATGACGAGAATAGGAGCGGCAATGCCGACCTCCTCGAGCCGCCGCTCCAGCTTGCGTAAGTAGCCCCGCATCGCCGTGAGCAGATAGGCGTTCACCACGGTCGTGCTGGTGCGTTCATACTCCTTCATCTCGGGCAGGACGGCATAGGACACCGTGACCGGCAGATCGGGAAAGCGCGCATTGAGCAGCGCTTCGGCCTGCTTCTCGTGAGCAGAATTGCGATAGCTGTTGAGAAAGCAGAGCGCGATCGTTTCGACGCCATCGGCGATGAGCTGCTCCGCCGCCGCGATCGTCTCGGCCTCCGATAGCGGCTGTATGACCGTGCCGTCTGCTGCGATGCGCTCCGTCACTTCCAGTCGATGGCGGCGCGGTACGAGCGGCTTGGGCTTGTCCCAGGTCAGATCGAACATGTCCGGCATGCGGATGCGCCCGATCTCGAGCACATCCCGGAAACCACGCGTCGTGATCAGGCCCGTCTTAGCGCCGGCGCGCTGAAGGATGGTGTTGGAGCCGACGGTTGTACCGTGCAGGACTTCGGCGACGCCGGAAGTCGCAATGTTGAGTTCTGCGAGGAGCGCAGCAAGGCCGTCGACAACGCCGCGGCTCGGATCATCCGGCGTGGTCGACACCTTGCTCTCATGCAGGATGCCGTCGGACGTCATGACGACGATGTCGGTGAACGTACCCCCGACATCGACGGCGACGCGCACTGCAGACTGCTCTCGGGCCATGCTGCCTCGTCCTATAACCAACTGGTTAGTTAATAAGAGCCGGCCTTCGCGAACACGTCAAGAGGGTGCTCTGCCTCAAATGTCGGCAAGGGAAGACGGCCACCGGCTCAATGCGGCGCCAGTGTTCAGGTCTGAATGTTCAAGCCTGAGGTCGGCAGCCCGACCAACGTGTGGCGTGGGCAGGCTGAAAGCAGGTGAGATGATGCGCTGACGGACCGATCGCTTCACGCCCGCTGGTAGGAGCGCTCACTCCGCGGCGCGGAATACGCCGTCCTTGAAGAAGAATCGGAAGGGTGTTGTGCCGCTCGCGCCGCCTGCGAAGGCGCGCCACTTTCCATTCGTACAGAGTGTGCCGCCCTGTGCTGGCACGGCTTCGAACTCCGCAACGTTCGAGTAGACGTTGGGATTTTCACCGGGCTCCACGGCCATGAAAGTCGTCACGCACTTTCCGCCGGTAATCACAGGGTCATAGCCCTTGATCGTAATGCCGCCACCCCCCGTCGAAGGGAACGTGCTCTTCAGAGGCGGCCACTTCTCATACTCGTCGGCAGCGTGAGCGCCAGAGCCAAATGTCAGCGCAATGATCGGCAACAATCGTGCTGCGAAATACATGGACTCAATCGCCTCCCATAGCGGCACGCGACAGGGTTATCCGTGCGGCCACGATGAGAGAACGGAGCAAATGTGGCCCTTCGCGGGCCGGGTGCCGGCTCAATCAGTTCACAAAGCAGCGATCACGGCATCCACCTTCGTCACCATCGCGACGTTCTGCATGGCATACTCTATCGACGCGCGGTGCCAGTCGGCATTCATGGTCGAGCAGCCGTCCTCCGGGATGACCATCACGTAGCCCTTGTCGGCGCCCGTACGCGCGGTGTGCTCGATGGACATGTTCGTCCAGGCGCCGGTCTCGATGATGATGTCGCGACCTTCGGCGCGCAGGATCGTCTCGAGATTCGTTCCCTCCCACGCGCTCATTCGTGTCTTTCGGATGACGTGATCACCGGGCTGTGCCTCGAGCCCTGGAACCGGTTCCGCGCCCCACGTACCTTCGATCATCGCGTTGGCATCCAGCGCACCCTCGAACAGCGGCGCATTGAGCGTCATGTTGCGGCCATCCGCGCGACGGGAAAACCACACGTGAATGATCGGCACGCCGCGACGCCGGCAATGCTCGGCGAGACGCCGGACGTTTTCGATTGCATTCTGCTCGCGGCAGTGGATCGGCGAACCGGAGCTGGCGAATGCGCCACCCTCCATCACCACATCGTTCTGCATATCCTGGATGATAAGCGCGCAGCGCGAGGCATCGAGTTGCAGGTCACCCGAAGCAGCGGAGCTGCCGGACGACGATGGCGAAGCTGATGAGGCAGCTCTGGCAACCGATCCGCGCGCCTGCATGAATGGCTCGTTGCGCGGCCCGACCTTGACGTCGATCGCGTAGACGGAAGTCGTCGCGCAGACATAGAGCGTGCGCCAATCTGGCCCGCCCCAGTGGAGGTTTGCACTGAGTTCAGGGATAGCGACCCTGCCGATCTGGCGGCCGTCCGGCGCATAGACCCACAAGCCGCCCGGCGCCGTCACCCAGATGTTGCCCTGCGCATCGCACTTCATGCCGTCGGGCAAACCGGGCTTCATCGTATCGCGGATACCGCTCGCGAAGACGCGTGCATTCGCCAGCGTCCCGTCGGCGCGGACATCGAAGACGCGGATATTCGCCTGCTCGGTGTCATTCACATAGAGCTTGGTTTCATCAGGCGAGAAGCACAGCCCGTTCGGCTGCGAGAACATGTATCGATCGACCAGCAGCTTCGGCTCGCGGCTGCCCGGCGCGAGTCGGAACACACCCTGCCAGCCCAAATCCCGCGGGCGCTCCACGCCGTAGTGCGGCATCCGGCCGTACCATGGATCACTGAAATAGATCGCGCCGCTCGAGTGCACGCAGAGATCATTCGGGCTGTTGAGCTCGCGTCCCTCGAAACGGCTGGCGAGCACCTCACGCGTACCATCCGGCCGGAAACGGGCGACCGAGGACGTCGCGTGCTCGCAGGCGACTAAGTTCAGCTCGGCATCATAGGTGAGTCCATTGGCCTTGTTCGACGGGCGCAGCGCCTCGCGCACGCCACTGCGATCGAGGCGACGGCGCACGTCGGCCGGCATGTCGGAGAACAGCAGGTACTGATCGACCGGATGCCAGATCGGCCCTTCGGTGAACGTGAAGCCGCTGCCCACCTGCCGCACAGGTGCGTGCTCATCAATAAGGCGCCGAAATGCGGGATCGAGCGCATCATGGGCCATGGCTGCAACCTCCCAGGACTTTCTTATTTTGATCGGCGTCGCGTGATGCTTGCGGTCAGAGCGGGAACCAATCGCGCCGCTGGACAGTCTGGCTGATCGGTCCCGGCACCGCGTAGTCGAGCCGACCTATCACCTGACCACGCTCGATCTTCGCGGGCTTGTCGTGAATCGGCAGCAGGAATTTCGACGAGTTGAGCAGTTTCTTCACAGCGGCCTTCTCGGCGCGCTTTGTGGCGGCATGGTTGCCCGTCACCTGAACCTCGTGGGAGTAGATGACGTGGTAGGGCTCGATGATCTGGTCTTGAAAATCGTAGATGACATCGCCGCAGATGGTAGCGAGCCCCTCCGCTGTTTCCACGTGGATGTTCATCGATCCCTCGGTGTGGGCGTTGGCTGCCTCCATCACGACGCCGGGGATCAACTCGATCGGTCCGGACAGCTCCAGGTCCTCGAGCCGCAGCGCGTGCCGCGTGTGCAATCGCTCGATGAGATGCTGGATGTCGGGCTTCGGATACTGCGGGTGCATCAAGCCCGAAACCGAGCACTCCAGCTCCCGTCGATTCATCACGACGGTAGTGTTCATCGGGAAATGGTCGTCCTTACCCGCGTGATCGATGTGAGCGTGCGTGTGGCAGACGTAACGGACATCGCCGACTTTGACGCCGTGCCGGGCAAGCTGGTTCTCGATCATGTTCTCGTGATGCTGCAATCCGCGCATGCCGAGCGTTTCCATGATCGCGTTATCGCGATAACCGGTATCGACGACGATCGGGTACTGCCCACCGAGGATCAGGAAGCCGTAGACCGGCACGCGCTTCGTCCGTCCGCAGCCGCGGCCGAGCACGAGGAAGCTCGATTCAAGCTCGATATCACCGAAGTCGAGCAGCTTGATTTCCAACGCCATCCCTAGGCTCCCTGTATCACAGCCGGTAGACCCGGCTCGCTGTCTCGCAGAAAATTGCACGTGCAGCCGCTTCGGCGCCGCCGCCGAGCTCCGGATCCAACTCCGTGACGCCGCGACGGTGGGCGGCGATCAGGCTCGCGTAGTCCGTCCAAAGCTTCTCGATCGGAAAGTTCGAGCCCCACAGGCAGCGCCGTGGGCCGAATGCGGCGGCCGTCTCGCGGATAAGCCGCGCGATGTGATCCGCGTCATTGCGATGGATGAAGGTGCCGAAACCCGAAAGTTTGGCATAGACATTCGGCTCATTGGCAAGGACCGCGATGTTGTGGCGCCACTTGGACCAGCCGGCCGGAGACGTATCGGTCAACATGCCGGCATGCTGTAGGACGAATGGAACTCGCGGGCAGGCGCGGGCGAGCTCCGCAGCTCCCGGCATCTGATCGTCGAACACCTGGAGATCGAACGACCAGCCATAGTCGGCGAGTCGGGCGACATTGTCTTGGACAGCGGGCCTGCGACAGAGATCGGGATCGCTTGCAAAGCGGTAGAGAGGATTTTCGTGCCAGTGGAACTGCTGGCGCACGCCACGCACGCGCGGATAGCGCGCGAGCCGATCGAGCGCCGGCCGAACATCGGCGACGGTCATGTCCGCGTAGCCCACGATCGCGTGCGGCCATCCGGTCTCGTGCGCCACGGTCTCGACCCAGGCGACTTCGGCTTCGCCCTTCTCGACCGGCCAGTTGGCCTGCACATAGACGGCCTTCTCGACGCCAGTAGCCGAAGCTTCCGCGCGGTACTCGGACATCGGGTAGTCACGACGGATCGATTCGTAGGGACCGAAGATGCGCGGTTGCATCGGGCCGACGAGCCACGGCAGGTCGGCCTGGCGCCAGATGTGGAAGTGCGCGTCGATCGTTCTCACCGCCGCGCTCCCTTGGCAAAGTGTAAGATCTCGTGAGCAATCGCCTGCGGGCTGCTGCCATTGCCGAGTCGGTCGATCATCGGCGCGATGGCACGCAATGCTTCGGTCTTGGGCTGAAATTGGGTGTCAGCGGCCAGCGGCGTGAGCCACAGCACGGACCAGGCGAGCCCGTCGAGGCGCACCATTGCCTGGCTCAGCGCTTCCGGCCCACCGCGCTCGAGGCCGTCGGAAAGCACGATCACAAAGGCACCGCGCGCAAAGCCCGCGAAGCGCGGCACCGACAGAAATACCTGCAGAGCTTCTCCGAGACGCGTGCCACCATCCCAGTCCGCAACGAGGCCCGAAGCAAGCTCCAGCGCCTGCTCGCGATTGCGTCGCGCAAGCGCGCGTGTGACGCGCGTGAGGCGCGTGCCGATCGTGAAGACCTCGACCTGCTCGCCGGCATTGACGAGCGTGTGCGCGAGCCGCAGCGCGCCCTCGGTGTTGGATTTCATCGATCCGGAAATGTCGATGAGCAGGAGGACACGGCGCTGACGCTCCTTCCGCGTGCGGCGCAGAAGGCGTGCGACCTCACCATCGCGCCGCATCATATGGCGGAACGTCCGCCGCGGATCGGTCATGCGGCCTTTGCCGCGGGTCATGCGGCGAGCGCGGCGGCGTGGCAGCGCATGGGGCAGGCTCTTCGCGAACGCACGCAAGCTTGCGACCTCGTCATCGACAAAGCGACGGGTAAACAGCCGCTCTGCGACCGACGCATCCGCGCCCGACGGCTCTTCATCCTCAGGGATGAGAATGGGCTCGAAGGCGCCGGCATCGAAAGCGTTCGGCATGTCCTCGGGCTCGCCCGGTGCCGGAGCAGTCAGAACACGGCCGAGAAAGATCTCGTCGAACAGCGCGTCGAACTCTTCGCGCCGCTCAGGTGATGGCCCGAACGTGGCGTGCGCGGCGCGGCGCACGTCCATGAGGCTTTTCGGCCCGATGAGCCCGACGGCCGCAATGAACGCCTGTGTCTGCTCAGGCGCAGCCAAATATCCAGCCGCCCGCAGTGCCTGCGCAAAACTCAGGAAGGGCGCGAGCGGCCGCGGCAGCGTCATGCAGCGCTCCCCATGATGAGCTCGTCGATGCGCGGCGCGACATAGGCGAGATCGTCTTGATCCTTCAGCACCACGCCGATCGCGCGCGCGAACGCCCGCGGCCAGGGCACGCCCTGCTCGTTCAGGATCGTGGCGGCCTCGGCCCATTCCACGGTCTCGGCAACGCCCGGCGGCTTAGCCAGCGGCTCCTTGCGCAGCCGGCCGACGGCGGCAACCACGCGGTGGGCTGTGTCCCGCGCGACGACACTCGATCGCATCATGACGATCTCGGCCTCGAGCGCCGGATCCGGATAGCCGATCCAATGATAGACACACCGCCGCCTGAGCGCCTCGTGCAGCTCGCGCGTGCGATTGGACGTGATGATCACGACTGGTGGCTCACTCGCGCGGATCGTACCGCGCTCGGGAATCGAGATCGAGAAGTCGGAGAGGAACTCGAGCAGAAAGGCCTCGAACTCGTGGTCGGAGCGATCGAGCTCGTCGATCAGCAGAACGCGATCCCGCGGTGTCTGCAGCGCCAGCAGCATCGGGCGCGCGACCAGATACTCGTCGGCGTAGAGATTGACGTAGTCCGAACCTGCTTGCCGGATAGCCAGCATCTGGCGCGGGAAATTCCACTCGTACATCGCCGCCGAAGCGTCGATACCCTCGTAGCATTGTAGCCGGACTAGCTCACGTCCCATCACCGAGGCAATCGCCTTGGCGGCTTCTGTCTTGCCAACGCCGGGCGAGCCTTCGAGGAGCAGCGGCTTGCCGAGCGCGAGGGCCAGATAGGCCGCCGTTGCGAGACCCTCGTCCGCGATGTATTGCGCATCGCGCAGCGAACGCGCCAGTGGCTGCGGACCATCGATGCCGAGGATGGAGCGGCGTACTGGCATATACTATTGGGCTCCACGCATGAGCCGCTGGCGCGGCTTGGCACCGCCGTTGGCCCGAATGCCGCGCAGGATCTTCTCCGGCGTGATCGGCAGCTCGTCGATGCGCACGCCGACTGCGTCGTAGACGGCGTTCGCGACCGCTGGCAGGACCGGGTTCGCGCACATTTCACCCGGCCCCTTACCGCCGAACGGACCATCCGGCGCGGGCCGCTCCAGCACTGAGATGTGATGCGGAGCAATGTCTCCGGGGCCTGGCATCAGGTAGTGATTGAAGTCTACAGGGCCATGGCTGCGATCAGGATAATAGGGCTCGGTCGTCTCCCACAGAGCGTGGCTCATGCCCATCCAGGCACCGCCGACGAGTTGCTGCTCGACGAGTTTCGGATTGAGCGCGCGGCCAAGCTCATAGGCCGACTGCATGTCGCGCACCGTGACTTCTCCGGTCTCATCGTCGACCTCGATCTCGACGAGCAAAGCCGCATGAGCAAAGCAGGAGACCGGTGTCATCTCGCCGGTCTCGGGATCCACTTCCGACAACGGGATGAGGAAGATGCCGCGCCCAGAGACCGTGCGGCCCTGCTTGAACTGTGCAGCCTGGCACGCGGCCATGGTCGTGATCGATCGCGACGGCGCACCATTGACGTGGATGTTGCCTTGACCGTCCGTGACCAGGTCGGCGGGATCGACTTCCAGTTCCTCGGCGGCGGCCTGGAGCATCACCGCGCGCGCTTCCTGCGCGGCCTGGATAACCGCATTGCCGACGCGATGCGTACCGCGCGATGCGAATGAGCCCATGCAGTGCGGGCCAGTGTCGCTGTCGGCTGTGTCGACGTAAACGTCGGCAACGGGAACGCCGAGCGTTTCGGCCGCGATCTGGCGCGTGACGGATTTCATGCCTTGCCCGAGATCGATCGAAGAGAGGGCAACGGTGAATTTGCCATCAGGATTGGAGTGGACGAGAGCCTGGGAGGGGTCACCGCCCAGGTTCATACCGATCGGATAGTTGATTGACGCAAATCCGCGACCGCGATGCAGAGCCATCAACGCCTCCTGAGGCCGGAGATCGAGGAGAACCGCATGGCGCCTTGGCGCGGGCGGTCCGTGGTATTGGCCGGTGGCGCGGGCGGGGGCGGGGGCGTGGTCGACTGCGATGACGCAACGGATGTCGCAGCAGCCGCTGGCCTCGCAGGCGCTTGAGCAGGAGGACGCGGCGCGGCACTGGCAGCTGCAGGCATCGAGTAGCCTGGCATTGGAACCGGTTGAGCAGGTCGTGCGCCGCCTTTGCGCGCATAGCCGCCGGTGTCGATACCCGTCACGGTGCCCTTCTGATCGAGAGCCGTGTGCGCCGGTAATCGGCCGCGTTCGCCGCCGCCGTCGCGTAGCGAAGAGGCAGCACGCGAGGAATCCTGCAGGGCAATGCCGGCTTTGTCCGCGACCACCTGACAGCATTCGATGAGCGCCGTGTTCTTGGCCACGCGACGATGAGCCTTCATGTCGCCGTCGCGGTAAGAATTGAGGATGCGCAGATCGATCGGGTTCATACCGACGGTCTCCGCGACCTTGTCCATGTGCGCTTCGATCGCGAAGTCGACGCCGGTAATACCGAATCCGCGCATAGCGGTCGCCGGCGTCCGGTTGGTGAAGACGCAGTAGACATCAGCGTGCACGTTCGGGATCGTGTAGGGCCCGGGCAGATGACCAACGCCCTTGATGATCGCGTACGACGAGAGCCGCGTGTAGGCGCCGCTGTCGAAGTAGCCGGTGAACTTGCGCGCGAGGATGCGACCGTCGCGGGCAACGCCGTCCTTGACGTACCAACGCTCGGCGCCACGCGGCGCACCGACTTGCATCTCCTCTTCACGATCCCATGCGAACTTGCACGGCCGGCCGGTGAGCATCGCGCCGAGAATAGCGATCGGCTCATGGAGGCTGTCGACCTTGCCGCCGAAGCCGCCACCGACCGTGCCGCCAATGAAGTGCAGGCGGTTCGAGGGCACCGTCAGCATCTTGGCGGCTGTACCGAGCGAGAAGAACAGCGCCTGGGTCGAGGTGTAGCAGACGTAGCGATCATTCACTTCCGGCGCCGCGATGGCACCGCAGGTCTCGATCGGCGCCTGCTCGATCGGCGACATCTGATAGCGCCCCTCGACGATGTGATCGGCGCGCGCGAATGCAGCCTCGACATCGCCGTAGCGCAGCTTCTGATGGTCGTACTTGCCGTGATAGATGAACTTGTTCGTCTGATAGACCTCGCAGACGACGGGTGCTCCCGGCTTGATTGCCTCTTCGACATCGAGAACATGCGGGCGCACATCCCAATCGACGCGGACACGCGCCACGGCCGCGCGCGCCTGCGCTTCCGTTTCTGCGATGATGGCGGCAACCGGCTCACCCTTGTAGGCGACCTTGGTCTCGGCCAGCAGTGGCTCGTCGTCGATTCCGAAGTCGAGCAGGCTCAGCAGCGTATTGAGGTTACGCGGCACGTCGCGCCCCACCAGCACGCGCACGACACCGGGCATGGCCTGCGCCTCGGCGATGTCGATCCGGCGAATGCGGGCATGATGGTGTGGACTGCGCACGCAGCGGATATGAAGCAACCCATCGAACAAGTGATCATCGAAGTAGGGCGAGCGACCCGTCACATGCCCCAGGATGTCCTGCCGCCGCGTCGGCTTGCCGACTTCATTCAGGTTGTCGTCGCGCTCGTCGGCGAAGAACTCCTTGCGAAACTCGATCATGCTCGCGCCCTCCCCTTCGCCGCCGCCAGAATGGCCTCGATGATCGGCTCATAGCCCGTGCAGCGGCAGATGTTTCCCGAGATCGCCTCGACCACGTCTTCGCGCGACGGATTGGGATTGCGATCCAGCAGCGCCTTGGCCGAAACCAGCATGCCCGGCGTGCAGTAGCCGCATTGGGCCGCGAAGTTCTCCATGAACGCTTCCTGCAGCGGATGGAGGGTCGCACCGGCCGCAAGCCCCGCCGCTGTCTGGACGCGTCGCCCTGCAACGCTCTCGGCCAATGTCAAGCACGCCAGATGTGTCTGGCCGTCGATGTTGACCGTGCACGCGCCGCACGTGCCCTGCCCGCAACCGTACTTCGGGCTCAGATCACCGACTCCACGGCGCAGGAACTCGAGCAGGTTCTGGCCGGGCTCGGCGAAGGAGGCCCGCTCGGCGCCATTGAGAACGAACACTATGGGTGTTTTTGCCATCAGCCGCGCGCCATCCGTTCGAGCAGACGTTTGAGGTGCACGCCCGCGACCTCGCGCCGATACCACGTGGTTGCCAGTGCGTCGGTAGGGGGGTCAAGCCCCTCGACAGCCACCTGAGCCGCACGCGCGATCGTGGCCGCATCCAGGCTCTGGCCATCCAGAACGCGCTCGACAGCGCTCGCCTGAAGCGGCATCGGGCCCATCGCGCCGAAGGCCACGCGCGCGCCACGAATACGCCCACCCTGGCGCGGCAAGTAAGCTGCGATCGACAGCACCGACACGCCCTTCGGCTTGATGCGACTCGCCTTCAGAAATGCAAAGTCGGCGGGCGCCTGTGGTCGCGGCACCTGCACCGATGCGACAAGACCGATACGGCCGCGCTCGCGCAGCACATCGGCAAGCGGCCGCGGCGCGCCGCTCTGTCCGGCAACACTCACACGCGCGCCGAGCGCCAGCAACGCCACGGCGAAGTCACCGTAAGGATGAGGGGCGAAGAGATTGCCGCCGACCGTCGCCATGTTGCGGATCTGCGGCCCGCCAACCGAGCGCGCAACCGGCGCCAGGAACGTCAGGTCGCGATGCGCTGCGATCATGGCCATCGTAACGC
>JAEZAW010000380.1 GCA_023430315.1 Pseudomonadota bacterium | reverse complement strand
TACAAGCTCGCGTTCTTCGGCGTGACGCGTTTCGATCCACGCTCGGATAAATGGCTGCGCATCACGCTTTACCAGGGCGCGCCCTTTCCGAGCGAGCTCGGCACCGGCGATTGGGACGACTGGATCTGGCCCGCATGATCGTATCGCTCAACGAGGTCGAAAGCCTGAGCCTGAAGGCGGCGCGTGGCGCCGGCATGAGCTGGGGGCTGGCCGAGGAAGCTGCGCACGCCGCGCGCTGGCTCGCCGCTCGCGGCTGGGCGTGGGATCGGTCGCTTGTCGCACTGCTGGAACGGCGCAATCAGATTGCGGCGCCGATGAAGGCGGGCCATGACATTCGCTCGAGGCAGGGCCTTGCCATCTGCCCCATCCATGCCGGTGCCGCGATGGCGGATCTGCTGCATGTCCATGAAAGCGTGACGCTCTATGATGTGCTTTCGCCGATCTGGCTCGTGCCGTTTGCGCATCGCAGGACTGGCGAGCACCGCTCCGTCGAAGTGACGTGGTCCGGCGGTGCTTGCTCGATCAGTGCTGGCGGCGCTGGCGGCGCGGAAGCCCTCGGCATACAGGACGCGCCTCTCGACTGGATACGTGTCGAGCTGAAGGTGGATGTCATTTCGCGACCGTCCGCTGCGGACGTCATCCCAGCCGGTGTAGCGGCCGATCCCGCGGTCTGGGCAGCATTGGAGCAGTGGGCGGCACGCACGTACGTGCCGGCGAGCCTTCAATCGCGACTGGCCGGCGCCGGTGCCGGGCTATCTGACAACGATTGAGTACGTGGCCGCGCGGGTCACTGAAACCGGCGCTTCTTTCACCGAGAACGCTTTTTTATCATCCACTTCGGCTTTTCCTCTGCACGCCCTCAATTGCATCAGAGGCAAATATACTCGACGCGCCCTGCCCGCTTTGCGTGCAGCATGGCGCGGGTTTATGCCATAGCTTCAGCACAAGTTTCTTGCACGCTCGGGCCGAGCCATATTGCATGCTATGCAAATTAGTGCCTAGTTTATGCTGCAGTGCTTGGCGGCGCTGAGCCCTCATGGCGACGGAGAAGAAGATATGACCGACTTCGTGCGCATGTCGTTGGATGACGTGTACAAGATGACGGAAAGCGCCCTCATCGAGCAGGGCTTCAATGGCCGGCATGCCGCGGCAATCGCGCGAACTGTAACTGCAGCCGAGCGAGACGAGTGCCGTCACCATGGGCTGTTCCGGTTGGCTTTCTACGTGAATGGCCTGCGGTCGGGGCAAGCATCGCCGGACGCGGAGCCCGAGCTGACGCAGCTCGCTCCCAGCGTGATCAAGGTCGATGCGAAGAACGGTTTCTCGCCGCTGGCACTGGAAGTCGGTGACCAGCCTCTGGCAGACCTCGCGCGCTCGTGCGGGATCGCCGCGCTGTCGGTTACCAACGCTCTCAACGTCGCGGCCCTCTGGCCAGAGGTCGAGAAGCTTGCCGAGCGCGGGCTCGTGGGGCTCGCGTTCGTCTCAGCCGCTCCATATGTCGCGCCGGCGGGCGGCACCAAACCCCTCTTCGGCACCAATCCGATGGCCTTCGCCTGGCCACGCAAGGACAAGCCTCCGCTCGTCTTCGACCAGGCATCGAGCGAATGCGCGCGCGGGGAAATCCAGATCAGACTGCGGGACGGCAAGCAGCTGGAACCCGGCTGGGCCATTGGGCCCGATGGCAAGTCGACCAGCGATCCAAAACAGGCGCTGCTGGGCGCGCAGCTACCTTTCGGAGGAGTCAAAGGATCCAACATCGCCTTGATGGTCGAACTGTTGGCCGGACCGCTACTCGGCGATGTCCTCAGCATCGAAGCCGGTGAGCGCGACAAGGCGAATACCGGTGCGCCGTGCGGCGGCGAGTTGATCATCGCCATGGATCCGACGCGCTTCATCCAAAGCGGCGACCGCGATGCTCAGCTTGCCCATGGCGAGAAGCTGTTTACCGCCCTGCTCGATCAAGATGGCACGCGCCTGCCGTCGGACCGACGCTACAAGACGCGCCAGCGCACTGTCGTCGAAGGGGTGACGGTCCCGCGTTCTCTATACGAGGGCCTGCAGGGCTATATCGCTCGCAAGGATCGTCAGCGCGCCGCCTACGAAGGCGATCATATCCTGAAATCCTAGGTGACCGCGATGTCAGAAATCCAGCCGACCGACAGAACGCGTGTCCGCCTGCACTCCGAGCGCGGCGTGTTCGATCGCGAGAAGATCTATGCCATCATCGACGAGGCCCTCGTCGCGCATGTTGGCATCGCGATCGACGGGCAACCTCGCGTGATCCCGACGGCCATCATACGCATCGACGATCACGTTTACATTCACGGCAGTCCGAAGAACCAGCTCCTGATGGCACTCGAGCGCGGCGCACCAGCCTGTATTACCGTGACGCTCGTCGACGCCATCGTGGCTGGACGCTCCGGATTTGGCATGAGCATGGACTACCGGTCCGTGATGATCTACGCCAAGGCCGAGAAAGTTACCGACGCGGCCGCGAAAGAGCGTCTCGTCGCCGCCTTCATTCAAGATATTCTTCCTGGCCACATCGTTCGACCGCCGAAGAAGAAGGAGATCGCTGCAACGGTCTTCCTGCGGTTCCCGCTGACGGAGGTCTCGGCCAAAATCCGTGACGTTGGGGTCGTCGATCCCAAGGATGACTTCGAACTTGATGTTTGGGGCGGGATCATTCCCCTGAAGCTTGTCGGCGGCGTGCCTCAGGATTGCCCGTCGCTCAAGAAGGGAATCGCGACGCCGGAATACGCCAAGCACTACTCTCGCGGGCGCTGAGTGGCGACGTAGCCAACCCCACGCCGATCCGCGGCCCTCACCTGACGTGCTATACATCGGTGGCCGTGCTCACTGCGCTCGGATCGGCCAAGGCAGCAGAGCAGCACGGCTCCGATTGAAGCTTGCGTGCAAGGTGCAAGGACCCCGAAAGACAGCATATGACTGCCGACATATCGGAAAAGGCGGAAACGGTCGCGCGTCAGCTCGGCTCTCGCATCCGGGAGGCGAGGCGAAGCAAAAACATAACATTGGAGTCGCTGAGCGCTGGAACCGGATTGTCACCCGGCTTTCTGTCCCGCCTCGAGCGAGGCGAGACCAATGCTTCGATCGCCAATCTGATCGCTATATCCGATCGATTGCAAATCCCTCTGCGCGATTTCTTCGAGAGCCCAGAGCCCGCGGCCAACTTCGTTCTGACGCGCGCAAGCGATCGACAGGGAAAATCCGCAGTAAGGGCGAACGACTATCTATACCAACTGTCGGCGAGCAATCTGCCCGGACAGCAGATGATTGCATTCGAGCTGAGCTTCCCGCCGGGCAAGAGACTGAAGCCCCCGTTGGTAAAGCACGGGGGAGAGGAGGTGCTGTACCTTCTCGAGGGCACGATCGAGTTTCAAATCGGCCCGGATACCATTCTCATGAATACCGGTGACTGTGTCCATTTCAATTCCGATCAGCCCCATATGGGCCGAAACGTGGGAAAGCGTCAGGCGCGGCTGCTCATGGTGTTCTCGACGGCCAAGCCAGGTGGGCACCGATAGGCGCGGACGCGCGCCTGAGATTGAAGCTCAGGGTGTCACTGATAGGCGGCGCTTGAGGCAGCGAAGCGCGAAGCACGAGCGCGTGTGACGAATGCCGGGAATGCGATAGAGGCGCTCGCGCAGGAAACGCTCGTAGCCTTCGGTGCCATCGACCGCGACCTTGACGAAGTAGTCGTACTCGCCTGTCGTGAGATAAGCCTCCAGCACTTCCGGCAGGTCGGTCAGGGCGCGGCCGAAGCGTTCCAGCACCTCGTCGTCGTGCTTTTCGAGTGTAACCTCGATGATCACCGTATCGGGAAATCCGAGACGCTTCTGATCGAGGACCGCCACGTAACCTTCAATGTAGCCACCATCTTCGAGTCTCTTGACCCTTTGCCAGCATGGACTCGCCGAGAGGCCGACGCGCTCTGCGAGGTCGGCATTCGAGATGCGGGCATTGGCCTGCAACTCGCGGAGAATGGCGCGATCGAGGTCGTCGAGAGGCTTCATCAGCTTGGACTCAATCTGGAAGAATACCGGGCCAGTTAGCTTGCGGGCAAAAGAACATACTACATAATGCATTCGACAGCGCGATATTCTTTCTTTAAATGACCATTCCTCGGCTTGTTCAAAAGGACATTCTTCGCGGTTCTCAGTACCATCCGAGAGCCATACAACCAGGCTTGTTCATGCACACAATCGCATTCCGCTCGCCCGACCCCCTCGATCATGTCTGTCGGGCCCTCGATGCCATTCGGAAGATGGGCTTCCATCTCGCTTCGTTGCGCGTTGACGGTGAGGCGGACGGCGGCTTTCGCGTCTCCATCGCCCTCGGCGCACACGACCTGTTGACCGTGGGAACGCTTATCGAGCGTGTGTCGTCATGCATCGGCGTTTACGACCTGACATGCGCGCTGGATGGTGTGTCCGTGCGCAACTAGTCAGCGTGCCCCACGCCAGCAACGTAGGAGGTGTGAAAGATGACCAATCCTCCCCGTCTGAGTTTGCGTGTTCCAGAGCCCGAGTTCCGCCCCGGCACCAAGCCGGACTTCAGCGGCGTCACCATCCCGCGCGCCGGCACCGTGCGCCGGCCACCCGTCGATACGGCACCGGAAGAGATCCGCGATCTCGCCTATTCCATCATCCGCGTGCTCAATCGCGACGGCGAGGCGGTCGGACAGTGGGCCGGCGAGCTCGCCGACGAGGCCCTGCAGGCCGGCCTCAAGACGATGATGAAAGTGCGCGCCTACGACACGCGCATGCAGATGGCGCAGCGGCAGGGGAAGACATCGTTCTACATGCAGTGCACCGGCGAGGAGGCGATCGCGTGCGCCTTCCAGATGGCGCTCGAGCCTGGCGACATGAACTTCCCGACCTACCGCCAGCAAGGCCTCCTCATTGCGTCCGGCTACCCGCTCGTCGACATGATGTGTCAGATCTATTCCAACAGCCGCGATCCCTTGAAGGGGCGCCAGCTTCCCGTCATGTACAGTTCCAAGGCGCACGGCTTCTTCTCCATCTCCGGCAACCTCGGCACGCAGTATCCGCAGGCCGTCGGCTGGGCGATGGCGTCGGCAATCAAGGGTGACACGCGCATCGCCGCCGGCTGGATCGGCGACGGCTCGACGGCGGAATCCGATTTTCATTCGGCGCTGGTCTTCGCATCGACCTACAAGGCGCCGGTCGTGCTCAATATCGTCAACAATCAGTGGGCGATCTCGACTTTCCAGGGCATCGCGCGCGGCGGCTCGGGCACGTTCGCGGCGCGCGGCCACGGCTTCGGCATTCCGGCGCTGCGCGTCGACGGCAACGACTACCCGGCGGTCTACGCTGTGGCGAAGTGGGCCATCGAGCGGGCGCGCCGCAACCTCGGCCCTACCGTGGTCGAGTACGTCACCTATCGCGCCGCCGCGCATTCGACGTCGGACGATCCCTCCGCTTACCGCCCCAAGGAGGAGTCCGAGGCCTGGCCGCTCGGCGATCCGATCGAGCGCCTGAAGAACCATCTCATCGTGAAAGGCCTCTGGTCGGAGGAGCGTCACACGCAGGCGATCGCCGAAGTCGAGGCCGAGGTGATCGCAGCGCAGAAAGAGGCCGAGAGCTACGGCACTTTGCACACCGGGCCGAAGGCGTCGGGCCGCGACATGTTCGTCGATGTCTTCAAGGAGATGCCACCGCACCTGCGCCGGCAGCGGCAAGAGGCGGGGTACTGAGGGAGGTTCTGGTCCATGCCCACCATGAGCATGATCGAGGCGATCCGCGACGCGCACGACGTGATGATGGCGCGGGACGACAACGTCGTCGTGTTCGGGGAGGACGTCGGCTACTTCGGCGGCGTGTTCCGCTGCACGCGCGGGCTCCAGCAGAAATATGGCCGCAACCGCTGCTTCGATGCGCCGATCAACGAAAGCGGTATCGTCGGCACGGCGATCGGCATGGCCGCCTATGGGCTCAGGCCCTGCATCGAGATCCAGTTCGCCGACTACATGTATCCGGCCTACGACCAGCTCGTTTCGGAGGCGGCGCGGCTGCGCCACCGCTCGGCCAATGATTTCTCGGCGCCGATCACGGTGCGGATGCCGACCGGCGGCGGCATCTTCGGCGCTCAGACGCAATCGCAAAGTCCCGAGGCGCTGTTCACGCACGTCTCTGGGCTGAAGACGGTGGTGCCATCCAATCCCTATGACGCCAAAGGGCTGCTGATCGCAGCGATCGAGACCGACGATCCCGTGATCTTCCTCGAGCCCAAGCGACTCTACAACGGCCCCTTCGACGGTCACCACGAACACCCAGTCGTACCCTGGTCGAAGCATCCGCTGAGCGAGGTGCCGGAAGGGTACTACACCGTACCGCTCGGCGTCGCTTCCGTCCGCCGGCTCGGCACGGCGCTCACGGTGCTTGCCTACGGCACCATGGTCTACGTCGCCGAGGCCGCCGCCGCGGAGGCCGGCATTGATGCGGAGATCATCGATCTTCGCACGCTGCTGCCGCTCGATACCGACACAATCGCAGCCTCCGTCGAGAAGACGCGTCGCTGCGTGATCGTCCACGAGGCGACCCGCACTAGCGGCTTCGGCGCCGAGCTGTCGGCGACCGTGCAGGAGCTGTGCTTCTATCACCTCGAGGCGCCGATCATGCGCGTCACCGGATGGGACACGCCCTATCCCCACGCGCAGGAATGGGCTTACTTCCCCGGCCCGCAGCGCGTCGGCGAAGCCTTCAAGCGCGTGATGGAGGCATGACATGAGCGAGCGCGTCATCACGCTGCCGGATGTCGGCGAAGGCGTCGCCGAGGCCGAGATCGTCGAGTTGCCGCTGAAGGTCGGCGATCTCGTGCGCGAGGGCGACACGCTCCTCTCCGTCATGACCGACAAGGCGACGGTGGAGATTCCCTCGCCGGTTGAAGGACGCATCGCCTGGATCGGTCCGGAGATCGGCCAGAAGGTCGCCGTCGGATCCGAGCTGGTGAAGCTCGATGTCGCGGGCAATGCTGCATCCGCAGCGCCCAAGCGCGCATCGCCCGCGCGCGAGCAGCCGGCATCCCCACGCTCTGCGGCACCGGCGCGTCCCGCTGTCGCGCAGAGCAGCGAGGAATCGAGCGCAGACGAGGCCGCTCCTCGACCGGCGCCCCCGCCAACGCCAGCTATCCGAGCCGTAGCGCCCGCATCCACGGCGACGAAACCCGCCGAACGCCCGCTCGCCGCGCCGGCCGTGCGGGCTTATGCGCGCGACGCCGGCATCGATCTGCGCTTCGTCACAGGCAGCGGCCCAGCCGGCCGCATCCTGCGCGAGGATGTCGATGTCTATCTCGCGACGGCTGCGCGCGGTCCAGTAGCCACGCCTGGCCTTGCCCGCAATACAGCGGTCGAGGAGATCAAGATCATCGGCCTGCGTCGCCGCATCGCCGAGCGGATGCAGGACACGGTGCGCCGCATCCCGCACTTCTCCTACGTCGAGGAGGTGGACGTCACCGATCTCGAAGCGCTGCGCGCCGACGTCAACGAAACGCGCAAGAGCGGGCGCCCGCGCTTGACTGTCCTGCCGTTCCTGATGCGCGCGATGGTGGCAGCACTGCGCGATCACCCTGAGCTTAATGCACGGTACGATGATTCCAACGACATGCTTTACCGCTACGGCGGCGTGCACGTTGGAATCGCCACGCAGACACCGAACGGCCTCATGGTACCGGTTGTCCAGCACGCCGAGGCACTGACGATCTGGGACTGCGCAAGCGAGGTGGCGCGCTTGAGCGAGGCCGCACGCTCTGGCACGGCGAAGCGCGAGGAGCTGACCGGCTCGACGATCACCATCACAAGCCTTGGCGCGCTCGGCGGCATCGTCTCGACGCCAGTGATCAACGCGCCCGAGGTCGCGATCGTTGGCGTCAACAAGATCGCAGTCCGCCCTGTGTGGCGCGGGACCGCCTTCGAGCCGCGCAAGATGATGAACCTGTCATCCTCATTCGATCACCGCATCGTCGACGGTTGGGTCGCAGCACAGTTCATCCAGTCCCTGCGCACGCTGCTCGAAGCGCCGGCCAAGATCTTCATGGAGGCGTAGATGGATGCGATCTCCTGCGCCGTCCTGGTGCTCGGCGGCGGCCCTGGCGGCTATGTCTGCGCGATCCGCGCGGCACAGCTCGGCCTCGATACCGTGCTCGTCGAAGCCGGCTCCCTCGGCGGCACCTGCCTGAATGTCGGGTGCATCCCCTCGAAGGCGCTGATCCACGCGGCCGAGGAGTTTCACAAGGCGCGCCGCTTCGCCAAGGTTTCGCCGCTCGGCATCAGCACCGCCGATCCGCAGATCGATCTGAAGACGACGATGGCGTGGAAGGACGGGATCGTCTCGCGGTTGCGCGGCGGCGTCTATGGCCTCCTGCGCCGCGCGAGCGTCAAGGTGGTGAGCGGCATCGGCGTGCTGCGTGACGGCAAGACATGCGTCGTCGACACCGATATCGGCCGCCAGGAGATCACGGCCGAGCACGTCGTCATCGCGACCGGCTCGGAGAGCGTGCCGCTGCCGGGACTGCCGTTCGGCGGGCCGGTCGTATCATCTACGGAGGCGCTCGCGTTCGAGGACATTCCCGCGCGGCTCGTCGTCGTGGGCGGCGGCTACATCGGGCTCGAGCTCGGCACCGCCTATCGCAAGCTCGGCTCGGAGGTCACCGTCGTCGAGGCGGCGGAGCGAGTCCTCCCACAGTACGACGCAGAGCTGACCCGCCGCGTGATGGCGCGCATCGGCAAGCTCGGCATCGAGGTGCTGCTGAGCGCCAAGGCCGTCGGTCTCGACCGCTCGGGGCCGGCGCTCAAGGTCGAGCGCGGTGATGGTCGCGAGCAGAGGCTGCCGGCGGGCAAGATCCTCGTGACCGTCGGGCGGCGACCGCGAACGATCGGTTTCGGCCTCGAGGAGCTGGACCTGCGCATGAACGGCAATGCCATCGAGATCGACGACCAGTGTCGCACGTCGATGCGCAACGTCTGGGCGGTCGGTGACGTCACCGGCGAGCCGATGCTGGAGCACCGCGCGGTAGCGCAAGGTGAGATGGTCGCCGAGATCATTGCCGGCGAGAAGCGGTCGTTCGACAAGGTCGCGATTCCCGCCGTGTGCTTCACCGATCCTGAGATCGTGACGGCCGGCCTTTCGCCCGACGCAGCGCGTGCGGCCGGTCACACGATCAAGTCCGCGACCTTTCCGTTCACCGCCAACGGCCGCGCCATGACGCTCGAGGCCGAGGACGGCTTCGTGCGCATCGTCGCGCGGGCGGACAATCACGTGGTGCTCGGCCTCCACGCCGTCGGGCAAGGCGTCTCGGAGTTGTCAGCGGGCTTCGCGCTGGCGTTGGAAATGGGTGCACGTCTCGAGGACATCGCCGCCACCGTGCACGTCCATCCGACGCTCGGCGAATGCCTCCGCGAAGCCGCACTCGTCGCGCTCGGTCACGGACTGCACGTCTGAGGGCCTGCTTCGCCCTCGAATGCAGCGCGGCCGATCAGACTGCGCAATAGCGCTCCTGAATCTCCGCGTCCGCAAGCAAGCTCGCCGCACTCGCGCGATGCACGACCGTGCCCTGGTCGAGAATGACGGCGCGATCGGCGAGCTTCAGCGCCCACTCCACGTTCTGCTCCACCAGCAGAAGCGTCACGCCGCTGTCCTTCAGCTTGCGAAACAGGATGCCCATCTCCTCGACCAGCACCGGCATGATGCCCTCCGAGGGCTCGTCGAGCAGGATCATCTTCGGTTTGGCAATCATAGCGCGAGCGATGGCCAGCATCTGCTGCTCGCCACCGGACATGGTAGTACCCTGCTGACCGAGACGCTCCTTGAGACGGGGAAAACTCGCCGCGATCTCGTCGATCGCGTTCGCTTCGTCAATGGAAGCGCGCGAGGACACGAGACCGATCTGCAGGTTCTCGCGCACGGTGAGGCCCGGCACGATCCTGCGCTCCTCGGGCACGTAAGCGAGGCCGAGCCGATAGCGCTCGTGTGCCGGTGCCGCCAGCAGCTCATGCCCACAGAACGTCACGCGCCCCGTCGCCTTCGGCATGAGGCCCATGATGGCCTTGATGGTGCTGGTCTTGCCTGCGCCGTTGCGGCCGACAAGCGCCAGGATCTCGCCCTGCTCCACGGAGAACGACAGGTCGTGAATGACGTGGCTCGCCCCATACCAGGCATTGAGGCCTTCGATCTCAAGCATAGCCATGCGACTGCCCCAGATAAACGCGGCGCACCTCGCTGTCGGACTGGATCTCGGCCGGCGTGCCGTCGGCGATCAGCCGGCCGTGGTGCAAGACCAGAACGCGATCACTGAGACCCAGGATCATCTTCATCTTGTGCTCGACGAGCAGAATGGTGCGATCGGCCGCCAAGCGCTCGATCAATGCCACCATGTCCTTGGTCTCCTCCGGCCCCATGCCCGCGGTCGGCTCATCGAGGAGGAGGAGCTTCGGATCGGCGACCAACGCAATGGCGATCTCGAGCGCTCGTTGCTCACCGTGCGACAGGAACTTGGCGACGCGGTCGCGCTTCGCGTGCAAACCCACGGCGGTGAGCGCCGCGTCGGCCTTTTCGATCAGCGCGCGATCGAGATCGCGATTGCGCCATATGTTGTAGCGGCTGCGGAATGCCTGACCGCTCACGCGCACGTTCTCATGCACGCTGAGCTGCGGGAAGATCGTGGTGATCTGATAAGAGCGCGCGATGCCGTGGTGTGCAAACCTGTGTTGCGGCACATCGGTGAGATCCATCCCACCGAACAAGATGCGCCCACTGCTCGGCTTGATGGCACCCGACAGCACATTGAAGAACGTGCTCTTGCCCGCGCCGTTCGGTCCGATCACCGCCGTCACGCGATTGCCGCCGAAGCTCGCGGTCACGCCTTCGAGCGCGACGAAACCGCCGAAGCGCCGACCGACATTCTCGACCGTCAGGAGTGGAGCGGTGCTCATCGACTGCCGAGGCTCATGATGCTGCCCCAGATGCCCTTGGGGAGGAACAGGACGAACAGGATGAAGATCGCGCCAACGAAGAGCTGCCAGTGCGCAGTCCAGAGGGACAGCACATCCTCCATGACGAGGAACGCCAGCGCGCCGACGAATGGCCCAAAGAAGCTGCCCATGCCGCCGAGCAACGTCATCATCACGACGAGCCCGGATGTGTGGATGCTCAATGTGTCGAGCGGCACGATCGCGAGGTGGAGCGCCGACAGTCCGCCAGCGAGTCCGCAAATACCGCCTGAGAGCACGAAAGAGAGCAGCTTGGTGCGCTCCACGTCGTAGCCGCAGGCGCGCGCACGCGCCTCGTTCTCGCGGATCGCCTCGATCACAGCACCGAACGATGAATTGAGCACACGCGACACCAGCCACAGTGCGAGCGCGGTGAACACCAGAACCACGTAGTATTTGTGCACCGGATTGAGGAAGTCGATATGCACGCCAAGCAGGTTGATCTTCGACACGGTGAACCCGCGCAGGCCGTTCTCACCGCCAGTCCAGGAGGACGCCTGCAACGCGGCGTAGTAGACGAGCTGAGCGAGCGCCAGCGTCACCATCGAGAAGTAGATGCCTCGCGTGCGGATGGAGAGAACGCCCATCACCAGGGACAGAAAAAGCGCGCCCGATACGCCAAAGAACAGAGCCGTGAACCAGCCCACGCCGAAGTGCACGATCGACATGCCGGTGAGATACGCGCCCGCCCCGAAGAACGCTGCATGACCGAACGACAGCAATCCCGTGTATCCGAACAGCAGATTGTAGCCGACCGCGAACGTCCCGTAGATCAGCACGTTTACCGCCAGCGCCTTAGATGGCAATACCCATGGCAAGATGCACAGGGCGAGCACCGTGAGCGGCATGCGCCAGGTAGTTGCTGCGCGCATCACCCCATCGAGGCCGGTCCGCCCTGCCGTCGATGAAGTTTGAACGGAGTTGGCCGTCATGGTTGGTCCTGTTCAAGCACTGGCCCGGCCGAACAGTCCCTGCGGCCTGATCAGGAGCACGAGCGCCATCAATGCAAACATGGATATCGTCGCCATTTCCGGAGCGAATAACGAGGTCATGCTGACGACCAGTCCGACCAGCACGCCCGCCACAACTGCACCCGCAATGGAGCCGAGTCCACCGATCACCGTCACCACGAATGCCTCAGCCAGCACGATCGTGCCCATCTCGGGACTCACATTGCGCATAGGCGCCGCAAGCACGCCGCCAAGGGCCGTGAGGCCGATGCCGAGACCAAATACGAGGAACCACAGTCGGCGCATGTCGACGCCCAGCACCTGCATGATCTGTGGATCGCGAGCCCCGGCACGTACGATCAGCCCGAACCGCGTCTTCTCCAGGCCCAGCCACAGCAGCACGAGGATCAGCGCCACGATGCCGATCACGAACAGCCGGTAGATCGGAAAGTAACCGACTCCGAGATTGACCACGCCAATCAGTGCCGAAGGTGTTGAGAACGGGATGCCGTCGTTGCCGAACACGATGCGCACGCCTTCCACCAGTACGTATCCGAGACCGAAAGTCAGCAGAATCGGATCGTCTGCCGGCCGCTTGTACAGCGGTCGTATTAGAAAGCGTTCGATCAGAAGGCCGAGCGCGCCGACCGCCAAAGGTGCGATCAACAAAGCCCACCAGAAGCTGCCGGTACTGGTTGCCACGGCGACGCCGGCATAGGCGCCCACCATGAAAAGGGCACCATGCGCGAAGTTCACGACGCCCAACATGCCGAAGATGATGGTGAAGCCGAGCGCCGTCATGACGAGCACCGCGCCAAGCACGGTACCCGACAGAAGCTGCATGGCAATCAGTTGCAGGTCCATGACGCTGCTCTCGGCCTCACACGTTCTCGATCAGCCCGGGAAGCCCAACTCTGCGCACGTGCGCAGCATGGCCTCGCCGCTGTCCTCGACGGCGGCAACCCGGAAAAGATCGACATCGCCCTTCATGTCAGCCTTCTTCTTCGATTCCAGAACCAGAACGGACTGGATCGACTGGTGGTCGCACTTGCGATAGCTCTGCGGCCCCTTGGCGACGTCGTACTTCAAGCCCTCGAGAGCCGCGGCCATCTTATCCATATCGGTGCCGCCAGCCACCTTGATAGCTTCCAAAAGCGACTTCACGCCAGTGTAGCCATAGGCGCCGTAGTCAGTGGGTACGGCACCATTGTTGGCTGCGCGGAAGGCATCGTTGAAGGCCTTGGCGGAGGGAATGCTCGCTTCCAGACCCCAGTAGTAGTTGGCGCCTCCGACCACACCGTCGAACACATCGGGGCCGACCGCGAGCCGCTGGTTGTGCAGGATGACCGGCACGACGATCTTCATCTGCTGCTTCATGCCGAACTCGGTCGCCTGCTTGATCGAGTTGGCCTGATCGCGGCCGAAATTGCAGATGCAGAGGATGTCGGGCTTCGCGGCGCTGATGCGCGGCAGGAACGTCGAATAATCCGGCGCGCCGAAAGGATGCAGGATCTCGATCGCACTCTCCGCACCGATCGCGGCCTGCGCGCGCTTGAAGCCGCGCAACATCTCGTGCCCGTAGGCATAGTCGGCGGCGAGATAGGCAACCTTCGCGCCCTTCTTGAAAGTGTGCTTGGCGACCGCCGCGGTCGTCATGTGCGGGTTAAGCGCCTCATGGAAGGTATAGCGGCTGAAGTCCTTCACCTCGTTGATCGTGTCGGACTGGCTAATCGAGATGTAGAGCATGTTGCGCGCGCGGGTGACCTCGTTCACCGCGAGTTGCACGGCGCTCGACAGCGCGCCGACCACGGCGTGCACCTTGTCCTTTTCGATGAGTTCGAGTGTGCGGGTCGCGGCCTCGCCGGCATTGAGCTTGTCGTCGCGCACCAGAAGTTCGGCCTTGCGGCCGCCGAGCCCACCAGCCTCGTTGAATTGCTTGATCGCCAGCTCGGCGCTCTTCACCTGATCGCGCGCTTCGGCACCGAATGGGCCTGTTAGCGGCGTCGGGAAACCAATGCGGATCGTCTCGCTCTGCGCGCGAGCGATATAGGGCATCCCGAGGATTGATGCGGCCGCACCGAACCCGATGCCACCAACGACCTGCCGACGGTTAAGCGAGATCGACTTGTTCTGCTTGTCTTTCATGTCTTCCTCCCTTGGTTATCCAAATTTTCTGCATTCCACGTGTCACGCGTGCCCAAGCGCGCGCAGAAGGCGTTGTGGCGTCATGGGTATTTGCGAGATCGAAGCGCCGAGTGGCGCGATGGCATCGTTGACGGCATTCATGGCCGCCGCTGAAGCCGCTGCTGTGCCCGCTTCACCGCAGCCTTTGGCGCCGAGCTCCGTGTCCAGCGTCGGCGTCTCGATATGCGCGATCTCGATGTCGGGCATCTCGCACGCCATCGGCACAAGGTAATCGGCGAGCGATCCATTCTGGAGCTGGCCAGTGTCGCTGTAGCTGCATTCCTCGAAGAAGGCGGCACCCAAACCCTGCACAACGCCGCCGCGCACCTGCTCCTCGACGAGCATGGGATTGATAATGCGCCCGCAGTCCTCGACCACCCACACCTTGAGGATCTTGACGAAGCCGGTCTCGACATCGACCTCGACGTGGCAGGCCTGAACGCCATTGGTGAAGGCGAACGGATAGCCCTTGGGTGCGTAGTGGTGCGCGATCGACAGCTGCGGATTGACATTGTTCGGCAACGTATCGGAACGGAAGTAGGAGATGCGCGCGATTTCGGCGAGCGAGATGCGCGGGTCTCCGGTCGCTGCGTCGACGATCTCGCCCAACCGCATGTCGAGATCCTCGATCTTGGCCTGAAGGATGGCGGCAGCCACATGCAGCACGTTGCGCTTCAGTGCGCGCGCAGCCTGGAGAGCGGTTTCGCCGCCAATACCGGCACCGCGGCATGCCCAGTTGGCGCCACCGTGCGGTGTGACATCCGTGTCGCCGGTGAAGACGCGCACAGCAGCGAAATCGACGCCGAGCTGATCGGCCACAATCTGGCCGATGATGGTCTCCGTTCCCTGACCGTGCTCACCCACACTGATGAGGCAGTGGACTTCGCCGGACGGGGTAATCTTCAACACCGCGCCATCCTGCGCGGAGATACGCGCGCCACCGACACCATAGAAAGCGGGTGAAGGGTTGGTGATCTCCACGAACATGCCGATGCCGATGCCGCGGTGGATCCCGCGCTGCCGCAGCTCCGCCTGCTCGCGCCGCAAGCGTGGGTAGTCCATCAGTGCATGTAGTTTGTCGAGGCAGGCCTCGTGTGAGAGCCGTTCGAACTTGTATCCCGTCGGCGAAGTGTAGGGGTACATGTCCTGCGTGACGATGTTGCGCCGACGGATCTCGAAGGGATCGAGGCCGAGCTTGCGCGCCGCCGCATCGACCAGCGCTTCCGTCACCGCGAATGCGATCGGATGCCCGACGGCGCGGTACTGGCTCGTCTGCACCTTGTTTTGGAACACGACGTCGAGATCGGCGCGATAGTTCCGGCAGCGGTAGGGCGCTCCGATCAGGCGTATGACCTGGTTGCCTTCGACGACGCTCGTGCGCGGATAGGTCGAAAAGGCGCCAATCGCCGTGACATCGTCCACCTCGATCGCGCTGATCACGCCGTCCGCATCGACCGCCATGCGCGCCTTCACGCGATGGTCGCGCGCATGAATGTCGGAGACGAATGACTCCATCCGATCGGCAACGAACTTCACGGGGCGCCCAAGCATCAAGCTCAGGCCAACTACTGCCATGTCCTCGTGATAGACATGCAGCTTCATGCCGAATGAGCCACCAATGTCGGGCGCGACCACACGCACGCGCGCTTCGCGCAAGCCGTAGTGACGGCTGTAGAGGTCCTGAAACTGGTAGGGCGTCTGGGTGGCGTGATGGACAGTCAGGCGCTCCTCGACCGGATCGTAATCGGCGATGATCGCGCGCGGTTCCAGCGTCACAGCAGTGTGGCGGCCGAACAGGTAGGTTTCATCGACAATGGCTGCCGCCGTCTGGAGCGCCTCGCCGACGTTGCCGGACTCGATCCGCGTATGGAAGGCGACGTTGCTGCCAAGCTCCGGATTGACGAGCGTCGTGCCATGGACGCGCGCGGCGTCGATATCCGTCACGGCCTCCAGCTCATCGAACTCGATTGCGACAAGCTCGGCGGCATCTTCGGCCTGAGCCCGCGTTTCCGCCACGACCGCAACGACTGCCTGTCCGGCCCAAACGACCTTACCCACTGCCAGAGGAAGCTGCGGCGACGACTTCATGCCCGCGAAATGATCGAGCGTACCGATCCAAGGTTTGCACAGCTTGGCCAGATCTTCGCCCGTCGCCACGAGCGCGACGCCCGGCATTGCCGTTGCCTCGGTCGCATTGATGGAGACGATACGCGCGTGAGCGTATGGACTGCGAACGAAGGCGACATGCAGCATGCGTGGAAGCTGCATGTCAGTGACGTAGCGTCCACGTCCGGCAAGGAGCCGCTTGGCATTGGGCCGCGTGACGGAACGGCCGATCAAGGCGGTGGGACTGTCGAGCGTATGGAGTGGCGCGCTCACGATGCGGTCTCCTCCGCGTCGTGGTGATGCTCGGTGGGGCCGGAGGGCGCCATTTTCTCCGCCCGGCCGCGCGCCGTGCGATCGATGGCATCGACGATCGCCTCGTAGCCCGTGCAGCGGCAGTAGTTGCCGGACAGCGCGTCGCGGATCTCTTCCCGGCTCGGACACGTGCCCTTGGCCAAGAGCTCGTGGGCTGTCACCAGCACGCCGGGTGTACAGAACCCACATTGCAGTGCGTTCCGCTCGTGGAAGGCATCCTGGATATCGGCGATGGCACGTCGCTCCGACAGGCCCTCGACCGTCTCGACGTTGAGGCCATCCGCCTGCACGGCGTACATCAGGCACGAGTGGACGGCCCGATCCTCCAGCAAAACGAGGCACGCACCACAAACGCCCATCTCGCATCCGAGATGTGTGCCGGGGAGGCTCAGGTCATTGCGCAGGAAATCAGCGAGCGACGTGCGCGGCTCGACAGAGGCGCGAACGACCTTGCCGTTCACAGTCAGCGAGATGGGAACGAGATCGCTCATTCGCGCGCCCCCCCATTTCGTGCCTGACGGCCGAGCTGCCCGAGCAGGCGCCCGAGCAGTACGCGCGCCAGTTGAAGACGCATGGACGCAGTCGTCTGCTCGTCCTCCGTCGGATCGAGGTCTAGCTCCAAAGCAGCCTGGGCGCTGGAGATGACCTCCGGCAAAAGGCTGCGCCCGGTCACGGCCGCCTCGGCGTTGCGCGCCCGAAGTTGTGCGGGACCAGCCGACAGGAATGCGATCCTGACGGACTCGACCTCATCTCCGGAAAATGTGCCCTGAATCGCAGCACCGACCAGAGCGTAGTCGCCTCGCCGCCGGGCCAACTCGTCGAAGGCACAGCGCTCGCGCGCTCCGAACGGCGGCACGAGAACGGCCGTAAGAATCTCACCCGGCTCCAGCCCCGTTTCGTAAATCCCCTTGAAGAAGCCATCCGCCTTGGTGCGGCGCAGGCCATTGGGCCCGGCAATCTCGAGCTCGGCATCGAGCGCGAGCACTACGGCCGGAAACTCGGCCGCCGGATCTGCAAGCGCGATGCTGCCGCCGATCGTACCCTTGTTGCGGATCGCAGGATGCGCGACGTGCGGCGCGGCGAGCCGCAGCAGCGGAGCATGGCGCGCGATATCGGGCGACGTCAGCATCTCGGCGTGGCGCGTCAGCGCGCCGATGCGCAACATTCCGTCGACCAGCGCGATACCGTGCATCTGCTCGATACGGGAGATGTCGATAAGAAGCTGGGGCGCCTGCAATCGCAGAGAGAGGGAGGGAACGAGGCTTTGCCCGCCCGCGAGATAGCAGCAATCACCGGATGCGCGCGCGTATGCCGCGAGCGCATCGTCGATCGAGCCCACCCTCACGTAGTCGAATGCGCGAGCCTTCACCGTTCCTCCCGGGGAACCACGCCGTTGCAGCGCGCCTTTTCGTTTGTGACCAATTGGTCTCAAAATGACGGCGGCGATTAGGCTTGTCAATGCAAAATGACCAAATGGTCTCTTTTCCTGTTTGCAGGCCTATGGCGAAGAGTGCGAAAAGCGGTGCGGGAGGAATCGTTCGGGAATGCGGACCAAGACTGCGAGCCGGAGTGGGCAGGCCCCCAAAAAGCCTGTCGCCAAAAGAAAAAATCTGCGCGCGGCAGATCGGGAGAAGGTCATCTTGGAGGCGGCGATCCGCTTCTTCGCCGAGCACGGCTTCGAGGGGCAGACGCGTGAGCTTGCCAAGCGCATCGGCATTACACACTCGGCCATCTACAGGCATTTTCCGAGCAAGGAAGCACTCATCGAGCGCGTCTACGAGCACGTGTATCTGAGCCGCTGGCAGGACCACTGGGCAGCGCTGATCAAGGACAGGTCACGCCCACTCGAGACCCGCCTCACGCAATTCTATCTTGAGTATGCGGAGCGCATCTTCGACCACGACTGGGTCCGCATCTTCGTGTTCTCCGGCATGAAATCGTTCGACATCACGAACAGATATCTCGCCATCGTATCGGAAAAGATCATCGTCCCGGCCGTGATCGAGGCGCGCAAGGAGCTGGACCTTCCGGCTCCGTCTCGCGCGCCGATCACGGAGCGCGAAAGAGAGCTGTTCTGGGGCCTGCACGGGCGCATCTTCTACATCGCGATCCGCAAATTCGTGTACGGCACCCCCGTGCCTGAAAAGCTCGATGACATCATCGCCGATGCCACGCACCAATTCATGACCGGCGCACCGCACGTGCTTCGCCGCATCGTCGCGACAAAGTAGCGGCGCGCCGGTACTTTCTTACGCCATCGTCGGAATGACGAAGCTCGCGCCTTCCTTCACGCCGGACGGCCAGCGCGACGTGACAGTCTTGGTCTTCGTATAGAAGCGTATTGCGTCGGGTCCGTGCTGGTTGAGGTCGCCGAACGCCGAGCTCTTCCAGCCGCCGAACGTGTAATAGGCGAGCGGCACCGGGATCGGGACATTGATGCCGACCATGCCGACCTGCACCTTGGAAGCGAAGTCGCGCGCCGCGTCGCCATCACGAGTGAAAATCGCGACGCCGTTGCCGTACTCGTGCTCGTTGCACAGTCGCAGCGCCTCGTCGTACTTCGCCGCGCGAACCACAGAGAGAACCGGCCCAAAGATCTCCTCCTTATAGATGCGCATGTCGGGCTTAACCTCGTCGAACAGGCAACCGCCGAGATAGAACCCCTTTTCGAAACCCTGCATCTTGAAACCACGCCCATCGACAACGAGCTTTGCGCCTTCATCGATGCCGATGTCGATGTAGGAGAGCACCTTGTCGAGATGTGCCCTGGTGACGAGCGGGCCGTAGTCGGCACTCGCATCCGTGGAGGGCCCGATCTTGAGCTGCTCGACGCGGGGGACGAGGCGCTTCATCAGTTCGCTTGCCGTACCTTCACCCACAGGCACGGCCACCGACACCGCCATGCAGCGCTCGCCGGCCGAGCCATATCCGGCGCCGATCAGCGCATCCACCGCCTGCTCCATGTCCGCGTCCGGCATGATCACCATGTGGTTCTTGGCGCCGCCGAAGCATTGCACGCGCTTACCATTCGCGGTGCCACGCGCGTAGATGTACTTGGCAATGGGCGTCGAGCCGACGAAGCCCACGGCCGAGATGTCCGCGTCGTCGAGAATCGCGTCAACTGCCTGCTTGTCGCCGTTGACGACATTGAAGATGCCGGCCGGCAGCCCCGCCTCCATGAAAAGCTCGGCGAGGCGCATCGGTACGCCCGGATCGCGCTCTGACGGCTTGAGGATGAAGGCATTACCGCAGGCGATGGCCGGGCCTGCCTTCCACAGCGGGATCATGGCCGGGAAATTGAATGGCGTGATGCCCGCCACCACGCCGAGCGGCTGGCGCATGGAATAGATGTCGATGCCTGGCCCTGCGCCGTCCGTGAATTCACCTTTCATCAGATGCGGCACACCAAGCGAGAACTCGACGACCTCGACACCGCGCAGGATGTCGCCCTTGGCATCGGCGACGGTCTTGCCATGCTCGCGAGCCAGAATGTCGGCGAGTTCGTCGTTATGCCTGGCGACCAGCTCCAGGAACTTCATCAGCACGCGCGCGCGGCGCTGCGGATTGGTCGCGGCCCACGCCGGCTGCGCCTTCTTTGCGGCTTCGACGGCGGCCCTCACCTCCGCATTGTTCGCCAGCGCCACCTGCGCGCGCACCGTGCCATCAAAGGGCTGGAACACATCGCTCTGCCGCCCGGATGTACCGGGAACGTGCTTGCCGTCGATGAAATGGCCGAACTGGATCATGGCAATGTCCCTCCGAATGTTCTCGCGCGGCCAAAGCATGAGACTGGCGTTCCCGCACAGCAACGCCTAGAAGGGAGCATTCGATGTGCGTGCATAGGCGTAATAGGTGATCGATGTCCCTGGATTGGGATCATCTCAGGGTGTTCCTCGCGGTTGCCCGCTCGGGTCAGCTCCTGGGTGCAGGCCGGCGACTGGGAATCGATCACGCCACCGTCGGGCGTCGCATCGACGCGCTGGAGCGCGCGGTCGGCGGCAAGCTGTTCGAGCGCCGCACGAC
>JAEZAW010000336.1 GCA_023430315.1 Pseudomonadota bacterium | reverse complement strand
TGACAGGTGGCGGAACGCGGCTGGTCGTCGCGCACGAAGGACCACTGCAGAATGGTCACGGGACCAGTCAGCATTCCCTTCATCGGGCGCTTGGTCAGAGACTGTGCATAGGCCGACCATTCGACCGTCATGGGCTTCGGACGTGAGACATCGCCGAAGATCACCGGCGGCTTCACATAGCGTGAGCCATAGGACTGCACCCAGCCGTTCTGCGTGAAGGTGAAGCCGGAGAGCTGCTCACCAAAGTACTCGACCATGTCATTGCGCTCGAACTCGCCGTGCACGAGCACGTCGATATCAAGATCCTCCTGAATGCGCACCGCCTTCTCGGTCTCCTTGCGCAGGAAGTCGTTGTATGCCGCGTCGCTCAGCTCGCCGCGCTTGTGCGCGGCCCGTGCCTTGCGCACTTCCTCGGTTTGCGGGAACGACCCAATGGTCGTCGTCGGGAACGAGGGCAGCGCGAAAGCCGCGCGCTGCTTCGTGCGGCGTGCGTCGAACGAGCTTCTACGCTTCAGATCATCTTCCGATACACCGGCCAGCCGCTGCGACACGGCGGGATTGTGGATACGCGCGGAGGATGAGCGTGACGCCGCCGCAGCGTCGCTCGCAGTAAAGGCGTCTGCAGCGGCTTTCTTGCCGCTCGCTGCGGCAGTCGTCAGCGCGCGCACTTCAGTCAGCTTCTGCTTCGAGAACGCGAGCCACGATTTGAGTTCGGTGTCGAGCTTCGTCTCGCCGTCCAGATCGACCGGGCTGTGAATAAGCGAGCATGAAGGCGCGATCTCGACAGAATCCGCGCCACGCGCACCAACGGCCTTCTCCACCAAGCCGAGGGCCTTCGATAGGTCTGCCCGCCAGATATTGCGGCCATCAACCACACCGAGCGAGAGGATACGATCTGCCGGTAGCGCTTTGATCGCGCGCTCGATTTCTGCAGGTGCGCGGACCAAGTCGAGATGGTGCCCGGCGACTGGCAGATCCGCAGCGACCGCCATGTTGTCGAGCAGTCCGGCAAAGTAGCTCGCGAGCATAATTTTCGGCGCGTGCGAAGCAAGATGCTTATAGGCAAGCCTTAACGCCCTGCGCTGCGGCTGCGAGAGATCGAGCGCGAGGATCGGCTCATCCATCTGTACCCAGTCGGCACCCGCCGCCTTCAACTCGGCCAGCAGTTTGGCATAAACGGGTAACAGGGCATCCAGCAGGGAGAGCGGATCGAGCCCTTCGCTCTTGGCTTTGCCCAGCACGAGATACGTGACGGGCCCGATCAAGACAGGGCGCGTATGGATACCGAGCGCCTTGGCCTCCTTGAACTCGTCGACGGCTTTCCGCGACGTCAGCTCAAAACTTTGGCCATCGTAGAACTCGGGCACGATGTAGTGGTAGTTGGTGTCGAACCACTTGGTCATCTCCATTGCTGGTGCAGCGTTGGAGCCGCGCGCCATGGCAAAGTAGATATCGAGCGCGGCGTGCCCCTGGCCGCCCGCCGCCGCCTCCATGGCTTCACGCGCACTGCCATTCGGATGCGTGGGTGGCGCCTCGGCACTAGCCTGAAACCGCGGCGGCACAGCACCCACAGTTGCGGTCATATCGAGCATCTGGTCGTAAAATGAGAAATCGTTCGACGGGATGATGTCGATGCCGGCATCGCGCTGCAGCTGCCAGTGTCGCGCGCGCAGCTCCGCGCCAGCGGCGAGAAGGGCCGACGCGTCGATCAAGCCTTTCCAATAAGCCTCGGTCGCTTTCTTCAGCTCGCGCTTCCCGCCGATGCGGGGAAAACCTAGGTTTGCTGCTTTGGTCATAGCCTTACCTCTTGCTGGAGATCAGATGTCAGGAGCGATCGTTCGTCCGCCTGTGCGCGGCGACGTGGACAAGCAGATCGAGCAGCCGGCGCTGGAAGTTCGACGGCTGCTCCGAAAGCTGTTGGTCGAGATGACGTGCGAGGTGCGCGGCCGCCGAAGGCGCATCGGCGTTCTTCGGAAGCACGGTAAGCCAGGCAATGAGCACAGCTTCTTCGTCCTCCTCGGGCTGGACGCCGAGAAAGACGGATTCGATCAGGCGACCCGGATCGATCAGCTGGCTATCGCGCTGCTGCGTGCTGAAGAACTCGCGCGCATCGGTGTAGTCCGCGAGTTCATGCGCCGCGTACGAACGCGTCCAGCCTGATGGCGAACGATCGGGCCGCGACATCAGTCGCGGCGCTGCCATGGCTTAGCCGCGGGCGGCGCGCACGGGATTTTTGGCGAGCTGAAGTCTTGCGCCGCAGGGACGCGATAATGCCGACTCTGTCGTGGCCATCTCTCTACCTCCGCCGATGCACCCCGACCGGCTTCCATGGGGTTCAATCCGGCGGTAGGTCTCCTGGCTCGCGGGCGTGAGGCGCTCGCCTTCCCGGGATCGATAACCCCAGTGGCATCTTTGAGCGCCCTTCACCGCTTACAGTTGCGGGGGCAGCTTCGGACTAGCAGGCAGAGCCTGCGCACCGAATTCCCTGTTATCCCCTCGCGGGGACCGTCGGCACATTTCGTTTAGCAGAGAGCCCGGAAGCTGTCGAGCGGGCTTGATGGGCGAGCATCCCGGACGCTCGCCCAAGTCTCTCACTCCCAGCTGAGCACGCCACCGTTCTGGTATTCGATGACGCGAGTCTCGAAGAAATTCTTCTCCTTCTTGAGATCCATGGCCTCCGACATCCACGGGAACGGGTTCTCCGTTTCCTTGAAGACGGGCGCAAGGCCGAGCTGGGCGCAACGGCGATCGGCGATGAAGTGCATGTAGCTTTCGCACAGCGCCGCGTTGAGGCCGAGAAATCCTCTTGGCATGGTATCGCGGCCATAGGCAGCTTCGAGCTCCGCTGCGTCACGCAGCATCCCGCGCACTTCCTCCTCGAAAGCCTTGGTCCAGAGGTGCGGGTTCTCGACCTTGATCTGGTTGATCACGTCGATGCCGAAGTTCAGGTGGATGCTCTCGTCCCGCAGGATGTACTGGTACTGCTCGGCGATGCCGACCATCTTTGCTCGGTCTCAACGCGGCACTGTGCCAACCGTCGCCGCGCGCAGCTCGGTTTGGCGTCCGTGTTCAAGGAGACGGAGAATCCGTTCCCCTGGATGTCGGAGGCGATGGACATCAAGAAGGAAAAGAACTTCTTGGAGACGCGCGTGATCGAGTACCAAAATGTTGGCGCTGAGCTTGGACTAGTCATTTCGAGGTAGGAACGCGAGGCATTGTCTGCCGTTGTTTCGGGTCAATATCGGAGAAAAGCGGATATGACAATGCGAAGTCTAGGCGTGATTGCTCTGCTGCCATTGCTGTCGGTCGCGGTGATGGCGGCCGAGCCGGCCAAGAAGGAAAGCGCTCGGCCTGAGACCAAGGAGCTCAGTTTCGCTGCCGAGATGGATCAGGAGATGAAGCGCTGCGTGGAGCTCTGGGACAAGGCGACGAACATGACCAGGGCGAAATGGCGCGAGGTCTGCAATCGTACGCTTGGCGAGCGGCTGCAGTACAGGCGGGCATCTCGCGCGGGCGCCGCTCTGCCACACGAGCGTACGCGCAAACCGGTGCGCAAATGAAAACGCCCGGATGATGGAAACCATCATCCGGGCGGGTTGATCAAGCGGGCCTTAGCGGCGCGGACCGTGATCGCGATCGAACCGCGGCGGACGCTTCCAGCCACGATTCGGCGGCGGACGCATGCCGGGAGGCGCGGCATAGCTGTTGCGCCACCAGCCACGCTGACGCGGTCCCGGGGGCGGGGGACGCCAGCCCACGCGCGGGCGCGCCTTGTAGACGATCCAGCGGTCGCGATCCCTGTACCAGGGGCGTCCGACGTAGTGGCGGCGCCAGTAGTCGGAAGCGACGAAGGCCACCACCGGCAGTCCGACGGCCGACAGTCCAATGTCCGGCAGCGGCACATACTCGCCACGCTGGTCGAACGCGAGATACTCGCTGAATACCCAGCCGCGATTGCCGTCCCAGATGACATCGCACCACGATTCATCTCGCAGGCAGCCCCGGATGTTTATCGGCGAGCCTTCGGGAATGACGCCCACGCTCGGAAATTCAGTGTCCGGACCGGTTCGGATATTGACGTTCGCGGTTGAAAAGCCTGGCGCGGCGTGTGCTGCCGCGACACCCATAGCCGCGAATGCCATGACGGCAGCGACGAGTTTGCGCATGCGAGGAAACTCCCCTTCCGTTTCTCCTCGGCCCACCCAAAACGACAAGCTGGGCGGGTTCATGGCAGTAACGTCCGGCCCTCGCATAATCCGTCGCTGTTTGAGGGCCCGAAATCTCCCGGGGCCAGAAGTTTTCCTGGGAGTGTGGCGTCCCCTGGCGCATTGCCGTTCCGGGCGCCCGCGTAAGGTAGCGCAGGGGAAATGGGGCGAGCATGCTTTGGGTCTGATATCGCTGGCAATTGTGCTGGTGGGCGGCTGCGCGACGGTGACTAATTCGCTGTCGTCCCAGGACATGGCGAAGATCCGGATCGACCGGGTCGAAATCGCGCTCAAGCCGGATGCCAATATCAGTTGGCCGCGCGTCTGGCGGGAGTTCGCCGAGCGCCAGGCTGCAGCCCGGCCCATCGGCGCGTCCCAAGCGGGCCAGTTTTCAGGACACTTCTGAGAATCGCGGTCCCTTCGGCATCGGCGCCAACGCCATGGGCGTCAACTCCCCGCGCCGTGCTCGCCCGTATGGACAGGGGCACTGCGGCTGGGGCGGGCAGTGGCTCGGTGGGCGTGCTGGTTGACCAGGCCTTGCCCGACCTCGAGGACCGGTTGATGGTCGCCTACGTGGAGCAGGTCCATTCCTGGCTGCTGCGCCAAGTAGCCTGCGCGTGTCGGCGCGGCGCTGGATCTTGAGAAATGGTGCATCGCTGCTTACCTGGAGCAGTGCACATCCGGTACTTTCGGAAATGGCACTTGCGGAAATAGGCCAGCCGCTCTATGGGCTTGGCCAGCAATGCTCCATCCGGCAAGAAGCCGGTAAATTCGGCTCCAGTTAGATCTCAGGACAGCTCGTAATGGCCAAGCAGAAGTTTGAGCGGACGAAGCCGCACTGCAACGTTGGAACGATCGGTCACGTAGACCACGGCAAGACGACGTTGACGGCTGCGCTGACGAAGGTTTCGGCGGACAAGGGTTGGACAGCGACAGCTGTTGCGTACGACGAAGTTGCGAAGGCGTCTGAGAGCCAGGGCCGTCGCGACCCGACGAAGATCCTGACGATCGCGACGAGCCACGTGGAGTATGCGACGCCGAACCGTCACTATGCACACGTCGACTGCCCCGGCCACGCCGACTACGTGAAGAACATGATCACGGGTGCTGCGCAGATGGACGGCGCGATCCTGGT
>JAEZAW010000214.1 GCA_023430315.1 Pseudomonadota bacterium | reverse complement strand
GCCTATATTGGCGCCCGTTCGAAAGGGGCCGGACCCCGGCCGCACGCCGGGAACGATGGGGCAGCGCGACGAAAATGAACGCTTTCGAGTTCAACAAAATTGCCGGTGCGGTGCTTGCGGCGCTGCTCATCATCTTCGGGGGCCGGACGTTCCTCGAGCTCGTGGACAAGCCGCGCAAGGTCGAGATTGCCGGCTACACGCTACCCGTGCCGAAGGGCGGACCTGCCGGTGCGCCGGCCGCTGCAGCAGCGGCATTCGATTTCGCCAAGGAAATACAGCCGCTGCTCGCCAAGGCCAGCGCCGACGGCGGCCGCGACTCCTTCAAGAAGTGCGTGTCCTGCCATACGGTTGACAAGGGCGGCAAGAACGGCACCGGCCCCAATCTCTTTGGCATTGTCGGGCGCGAGGTCGGCAAGCACGAGGGATTCAATTATTCGCCTGCGATGAAGGAAAAGGGTGGCACGTGGGACTGGGCGCACCTCGCTGCCTACCTGCATAGTCCGCGGCAGGCCATTCCCGGCAATCGCATGGCCTTTCCGGGCGTGAGCGACAACGCCGAGCTGGCCGATCTGCTCGCATATCTGCGCACGGCCTCGGATGCGCCGGTGGCGCTGCCCAACTAGGTGGGTTCGGTTCCGAGCCATACCCTTCCGGGCGCACGCCGACGCCGCAGCAGAGCTGGCGATCTCGCGCATCGGTTGTGGATGGACGATTGTTAACTTGGCAGAAGGCCCCAGGGTTCTCATTTTCAGGTCGTCCAGATAGTCTGGGCGGGCCCGGCGCCTCCGTCCGCCCGTGGCGCGTAAAATGAGGTCTGATCTATGGGGCGGAATGGCGTGAGCGGAGCCCTGGGGGACCGCATTTTTGGTTGTTTCGCAGCGGTGCTAGGGCTTGCCGCCGGTATCGTTGCGTTGCCCAGCGTGGGCATCTGCGATCCGACAGCCCCGCGCCACCACGCGATCTCGCTGCTCGGTGCGCCAAGGTACGGCGCCGACTTCAAGCATTTCGATTGGATCGATCCCGCGGCGCCGAAGGGTGGACGCGTACGCCTCCGCGCTCCCACCGGCACATACGATTCGCTCAATCCGTTCGCGCAGAAGGGCCTGCCTGCCGTCTGGTCCAATGTGATTCACGATACGCTGATGGTGGAGAGCCTCGACGAGCCCGCGACGGAATACGGTCTCGTCGCCGAATGGATTTCGCACGCACCTGATTTCAGCTCGGCGAGTTTCGGCATCCGGCCGGAGGCGCGCTTCCACGACGGACGCCCCATCACGCCAGAAGACGTCGTCTTCTCCCTGACGGTCCTCAAGAAGTCGAGCCCGCGCTATCAGATCTATTTCAAGAATGTCGCCCGCGCCGTGGTCACGGGCGAGCGGACCGTGACCTTCGAGTTCGACGTCAAGGGCAACCGCGAGCTGCCCATCATCGTCGGTAGCCTCCCGGTGCTCGCGAAGCATTACTGGGAAGGCAAGGACGCGAACGGCGAGACGCGCGACATCGCTCGCGGCACGAGCGAGATCCCACTCGGCTCGGGACCGTATCGCATCAAGAACGCGGACATGGGCCGCTCCATCACCTACGAGCGCGTCGACGACTGGTGGGCGCGCGATCTTCCGGTGGCGCGGGGCCAGTGGAATTTCGGCGAGGTGCGCTTCGAATACTTCCGCGATGCCGTTCCTGCATTCGAGGCCTTCAAGGCGGGAGAGCTCGATTTCTGGGCGGAGAGCAGCGCCAAGTCCTGGGCCATGGGCTATGACTTCGATGCCCTACGCCGCGGTCTCGTGAAGCGCGATGAATGGTCGAACGATCTGGTGACGCCCATGCAGGGCTTCGCCTTCAACCTCCGCCGGCCGCAGTTTCAGGATTGGCGCGTGCGCCGCGCCTTCAATCTCGCCTTCGATTTCGAGTGGGCGAGCAAGAACATTCTTTTCGATCAGTACACGCGTGTCGGCAGCTACTTCGAGAACTCGGAGCTCAAGGCAAAGGGCCTGCCGGAGGGCCGCGAGCTCGAGCTCTTGGAAAGCGTGCGCGATCTGGTGCCGACGGAGGTCTTCACGTCGATCTACACCAACCCGGTCAACAGCGGTCCGGATCAGGCGCGTCGGCATATGGCGGAGGCGGCACGGCTCCTCACAGCGGCGGGCTGGAAACAGCACGAAGGTGCGCTGCGCAATCACTACGGCGAGCCGTTCACGGCCGAGTTCCTGATCGTCTCGCCGGAGTTCGAGCGCCTTGTCCAGCCCTATATCGCCGCCCTCGGCCGGCTCGGCATCAAGGCATCGATCCGTATCGTCGACAGTGCTCAGTATCGCCGACGTCTCAGCACGTTCGATTTCGATATCGTCGTTGCGGGCTTCCGCCAGACGGTTACGCCCGGCAACGAGCAGCGTGACTACTGGGGTTCGGCGGCCGCCGACAGCGAAGGTAGCCGCAATGTGATCGGCATCAAGAATCCTGCGATCGATAAGATCATCGAGAAGTTGATTTTCGCCAAGGACCGTGCCGAGCTGATCGCTGCCTCGCGCGCACTCGATCGCATTCTGCTGTGGAACCATTATCTCGTTCCGCAGTGGTATGTTCCAAAGGATCGCATTGCCATGTGGGACATGTTCAGCGGACCCGCGCGCATGCCGACACAGGCCCAGGCAACGTCGCGTTTTCTGCAGGTATGGTGGCACGATAAGGCCGCCGCGGCCCGGCTCGCCGACGCTCGTCGGCGGTAATGGCAATATTCGCAGATAATGGGTTTTTGACCCGATATCGCTGGAAGAGCGGATCATGAGAGGATGAAATGATGACGCGCTGGCTTTCCCGGAAGTGCTTCGTGGTCGGCATCGCCGCACTTGCCCTCTCTGGCGGATCGATGTCGCTGGCCGCTCAGGAGCTTGAATTCCGTCATGGTTTGTCGACGTTCGGCGATCTCAAGTATCCCGCCGACTTCAAGCATTTCGACTACGTCAATCCGAATGCGCCGAAGGGCGGCCGCTTCTCGACCAATGGCGGGCCGCTCAGCACGTTCGACAGCTTCAATCCGTTCATTCTGAAGGGCGACGCGGCGACCGGTCTTACGCTGCTTTTCGACTCGCTCATGACGGGCTCGGGTGACGAGCTTGATGCCGTGTATGGCCTCATTGCCAAGGACGCGGCCGTCGCCAAGGATGGCAAGTCCGTTACATTCCGCATGAGGCCCGAAGCCAAATTCTCGAATGGCACACCAGTTACGGCGGAGGATGTGGTCTTCAGCTTCGATACCCTGAAATCGAAGGGCCACCCGAACTTCCGCATCATGATGCGCGATGTGGCGAAGGCCGAAGCACTCGACGCGCATACCGTGCGCTTCACTTTCACCGGCGAGCTCACACGCGATCTGCCTATGACTGTCGCCGGCTTGCCCATACTCTCGAAGGCCTACTACGCGACCCGCGAGTTCGATCAGACGACGCTCGAGCCGCCCGTTGGATCAGGCGCCTATGTCATCGGGGACTTCCGCCCTGGCGCGCAGGTTACGTACAAGCGCCGCGCGGACTATTGGGCCAAAGATCTGCCGGTCAATGTCGGTACCAACAACTTCGATGAGATTCGCTTTGAGTACTATCGTGATCGCACAGCCGAGCTCGAGGGTCTGAAGTCGGGGACCTTCGATTTCCGCGAGGAGTTCACGGCGCGCGATTGGGCAACGGCGTATGATGTGCCGCCCGTCAAGGATGGTCGCATCAAGCGTCTCACGCTGCGGGATGAGACGCCCTCGGGCGCGCAGGGCTTTTTCTTCAATACGCGACGGGCAAAGTTTGCTGATGCCCGCGTTCGCAAGGCCCTCGACTACGCTTTCGACTTCGAGTTCACCAACAAGAACGTCTTCTATGGCCTCTACAAGCGGACCAACAGCTACTTCGAGAATTCCGAGATGAAGGCCGTGGGCAAGCCCTCACCCGAGGAACTTGCGCTTCTCGAGCCGTTTCGGGCCAAGCTGCCGAAGGCGGTCTTCGAAGAGCCCTATACCTCGCCGGTTTCGGACGGCTCCGGCACGGACCGCAACCTGCTGCGCGAGGCCGCGCGCCTTCTCGATGAGGCGGGTTGCAAGCTCAATAAGGACCGCGTCCGCATATGCGCCTCAGGTGAGGTGCTCGATATCGAGTTCCTGACATTCGAACCGACATTCGACCGCGTGATCGCGCCGTATATCAAGAATCTTCAGGCCATCGGTGTCGGCGCGAACATCCGCCGCGTCGACAGCGCGCAATACCAGCGGCGCGTGAAGGCCTTCGACTACGACGTCGTGACCACTCGCTTTGTCATGAGCCACACGCCCGGTGTCGAAATGCGCAACTACTGGGGAAGCGAGAATGCCAACGTCGAGGGAAGCCGAAACCACGCCGGCATCAAGGATCCGGTCATCGATGCCTTGATAGAAAAGGTGGTCGCGGCCAAGAGCCGGAAGGAGTTGACGACGGCGACGCGGGCGATCGATCGCGTTCTGCGTGCCGGCAATTACTGGGTGCCGCAGTGGTACAAGGCGGAGCACAACATCGCGCACTGGGACAAGTTCTCGTACCCGCCGATCAAACCCAAGTATAGCCGCGGTGCGCCGGATACCTGGTGGTACGATGCTGAAAAAGCTGCCAAGCTGAGGACGAACTGACGGGCGTGCCCGTTCGTTTCAAGTGCAGGCCTGAACTGACGGAAGCGACGCGAACCCGATGGGCGCCTATCTCCTGAAGCGCATTCTGCTGATGATCCCGACTTTGTTCGGGATCATGCTGATCAGCTTCACGATCATCCAGTTCGCGCCGGGCGGACCGGTCGAGCGGGTGATCGCACAGCTTACGGGCACGGACTCGTCAGCAACCGCGCGCATCGGCGGTGGTGGCGGCGACGGCATGGGTGCTGGTGGCGCCGCGCAGCAAGGTGGTGGCGGCGGCGAGGCGACGTCGTCGCGCTATCGCGGTGCGCAGGGCCTCGATCCGGAGTTCATCAAGCAACTCGAGAGGCAGTTCGGCTTCGACAAGCCGGCGCACGAGCGCTTCTTCATCATGATGAAGAGCTATCTCATGTTCGACTTCGGCAAGAGCTACTTCCGCGACATCAGCGTTCTGCAGCTGATCAAGGAGAAGCTTCCCGTCTCGATCTCGCTCGGCGTGTGGATGATGCTGCTGACCTACCTCATCTCGATCCCGCTCGGCATCCGCAAGGCCGTGAACGACGG
>JAEZAW010000163.1 GCA_023430315.1 Pseudomonadota bacterium | reverse complement strand
GTATGAGTCCTTGCGCGCCGAGCCCGCGACGAAAGGCAATCTCGTGGTGTGAGGCATGAGCTGGATCCATCGAACTTGCCGATGCATCCTGCCTTAGACCACTCCGCACGTCGATGCCAGCACATCGCGTGCTTACCAATGGAGCGATGGGTCCCCGAGCAGTGTGCGCAGATTGGCACTCGCGGCGGGATGGTCGGGTGCGAGCGCGAGAACGCTGTTGAAGTCGGCGACCGCCTCGGCGGACCGGCCGGCCAGCACGTACAGCTCGCCGCGGCTGTTCAAGGCTCCCACATAGTTCGGACGCAGCCTGATCGCCCAACTGAAATCCGCAAGCGCACGCACCGGTTCGTTCTTGCGGCGCCAGGCGACGCCGCGATTGTTGTAGGCATAGGCGTAGGCCGGATCGAGCGCGATCACGCCGGTGAAGCCCTCGATTGCCGCATCGAGATGGTTCGAGCTCAGCAGCGCCAGCGCGCGATTGTTGAGCGCATCCGTCCAGTCGGGCTTGAGCTTGAGCACGATGTCGAAGTCCGCGATCGCGGCGTCGTACTGCTGGATGTCCAGATAGAGGGTGGCGCGGTTGTAGCGGGCGTTGACGTAGTGCGGGTCATAGCCGAGCGCGCGTCCATAGTCGTCGATGGCGGCCTCGATCTCGCCGAAGGCGGCGCGCGCATTCGCCCGGTTGTTGAAGGCGAGGCGGAGTTGCTCGTCCGTCGCCCACTCCGAGCCGATGACCGCCGAACAGCCGGTGACAACCTCGCTCGGGTCGAACGCATTGGCGCAGGCATCGATGACGGCCTGTTCGGCGAGGGCGGTGAAGCTCATGAACCCGAGCGCGAGGAAGGCCGGCATCAGGACGCGCCACAGGCGCCGGCGCCACGGGCGGGGAGGCAGGGGCATTCCTGTACGACGCTGGAGCATGAGGACGGGCTCCGTCTCGATCCCGAAAGTGATGATCGCGACCATGGGGCCAGGCCGTCAAGCGAGCGTGATTTTTGAGTGAACGCAATCCCCTGCCGGCTGCGTATCAGGGGATGCCCCGATACCGGCGGCTCCCCACGTTCAGCGCATTGGCGCCGATGTGGGCCGGTGCCGGGAGGTCGCCTCCGCCACGAGCTGCGAGAGCAGGGGCGCCGTCGCGAGCCCCGACGGTGGAAGCCCGCGGGCTTTCTCGTACGTGACGATCGCCGCCTTCAGCAGCGGACCATAGTCGCCGTCAGCGCGCCCATCGTAATAGCCGAGTGCGGCCAGATGCTCCTGGAGCTGGCGGATGGGATTGCCCGCGCGCAGGATCGTAGCCGTCTCGAAATTTGCGATCTGGGCGGCAAAGACGCGCGCGTTGACAGCCGTGTTGGCGATCGTCTCGGTCTGCTGGCGGGACGTGACCTTGCCCTGCTGCATGATCACGCGCGACTGGACGTACGTGCCGACGTTGATCGCCACGACCACCGGCCCGTCGGGTGTCTCGGCGAGGATGGGTGAGCCCGAGGACGCGCCGCCCGTGTCGCACGTATGCAGCACGATCTCGTCTGGGCTTTCGAAGTCCGGCGCGATGGCCTGCCAGGTGCTGGCGCCGAAATCGCGCGCGGCATGGCAAGGCGCGGCATAGGTCGGCGTCCAGCTCGGCAGATCGCGGTGGTAGGACACGCTGAAGAGGCGCCCTGCCTTGGCCATCTCGAGAATGTCGTCGCTCGACGCGGGCCGCACCGGCAGTCCGCCATTGCGGCAGACCGGGCGCTCCAGGCGCACCAGGGCCCAGTCGCGCGCCGCGTCGATCGGTGGGCGCACGTGGAGGCGGAACTCGCCGGTGTAGATGTGCTGGGCCGTTGAGCCGCCGGAGAACCCCTCGATGCGGACGTAGTCGCGCTCCCGATCATAGGCGCGGGCGAAGAAGAAGTCGGAGGCCCGGAGGCGGTTGCCTTGCGGCGATGTCACCGCCACGCAATGGGCCGCGGTCGCGATAACCGACGGGCCGACGCAGAAGGCGGAGCACACGGTCCGCGCGGGATTGTTGAAGAGCACGCCTATGCGCGACGCGACGGCCGCGAGGCGTTCCGGGAGTGCGGTGCGATCGTCCTTTCCGAAGACGGCGACGGGCTGGACGATGCTCGCCGGTTCGCCGGAGCCAGTGCGCGGCGGGCCAGCGGATGCCGTTCCTGTCGACAAAAGGCCGAAAAAAGCGGCCCCCACCCCCCAAAGGGCACCCCTCAGCCATCGCCCTGTTTGCCGGGTCACTGCCGCCACTTTCCCTGCCTGCTCCCGGCCGGACATTACCAAAGTTTCATGTGCCAGAAAGATCGCCGTAAGGAGCAGCAACTTATCTCCTTGGGCACGATATCCAGCACTGCCGACGATGAGAGAGGAAAACATGCTTAAGCTCGCACCCGTCAAGTCCGGGGCTTCGAGGCGTACGCTCGCCGGAGTGGCAGTTGCCGCTACGCTTGGTGGCGCCCTGGTTGCTGCCCCCCATTTCAGCGCCCTCGCCCAGCAGCGGACCGACGCTGCCCAGACCATTCAGACGCCCTTCGGCCGCGCGCCGCTGAGCTTTGCCGACATCGTCGAGAAGGTTAAGCCCGCCGTCGTGAGCGTCAACGTGACGAACGATGGCGCCGCGACCTCGCGCCGTATGCCGCGCCAGGGCGCGCCCAACGCACCGGGCGGCCGCGTTCTGCCGGACCTTCCCGATGACCATCCGCTGAACGAGTTCTTCCGCAATCTGCCGCGCGAGTTCGGCAATCGCGGCGCGCCGAACGCCCCGACGCCGCGCCCGTCGCTCGCGCAGGGTTCCGGTTTCGTGATCTCGGCTGACGGTTATGTCGTCACCAACAATCACGTGATCGACGGCGCCGGGAAGATCACGGTGAGCTTCGACCGCGACAACAAGTACGACGCCGATCTCGTCGGCTCGGATCCGCGCACGGATGTCGCGCTCCTGAAGATCAAGTCCGACAAGAAGTTCGAGTACGTGCGCTTTGCGACCAAGGATGCGCGCGTCGGCGACTGGGTCATCGCAGTCGGCAATCCCTTCGGCCTCGGCGGCACGGTCACGGCCGGCATCGTCTCGGCCTCGGGCCGCGACATCGGCTCCGGCCCCTATGACTACATTCAGATCGACGCAGCGGTGAACCGCGGCAACTCCGGCGGCCCGACCTTCAATCTCGACGGCGAAGTTATCGGCGTGAACACGGCGATCTACAGCCCGTCGGGCGGCAACGTCGGTATTGCCTTCGCGATCCCCGCGAAGACGGCTGACGAGGTCATCACGCAGCTCCGCTCCAAGGGCAGCGTCAGCCGCGGCTGGCTCGGCGTGAAGATCGAGAACGTCAGCGAGGACATGGCCGCGAGCCTCGGCCTGCAGCAGGCGCGCGGCGCGCTCGTCAACGAGGTCACCGCGGGTGGTCCGGCGGCAGCCTCTCAGCTCCGCGCTGGTGACGCCATCGTCTCTGTCGACGGCACTGCGATCCGCGACAGCCGCGATCTTGCGCGCAAGGTCGCCGAGTTCGCCCCCGGCACGACCGTCCGCATCGAGGTCATGCGCTATGGCAAGAGCGAGATCGTTCCGGTCAAGCTCGGCACGTTCCCGGCCAACCCCGACCTCGCGGCCAACTCGCAGCCGGCGCCGCAGCCTCAGCAGCCCACGCCGACACCGACCGTTACTGATCTCGACCAGCTCGGGCTCTCCGTGACGCAGGTTTCGGCAAAGCCCGGCGAGACGGCCGAGGGCGTCGCCATCTCCGAGGTCAAGTCGGGTTCCGATGCCGCCGGCAAGGGTCTCAAGAGCGGCGACGTGATCCTCGAGGTCCAGGGCCAGAAGGTCGCGAACGCCACTGAGGTCGAGGCCGGCGTCAAGAAGGCCAAGAGCGATGGCCGGAAGGCCGTGCTGCTCCGCGTGAAATCCGGCGACGTGCTCCGCTTCGTCGCCGTACAGCTCAAGGCTAGCTGAGGAACTGCCTTAGCAGCCTGTGACGGCCGACATTGACGGCGTCTCCCCCGCGCATCAAGGTCGGGCCGTAAAGCGAGCGTGCCGGGTCCCCCCACCCGGCACGCTTCACTTCATTCTGAGGTACTCGGCCCATGCGCGTGCTCGTCATCGAGGACAATCGCGAAACCGCTCAGTTCGTGCAGCGCGGCCTGCGTGAGGCGAGCCATCTGGCCGAGGTTGCGGAGGATGGCGAGGCCGGCCTCGAACTTGCGCGCGCCGGCGGCTTCGATGTGCTCATCGTCGACCGCATGCTGCCGCACCTCGACGGCCTCACGCTCATCCAGACCATCCGTGCCGAGGGCGACCGCACGCCGGTGCTGATCCTTTCGGCCATGAGCCACGTCGATGATCGCGTGAAGGGCCTCAGAGCCGGTGGCGACGACTATCTGACGAAGCCCTTCGCGCTTGCCGAGCTGATCGCCCGCGTCGAGGCGCTCGCCCGCCGGCTCCAGCCCGAGGAGCAGGCGACACGCTATGTCGTCGGTGATCTCGTGCTCGACCGCCTGACCCACAAGGTCACGCGCGGCAACGAAGCCATCGTGTCGCAGCCACGCGAGTTCCGGCTGCTCGAGTATCTCATGCGCAATGCCGGGCAGGTCGTGACACGCACGATGCTGCTCGAGAACGTGTGGGATTATCACTTCGATCCGCAAACCAACGTCATCGACGTCCACATCTCGCGTCTCCGAGGCAAGATCGACCGTAACTTCGACCGCCCGCTCCTGCACACCGTGCGCGGCGCCGGCTACATGATGCGTGACGGCGGCGAATAGAGTTATGCCTCCGTTCGCGCCATCGCAGCCCACGGCCACGCGTTCGTCGCGCTTCTGGCAGACGACCTCCTTCCGTGCGGCGGCCGTGGCGACGCTCGCCCTCGCCGCGACCGCCATTCTGGTCGTCGCTTTCGTCGCGCGCTCGACGAACGATGCCATGAGCCGGGCGACGATCGAGGCTCTCGACCGCGAAGGCGCAGCGCTCCATCGTATCTACGGGCGAGGCGGGCTCGATCAACTCACGCGGGCCATCCAGGGGCGCATCGCCGCCGGCGATATGCACCTCTACAG
>JAEZAW010000127.1 GCA_023430315.1 Pseudomonadota bacterium | reverse complement strand
AGCACGCTCAGGGCGATGCCCAGCAACCATGTGACAAGCTTCCGCATCAAAGCCCCGGCAGCGGTGACAGATTGCTCGATCGCACGCCGATTACCTTGAAGAGTGTGCCCATGCCGGTCGGAGAAATAAGACGGGCCGTCGCCGCTTCGAGAGCGCCGGCCGCGGCGGGATTGGCGGCCATAAGGCGCGACGTGCGCTGGGCAATGCCAAGCGCACTCAGGAATGTCGCCTGATCGCGCGGTCCATCGACAGCAAGTCCCGCTGCGCGAAAGTCGCTGGCAGTGATCGCGAAGTCGACGTGCGCCGTCAGATCCGCCTCGCCAGGCCGGGCGAAGACGTCATGGTACTTCTGATTGCGGATCGCCTGCAGTGTGCTCCCCGTGGCAGCGCCCTCATAGCCATAGTCGATGAAGAGCCCGGCGAGCGGGCCTGCCTGCGCGAGGCGCCGCAGCTCGGCCGTGAGCGGCGCGAGATCGCGCTGCTCGATGATCGTGCCAATCGGAAAATTGCCCGGGCGCGGCGGGATCACGCGGCGACCGTTGTTATCGGTGAAGGCGAGTTGGCTCGTCCCGACAACCGTGACGGCGCGCTGAACCCAGCCGGCATCGGTGAACTGCAACTGATCAATCGGGATTACATCGAGGAATTCGTTGGCGATGACGATTGTCGCCCTGCCTGCGCCCTCGTCCGCGATCGTGGAGAGATTGCCGCGCCATTGAATGGGAACCCCGGCGTCACGCAGTGTATCGCGCTGCACGGCCTGAAGGGTTGCGTTCTGCTCGATGAGCGAGACCTCGAGCGCCTCACAAAAGCCCGGCACCTTGCGTGCGGCCCTGAGCGCATCGCGCATCAGAGTGCCGCGACCGGGGCCAAGCTCGATGAGGCGGACGCGCGCCGGCGCGCCCATCTGCTGCCAGACAACGCCGGCCCAAAGGCCGATCAGCTCGCCGAAGACCTGTGAGATCTCGGGTGCGGTGACGAAGTCTTCCTTGGCACCGATGGCGCCGCGCGTGCGGTAGTAGCCGTGCTCGGGATGATTGAGGCAGGCATCCATGTAGTCGCGGACCGAGATCGGCCCCTCGCGGCCAATGCGCTCGACGAGATGGAGCGCGAGGGGTGTCGGTTCCGCATCATCCCTCATGAGGCCGTCCTGGGTCGCAGCACGAGGTAGGCGACCGCGCCAAAGAGCGCCATCGGGATCGAGTAGATCATGCCGGTCGTGAGCCAGCCGTCGGAGACGATGGTGCGGTACTCGTCGTACTTGAAGAACTCGCAGATGATGCGGAAGCCGCCATAGCCGGCGAGAAAGGCCGCGCCGATCAGGCCGGGCGTCGCGAGCGCACGTTGGCGGTAGATGAGATAGCGCAGGATCAGGAACAGCGCGGCACCTTCGAGCGCAGCCTCGTAGAGCATGGCGGGATGGCGGGGCTGGTCGCCATAGCCCGGAAAGACGATCCCCCAAGGGACTGTCGTCACGCTGCCGACGATCTCGGCATTGATGAAATTGGCAATGCGCCCGAAGAAAAGCCCGATCGGCACCGCCGCCGAAACGGTGTCCATCACGCTCAGTGCGGATACGCCTTGTCGACGCGCAAAGAGGTACATGGCGAGGATTGTGCCGAGCATGCCGCCGTGGAATGCCATGCCGCCCTGCCAGACATAGAGGATCTGAAGGGGATGCGAGAGGTAGTAGCCGGGCTCGTAGAGCAGCACGTGCCCGAGCCGTCCGCCGACGATGACGCCGATCGCGACCCAGATGAAGAGATCGTCGGCCAGCTCGGGGGAGAAGGGTGGCTTCTCGTCGCGCCATAGCCGCGGCGTGGCGACGAGCCGCTTCAGATAGAGCCAGCCAAGCAGCAGGCCCGCGACATAGGCGAGGCCGTACCAGCGGATGGCGATCGGGCCGATCTGGAGTGCGACGGGGTCAATCGCCGGGAAAGGAATGGCGAGCAGGCTGGCAAACGGGCTCATGAGATGGCCGGCGGCTCCTCAACAAAGGTTGCCGGGACCTTTCGGCGAGCGACACGACACTGTCAAGGCAAGCCATCCTGCGCGTCATCCGCGTCGGCGGTAGGAAGCGAGCAATTCGACGAATTTCTCGACCGCGACAATCATCGCGGTCGATTTCGTCGCAGCCGCACTCTCAACCGCCGGCATTCTTCTTGGCCTCGGCCATGAGGCGCTCTTCCTGGGCGCGCAGCTCGGGCGTGAAGGCCTCGCCGAAATCCTCCATCTCGAAGACGGGCCGGATTTCGACCTCGCACGTCTCCATATGAGGGTTCGGGCACTTCTTGAGCCAGGCCACAGCCTCGTCCATGTCCTTGACCTTCCAGAGCCAGTAGCCGGCGATCTGCTCCTTGGTCTCGGCAAAGGGCCCGTCGATGACCATGCGCTCCTTGCCCGAGAAGCGCACGCGCTTGGCTTTGGACGTCGGATGGAGGCCCTCGCCGGCGAGCATGATGCCGGCTTTGACCAGCTGCTCGTTGTAGTTGCCCATCTCGGTGAGAAGCTGCTCGCTCGGCATCTCGCCGGCCTCGGATGCCTTGCTCGCCTTGACGATGACCATGACTTTCATGGGGGTGTCCTCCTGTTGGGTGCCGGCCGGGGGGGGGCCTCAGCATTCAAGACATCCAGGCGCATACCGATCCGACAAATGCGACCAAAAAAGACCCCCGGACTGGATCGCACCGTGCTAGCAGGGGGCCAGATAACCGCCAATGACGTGCGGAGGAATTGCCATGACCCAGACGAACAACCGGCTGCTTGACGAGTTGGCCAAGCTGCTGACGGATGCCGCCGGCGCAGCCCAAGGCGTCCAGCGCGAAGCGGCCAACCTCTTCAAGGCCCAGGGCGAGCGGATCGTGCGCGAGATGGATCTCGTTTCGCGAGAGGAATTCGAGGCCGTGAAAGCCATGACGCAGAAGGCGCGCGAAGAGAACGACGCGCTTTCAGCGAGGCTCGCCGCACTCGAGAACCGCCTTCGCAGTGACCAGACCATCGGCGAATGAGGCCGCGCTGAATCGCGTAGCGCCGCGAGAACCAGCCCTGCTCCTCGACATTCCCCGGGTTTCTGGCTCCACCCACAGTTTGTCCACGGACTCTGTGTGCAAACGGCCCTGCGCCCTTCATTTTGCCACCCTCGTTTACTTTGATCGTGGAGAAGGCGGCGGGCGCCTTGCGGGCACGGGACGGCTCCTATTAGCTCCGGGCTGCATACGGTTCGCCGTGTGCTTCGTCGCGCTCAGGGGGATGGCGACGCGCCAAACGAGGAAATCGCATGGCCATGGCAGAGACGGGCTTTACGCGTGCCAGAAATCCGGTCGACCTGATCGAGCAGGTCGCCGGGGCACACGATTGGGCCTGCGACCGCACGCATGAGGACGAGCTCACCCTCGTCGTTGCGGGAAACTGGACGGACTATCAGCTCTCGCTCAATTGGCGCGAGGATCTTGAATCGTTGCATATCGCCTGCGCGTTCGACTTCAAGGTGCCGGACAACCGGCTCTCGGAAGTCTACCGCCTCGTCGCGCAGATCAACGAGCAGCTCTGGCTCGGGCACTTCGACATCTGGACCCGCGAGGGCCTGATCATGTTCCGCCAGGGTCTCATGCTCAACGGCGCCATCGCTACCCAGAGCCAGTGCGAGGCCCTGCTCCGCGCCGCGCTCGAGGCTTGCGAGCGCTACTACCAGGCCTTCCAGTTCGTCGTGTGGGCCGGCAAGGACAGCCGTGAGGCTCTCGCTTCCACCATGTTCGAGACCGAAGGCCAGGCCTGAGCACCGCAACGCCGGTCACGAGGCGCGCGTGAGATACGTCCTAGCCGTCCTCATCGGCATTGTCGGACTGATCTTCGGCTGGATCATCGCCGCATTCGGCACGCTGGTGCTCGGAAGTGCGTTCGGGCTCAGCGACTTCGAAGGCGAGCGTGCCATGGTCGCCTTCTTCGCCATCGGCCCCGTCGGGGGCCTGCTTGGCATTGTCATCGGCATCTGGCTGTGGAGCCGGCGCGCAACGTCGCGCTGAGAGCAGGCGCGCTTACTTGACGTGCGATCGTGTCGCGCGCCGCGTCGGCAGCACGCCTCGAATGAAATATTACGACCTGACACCGAATTGTTCGCTCACGCTCGTCATGATGCTTGATTGCTGCCATCGCGAGGCTGCACTCTGTGGGCATGATCGATTGAGGCCACCCCTGCAGTTGGATTCCTGATGACGCGCCGCTTTTCCTTGTCCGTGCCTGCCCTCTTGCTGTTCATGCATCCCCTCAGCGCAGCCGATGATCTTCCGAAACAGGCAACACCTGCTCCCGGCACGTGTTTTACTTACACAATTTCTGACGAGACCGGCGTCGAGAAGGATCCGGCCGCGGCGTACGTGAGCCGCGTCGACGTCCAGCCGCTTCAGTACAAGGTCGAAAACAAGCCCCTACCGGAGACGCGGCTCCGGATCGGCGTTCTGCCCAAAAACCAGAACGGACCGATCCCGAACGACGTATCCGCGCCCTGCACCGGCGAGGGCCTTGCCTTCACCTGCACCATGAAGTGCGGCGACAAAGTCCTTGGGAAGTTTCGCGCCGAGGCACTGCCGACCAAGCCCGCCGAGCCCAAGGCCAACTATCTGAGGCTCGTGATCGAGGCACCGACCGTGCTCAACGGCTGTTCCGAGGGCAAGAGCCCGTCCACGGTCCCGAATGAGCTCGTGAACCTCCAGATCATCCTCAAGGGCGCCGATCCGCTCGCCTGCTTCAAGTGAGCGCTGCCCTGCTCAACCCGCGACGACGAACTCCGCCCTGCGATAACCCTGCAGGAACAGTAGCGCTGTGAGGTCGCCGTATGTGATGCCGGCATCGGCCTCGGCCGCAACGACGGGCTTGGCGCGATACGCGACCCCGAGCCCAGCTTCGCAGATCATGGCGAGGTCATTGGCGCCATCGCCGACCGCCAACGTCGCGTCGGAGGCAAGGCCTCGCATCCCGCGATAGTGGATCAGGGCCTCGAGCTTGGCCTCGCGCCCGAGAATGGGTCCGACAACGCCGCCGGTCAGCTTTCCGTCGGCTATTTCGAGTTCGTTCGCGCGGTTCACATCGAACCCGACGGCGGCCGCCACGCGCGATGTGAAGAAGCTGAACCCGCCTGAAACGAGCGCCGTCAAGGCACCGTTTGCCCGCATGGTCGCGACGAGCGTACGCGCGCCCGGCATGAGCGTAATCCGCTCGTCGAACACGCGCTGCAGTGCGCCCACCTCGAGGCCGGCGAGCAGCCCGAGCCGTTCGCGCAGTGCTGCCTCGAAGGGAAGCTCGCCGCGCATGGCCCGCTCCGTGATGGCGGCAATGCGGGCCTTGAGCCCGAGCATGTCAGCCATCTCGTCGATGCACTCCTGCTGAATGATCGTCGAATCCATGTCGGCGATCAGCAGCCCCTTGCGCCGCCCGGCCGTTGGCACCACGCAGACGTCGATCGGCAAGCCACTGAGACGGGCGGCGATCGGATCGCGTGCGGCGCGCGCGCGCGCAGTGTCGGGCGCGTCTAGCGGTATCTCAAAGGCTTCGTCGCGGGAGAGCCAGACGACTTCGTCCGCACCCGTCCTCGCAAAGACGACCCCTACGGCTTCCGCCAGCGCCTGGATTTCCCCACGCTTGGCGATCAGCACGAGAGCGAAATTGGCCATCGATATGTCCGGACGTGAGGTTTTGCTCTGCCACTAAGCGTCCCTTATTGCAGGGGACCTATGCCCCAGCAAGCACGACGCACCTTTGAAATATCTATGCCCGCTGATATCGTCCTGCCGAAACTCTTCCCGAGATCGTGAGCCCATCCAGCCAGGAGGATTCCCATGGCCCCGCTCGACATGAAGCCCAATGAGCTCGAGTCCTATTGGGTACCATTCACGCCCAACCGGTCATTCAAGAAGAACCCGCGCCTTTTCTCCGGCGCCAAGGACATGCACTTCTTCACGCCGGACGGACGCAAGGTCATCGACGGCTCAGCGGGTCTCTTTTGCGTCAACGCGGGCCACGGCCGCGAGCCGATCACCAAGGCGATCCAGGAAGCCGCGGCGACGCTCGACTACGCCCCGCCCTTCCAGTACGGCCACCCGCAGCAGTTCCAGCTCTCGTCCCAGCTCACGATGATGGCGCCGGGCGATCTCGACTACGTGCTCTATGCCAACTCGGGCAGCGAGGCCGTCGACACCGCCCTCAAGGTCGCACTCGCCTATCACCGCTCGCGCGGCGAAGGGAGCCGCACGCGCTTCATCGGCCGCGAGCGCGGCTATCACGGCGTTGGCTTCGGCGGTATCTCGGTCGGCGGCATGGTCGCCAACCGCAAGATGTTCGGCAACATGCTCGCCGGCGTCGACCATCTCCCCACGACGTATAACCGCGCGAAGCAGGCCTACACCAAGGGTGAGCCCGAGTGGGGCACGGAGACGCTCGACGAGCTGAACCGTATGATCGGCCTGCACGATGCCTCGACGATCGCCGCGGTCATCGTCGAGCCCGTTGCAGGTTCGACGGGCTGCCTGCCGCCGCCGAAGGGCTACCTCGAGAAGCTGCGCCAGATCACGGAGCAGCACGGCATCCTGCTCATCCTCGACGAGGTCATCACCGGCTTCGGGCGCCTCGGCCACGCCTTCGCGTCCGAGCGTTATGGCGTCGTGCCGGATATGATCACGTTCGCCAAGGGCGTGACGAATGGCGCCGTGCCGATGTCGGGTGTGTTCGTGCGCAAGGGCGTGTACGAGACACATATGACGGGCGCCGAGCATCTGCCGGAGCTCTTCCACGGCTACACCTACTCGGGTCATCCGCTCGCCGTAGCGGCCGGTCTCGCCACTCTCAAGCTCTACAGGGACGAGGGTCTCTTCGAGCGCGCGAAGAAGCTGGAGCCGGTGTTTGCCGATGCCATGCACAGCCTCAAGGGGCTGCCGAATGTCGCCGACATCCGGTCGTGTGGTCTTCTCGCGGCAATCGATCTCGATCCGATTCCCGGCAAGCCCGGCCTGCGCGGTTACAATGCTATCGAGCGCATGTACGCCGATCATGACCTCTATGTGCGCGTCACGGCCGACACCATCGCGCCATCGCCGCCGCTCATCGTCAGCGAGAGCCAGATCGGCGAGATCACCGACAAGCTCAAGGCGGTCATCAAGGCGGTTGCGTAAGCAGGCGCTCTTTAATTCCCTCTCCCCGCGCGGGGAGAGGGAACAATTCTTACTTGCAGCGCGAGAAACTGCCGCGGTCGTAGTGGAAGTGATCGCGGTGGAAGGCGTTGTAGTCCGGCCCGATCGCCACGCGGAAATAGCGGCACGCGCGCGCGTGGACCTCGCGCAGGAAGCGCGCCTCCGGGCC
>JAEZAW010000093.1 GCA_023430315.1 Pseudomonadota bacterium | reverse complement strand
GCACATCGGTGCCTTCAAGACGCCGGCCAAGGAGGACGACCCGCGCCACATGGCGCCGAACTTCTACTTCGACCAGCAGGACTACGTGACCGACCTTCAGCGCGGCAAATCCTGGACCTGGTCGTGCCTGCGCCCGCATACGGTCATGGGCTTCACGATCGGCAACCCGCTGAACCTCCTCTCGGGCCTGGCCGTGTACGCAGCCATTTCGAAGGAGCTGGGTCTCCCGCTCAAGTTCCCCGGCCTCGAAGGGCACTACCGCGCCGTCTACCAGGTCACGGATGCGGGCCTCCTCGCACGCGCCGCGCACTGGGCCGCGACCACGCCCGCCTGCGCCAACCAGGCGTTCAACATCACGAACGGCGATTTCTTCCGGTGGGAGAGCCTCTGGCCGCGCATTGCGGATCTTTTCGGCATGAAGGCCGGCCCCGTGCAGACGATCGACCTCGTGGGCTTCATGGCCGACAAGACCCCGCTCTGGGAGCGCATGGCCGAAAAGCACGATCTCATGCGCGTGCCCCTTGCCAAGGCCGTGAACTGGGGCTTCGGCAACTATGTTTTCAAGGCCAATTGGGACCAGATGTCCGACACCACGCGGGCGCGCCGTCTCGGCTTCACGGAGTGCTTTGACAGCGAGGAGCGGCTGCTCGAGCAACTCGCGGAGCTCAAACGTGCGCGCTTTGTGCCGTAAACATTCGGTGAACAGCGCCGCTGTGGTCACAGCCAGACCAAGAATGCCCGTGTAAATCAGCCCCGTAGCGTTTCGTGATCAGACCGAAGCGCCTAGACAGGCTGAGATGAACGACGCGGCTTTTCCAGCGAGTGCCGAACAGGCCGGCGACGACGTGCCCGACTACGGCATTGCGGCCGACGGTGCGCGTGAAGCGCACCTCGCGAGCCCAGTGGTTCTCCCTGGACTGGAGGCCGGGCCCCGGGCCGTGGCCGCGTCGAGAGGCGGAGACCGGCGTTTTCAAGTCGGCCTCGGCGTTGCGGTCGTCCTGCACAGTCTCATGTTCGCGGGTGTGTTCGGCTCACCACCGCGGAACATCGGCGATCCGAGCGGCAGCGATGATGCGATCAACGTGGCACTCGTCACCGATGCGGAACTGCGCAGTCTGTCGGCTGTACAGGACAGCAGGCCGAAGGGGCCGTTGAAGCCACCACCCGCGCCGCCTGTCGAGGCCGCGCCGGCACCGCCTACGCCCACACCTCCTACCCCGCCCGAGCCTCCGACCCCGGCTCAGACGCAGGCGCCCGAACCACCACCGCCCCCCGAGGCGGTGGATGAAAAGGCGCTGACGCTCGCGCCGATCGAGGATCTCGTCACCCCAATCCAACGCAAGCCCGAGCCCAAGCAAGCCGAGCCTGCGCCCCCAAAGCAGGAACCGCCCCAGCGCGCCGAGAAGGCAAAGCCGCAGCGTGATCGGACGGCCATGCTCGATCTGAGCCCGCCAACGACATTCTCCGTGCCCGGAGGTGGCGGTACCGGACTTCAACGGCCGCCCGGCATCACGCGCTCGGGTGAAAACGACGCCTTCGCGCGCGGCGTCGTAAGCGCACTACAGCGAACCATGCCGCAGCTCAATGACACGCGCGGCCGCGTCACCGTGCGCATCACTCTCGACAGAGACGGAAGCCTCGTGAGCACGCAGGTGGTCCGGCCGTCCAACATTACCGGGCTCGACCGCTACGTGGTATTCGCGACGCGTCAGACGAGCTACCCTTTCCCGCCGAAGAACGCCAAGCCTGATGATCTCGTGTTCCTGATCACCTACATCTACAATTAGGCTGTGGCGTCGCGCGCCCGAGACCCGGACAAGAAATCAGATGCTCGATCGATTGCTCGACTTGCTACAGGGAAAAAGTTCGGCGCCCACCATCGAGGAGCCGCATCTCGCAGTCGCCGTGCTGCTCGTCGAAGCAGGCCTCATGCATGGCGACTTCAGCGCCGAGGAACGCGCCATGACGGCGCACCTTCTCGCCCGCCGCTTCGCGCTTTCTTCCGATGAGGCCGAGGAGCTGATCGGACGGGCCGAAGCGCGGGCGCGTGCCTCAGCGCAATACTTTCCCTTCACGAACAGTCTCAACAACAGCATGAGCATCGACGACAAGATCGAGGTCATCGAGATGCTGTGGCGCATCGCCTATGCCGACGGCAATCTCGATGCGTTCGAGGATCAACTCATCCGCCAGGTTGCAGGCCTCATGCACGTGCCTGACCGCGACCGGATGGACGCACGCCGGCGTGTGCTGGGGACCTGAGGGCGACTTCTGAGGGCGACGGGCGCGTCGCCCATCGCTCACGATGCGTGCTTGCCGTGGCAGTGCTTGTACTTCTTGCCCGAGCCGCACGGGCACGGCGCATTGCGGGAGACGCGACCCCATGTCGACTCATCTTCCGGATCGACCGCACCGTTCTTGCCGCGCGACTTGACCGGCTCCGGACGTGCGCGTGTGGGCGCCGGTGCGCGCCCCTCGGATGTCAGTGCCGCTTCGGCAAGCTCGAACTCATCCTCACCTGTCATCGGGTTCAGATGGTGCGCCTGCATGGGCGGCAGCTCATACTCCTCGACGGGCTCGGGCACCGATCCTGCCGACATGCGCACATGCATGAGCTGGCTGGTCACGGCCTCGCGCAGGTTCTCAAGCATGCTCTCGAAGAGCGTGAAGCTTTCCGATTTGAACTCGTTGACCGGATCGCGCTGGCCATAGGCGCGGAAATTGATCACCGTGCGCAGGTGCTCGAGCACGACCAGATGCTCGCGCCAGAGATTGTCGAGCGTCTGCAGCAGCACAGATTTCTCGATATCGCGCAGGCGCATCCTGCCGATGGCGGCAGGTGACTTGTCCGGCGCGCTCTCGATGGCCTCGACGAGCCCCTTGGCCTCGATGTACTCGCGCATGAACGAATAGCCGATGCCGCCGAGCTGGGTCTCAGCCTCCTGACGGCTCGGGCCTTCGATGCGAATTTCCTCGCGATTGGAATCGAGGAGTGCACGGCCGAGCCGCTCGAAGGTCGCCTCACCGGGCACACCGTCGGCCAGCGTCCGCAGCTCGGGCTCGCTCTTCACGAAGTTGACCATGCCGCGCGCCTGCTCGTAACCCGCAAGCACGCCCTTGCCCACTTCCTCGGAGAGCTCCATGAACTTGCTGTCGACCGCCTTCGTCAGGCGCTCGAGGATTTCCTGCTCGGCAATGCCCTCCTCGTCGGCCCATGCAGGGATGGGGGCATCGATCCCGAAAATCTCCTCGATGCGCTTCTGGAGTTCTTCGGTTTCCCACTGCTCCGAGTAGGCACCCTCGGGAATGTGCGTCGCGACGAGCCCCTGAAGAACCTCGTGGCGCATGGCATCGATCGTCTCGCTCACGTCCTCGGCGGCCATGATGTCGATGCGCTGCTCGAAAACGACCTTACGCTGGTCGTTCATGGTGTCGTCGTACTTGAGGACGTACTTGCGGGCGTCGAAGTTGCGGGCCTCGACCTTCTTCTGCGCGTTTTCGAGTGCCTTGTTGATCCAGCGATGCGTGATCGCCTCGCCTTCCTCGAGGCCGAGCTTCTTGAGCATGCCGTCGATGCGATCGGCTGCGAAGATGCGCATCAAATCGTCCTCGAG
>JAEZAW010000080.1 GCA_023430315.1 Pseudomonadota bacterium | reverse complement strand
TCCAGGCCAACTACCGCATCCAGTTCGGCGGCATCGAGGACGGTCAGTTCACATTCAATTCGAGCGTGCACGAACGCACCTATGCCGTGTCGGCCAATGCCGACATCTCCGCCCTGCTCGGCCTCGTGCGCTGGAATGGCGTGACGCGCGTCTCGGGTGCGCTGGCCGGTGATGCACCGCGCCCGGCAGGTTTCTCCTTCGATTTCCGCGGCTCGAAGACGGGCTCCGTGCGCATGGCCTTCGGCAATGGCGCGGTGAAGAGCGTCGAATTCAATCCCGCCATGCCCGACCCGACGGGGGTCGTGCCTGTCACGCCGGCACACATGCGCGGCGTGCTCGATCCGATGAGTGCCATTCTCGCGCTGAGCCGTCCCAAAGATGGCAATCCGTGCAATCAGCGCGTTTCCGTGTTCGATGGCAAGGCACGCTTCGATCTGACGCTGTCGCCCAAGGGCGAGGCGCCTCTCGCCGAGGCCAAGGCCGGGGCAACGCCCGAGATGCTGAGCCTCTGCCGCGTCCGCGTTCTGCCGATTGCTGGCCATGTGGATGACGAGAAGGCCCAGGAGCTCAAACGGAATCTCGGCATCGAGGTAGCGTTCCGCGCCGTTCCGGGTGCTGGCCTGTTCGTGCCGCACCGCATCACGATACCGACGTTTGCCGGTTCGGCTGAGCTCGTGGCGCAGAGCTTCACCATCCGTACGCATCGCGAGCAGATTGCTCTCGTAAACTGACATGCCGTTCGCTGGCTGAGCGGTCCTGCCTGGCCGTCCGGGGGCGGAGACGGCGCGCGGGCGTAAAAATCCGTTCCCGGGCCACCATAGAGCGGGAATATTTCGGCTCTTCGCCGAATTCATCGCTTGATTGCCGCACACCGCTCTGCGATGCCTGCCCATGGCACGGGAAAGTTCCCAGGAGTGGATATGCCGTTTGAGACCCGCATCCGTAACGTGACGGCCGTTCTCGGCCCGACCAACACGGGCAAGACCCATCTCGCCATCGAGCGCATGCTCGGCCACGAGAGCGGGATGATCGGACTGCCGCTGCGGCTGCTTGCGCGCGAAGTTTACGACCGGATCGTCGGCCGCGTTGGGCCCGGCCAAGTCGCGCTCATCACCGGTGAGGAAAAGATCAAGCCGGAGCGTCCGCGCTATTGGGTCTCGACCGTCGAGGCCATGCCGCGCGACGTCGATGTCGACTTCCTCGCGATCGACGAAATCCAGCTCGCCTCCGATCCCGAGCGCGGCCACGTGTTCACGGATCGCCTGCTCCATGCCCGCGGCCGTTCCGAGACGTTGCTGCTCGGTGCCGGCACCATGCGCGACGCGATCAGCGATCTCATTCCCGGCGCGAACTTCATCTCGCGGCCGCGCCTGTCCAAGCTGACTTATGCCGGCCAGAAGAAGCTCACGCGCCTGCCGAAGCGCACGGCGATCGTCGCCTTCTCGGCCGCCGAGGTCTACACGATCGCCGAGCTGATCCGGCGCCAGATCGGTGGTGCGGCCGTCGTGCTCGGCGCGCTCTCGCCGCGCACGCGCAATGCACAGGTCGCGCTCTACCAGTCGGGCGATGTCGACTATCTCGTCGCCACCGACGCGATCGGCATGGGCCTCAATCTCGACGTCGATCACGTGGCCTTCTCGGCAACGCGCAAGTTCGATGGCCAGAACCATCGCGACCTCACGCCCGGCGAGCTCTCGCAGATCGCGGGTCGCGCTGGCCGCTACATGAACGACGGCACGTTCGGCGTAACCGGCGACGCCGAGCCCTTCTCGTCGGATGTCATCGACCGGCTGGAGACGCACTCGTTCGACAGCGTGAAGGTTCTGCAGTGGCGCAATCGCGATCTCGATCTCGCGACGATCGAGCGCCTGCGTGACAGTCTACGCGAGATGCCGCGCGAGGTGCGCCTGCAGCGCGCACGCATGGCGGACGACGTGCTCGCCCTCGAGACCGTCAGCGCAGATGCGGAAGTGCGTGCCAAGGCCCAGGGCCCGGCCGCCGTCGGCCGGCTCTGGGAGGTGTGCCAGATCCCCGACTATCGCAAGATCTCCTCGCACAGCCACGCCGAGCTCGTTTCGACGCTGTACAAGTTCCTGATGTCGCCGGAGGAGCGCATTCCGACCGACTGGTTCGCTAGCCAGGTCGGACTCAACGATCGCACGGACGGCGACATCGACACGCTCGCGACGCGCATCGCGCACATCCGCACGTGGACATTCGTCGCCAACCGCGCCGACTGGCTCGAAGACCCCGCGCACTGGCAGGAGCGCACGCGCGCCATCGAGGACACGCTTTCCGACGCGCTGCACGAGCAGCTCACGCAGCGCTTCATCGATAAGCGCACGAGCGCGCTCATGAAGGGTCTGCGCGACAAGGACGAGATGAGCGCCGACATCGCGGCCGATGGCGCGATCATGGTCGAGAACCACTACGTCGGGCGGCTCAAGGGCTTCCGCTTTTCACCGGATGCCAACGCCGAGGCGCAGGGCATTCATGGCAAGACTGCGCGCAACGCCGCAGCTCACGTTCTGGTCGGCGAGTTCGCCATGCGCGCGCGTCGCGTCGCGTCGGCCAAGACGGATGCCTTCAAGCTCACGCGCCACGGACGCGTGTTGTGGCGCGACGAGGAGATCGCGCGGCTCGAACCGGGCGAGGACCCGCTGAAGCCGCAGGTCGTGCTGCTCGCGGACGACAATCTCACCGGCCCGGACAAGGAGCGTGTGCAGTCGCGCCTCGATGCCTGGATCGGCGAGATCATCGCCGAGCGCCTGAAACCGTTGATCGAGCTGTCGACGGCCGAAGACCTCTCGGGCATGGCACGAGGCATCGCCTTCCGGCTCAAGGAAGGGCTCGGCATTCTCGAGCGTCAGGCCGTGGCCGAGGACGTGCGTGCGCTCGATCAGGCTGCGCGTGGCCAGCTTCGCAAGTACGGTGTGCGCTTCGGCGCCTTCAACATCTATCTGCCGCTGCTGCTCAAGCCTGCCGCGGGCGATCTCCGCCTCGTGCTCTGGGCGCTGAAGCACGCGGGCGAGCATGGTCTCGCGCTCGATACGCTGCCCGAGCCGCCAAAGGCCGGGCGCACGTCGGTTGCGGCCGATCCGGTGCTGCCGGGTGCCTTCTATCGCGCGACCGGATATCATCTCTGTGGCCAGCGGGCCGTGCGCACGGATATCCTCGAGCGTCTTGCCGATCAGATCCGCCCCCTCATTGCCTGGAAACCAGGGGCCGGCGGCGGTGTGCGGCCGAAGGGAGCGACTGGCGACGGCGGTTTCGTCATCGTGCCGGAGATGCTGTCGATCCTCGGCTGCTCCGCGGAGGAGCTTGGCGGCGTGTTGCGCGCGCTCGGCTTCCATGTCGACCGCCGCCCCACACCGAAGACGATGATCGATCCGGCGCCCGTGACGCCGGTTGCGCAGGCTGAGACCGCGAGCGCGGAGAGCGAGGGCGTTGCTGCGACGGAGGAAGTCGCGGTCGAGGCAGTTGAGACTGCGGTTGCCTCGACCGAGGCGCCCGTGGCCGAGTCGGCCGAAACGCCTGCCGAGGTCGTTGAAGCCGTCAGCGCCGATACTCAGCCTGTCGCCGAGGCGATCCCGGCTGTGGCCGGTTCCGAGGCGGCAGAGAGCCCCCCCAGCGTTGAAACGACGGCGGATACAGCTCCAGCCGCCATCGAGCCAGCCGTGGCCACCGAAGCCGTCGCTGTCACGGCACCCGCATCGACCGAGGAAGTCCTCATCGAGATTTGGCGTCCGCGCCGGCGTCATCGCGGCGGCGATCATCGTGCCGTGGACGGGCGCCAGGGAGAGCGCCAAGGGCAAGGCAGGGGCGAACGGCATCGCCGCCATGGCCGGGACAATCGGCGCGATGGCGGCCGCCAGCCCGGGCAACCTCATGCGCCCGCACCGGCCGCCGAAGCCGGCGGTGAGGCTGCTGCCGCCGGTGCCGTTCAAACCCAGGAACGTCGCGATGACGGGCGTCGGGATCGCGATCAGCGCGGTGGTCAGAACCGCCCGCGCGACGGCGAGCGGCGCGAGAGCCGACCCGAGCAGCGTGGTCCTCGCGAGGATCGCGAGCGCCGCCATGGCGGCGGCAAGGGTGGTCAGGACCGTAAGGGCCAGGGCGGCAAGCCGCACGGCGAGGGACGGCGTGACGACCGTCGGCCGCAGCGCGAGGATCGCAACCAGAACTTCATGCGCTCGGCCGCGCCGCCGAAGCGCACGACGGTCGATCCGGATTCGCCTTTTGCGGCTCTGAGCGCACTGAAGCTGCAACTCGAGAAGCGTGGTAACGAGACAGGCTCCTCATGATCGAGGAAGGCGGCGGACCGAAAGCTGGTCCGTCAGATGCTGGGCAACTACGCCTCGATAAGTGGCTGTGGTTCGCGCGCGTCGTGAAGTCCCGCACGATGGCAGCCGGTCTCGTCGAGGAAGGCAAAGTCCGTCTCAATCGCGAGCGCACAACCAAGCCAAGTCAGAGTGTGCGCGTCGGCGACGTGCTTACCATTGCGGTCGGTCCCCGCATCAGGGTGCTGGAGGTGGCGGGCATCGGCACGCGGCGCGGCCCGGCCAGTGAGGCGCAGGCCCTTTATGTCGATCGTTCGCCGCCGATGACTGCGGCGCCCCCCGCGCAGCCTGCGGGTGGTGAGCGCCCGAGCGGCGCTGGCCGCCCGACGAAGCGCGACCGCCGCCAGATCGACCGGCTTACCGATCCGGATTGAACCCTATTGACAGCGATCAAGGCGCGGCCTGAGCTGCTGGGCCATGCATGGCTGCGGCATATTTCCTATGCTGCGGGCGGCATGGCGCCATGCCTGCGGATCCTCCGAGCGCACGAGAACGAGGCCAGTGACATGTACAAGAATCTGCTGATTGCAACCGACGGCTCCGAGCTGGCCGACAAGGGCGTGACGAACGGCCTCGCGCTGGCCAAGGCCCTCGGGGCCAAAGTGACGATCGTGACGGTCTCCGATCCCTGGACGGCATTCGTCACCGGCGAGGTGGGCGCATCCTTTCCCATCGACGAGTACGAGCGCGCTTGCGAGGTCAGTGCTTCCGCAATTCTTGCGAGCGTAGCAAAGCGCGCAGAAGCCGCCGGCGTTCCCTGCGAAAAGCGCTATGTGAAGGATCAGTTCGCCGCCGAGGGCATCCTGGACACCGCCAAGAAGGAGGGCGTGGACCTGATCGTCATGGCCTCCCATGGCCGCAGCGGCGTTGCGCGCCTCCTGCTCGGCAGCCAGGCCAACAAGGTCGTCACGCACAGCACGGTCCCGGTCCTGATCTGCCGCTGAGCAGGCCCCGCCCACGCACCTTCTCAGGGGATATCCGCGGGAGTGTGGCTGTCTTTACCAGCCGCGCTCTTTGCTGCTTGCGGCCCACCGCGGCGGCGCGCTAGGTCCCGGGGGCCGGACACATATCCGGACTCATAGAGGGTGGAAACATGAATCCCTGGGTGCTGCTCGCCGCGTGTATTCTTGCGGAGGTTACCGCGACGCTGCTGCTCAACAAGTCGCAGGGCTTCGAGAAGCCCATCTTCGGCTTTGCCTCGCTCGCAATCTTCGGCGGCTGCTTCGTCGGGCTCTCGATCGTGCTGACGCGAATTCCGGTGGGCGTCACCTACGCCATCTGGGCGGGCTCAGGCATCGCGCTCATCGCCCTCGCGGGCTGGTTCTTCTTGCGGCAGACACTTTCGCCGGTTCAGCTGCTGTTCATCGCCATGATTGCGATCGGCGCCGTCGGCCTGAAACTCTCGACGCAAGCGGCTTAGCGCGGACGGGGGCTGGCTGGGGCGGGAGGGTTCGAACCTCCGCATGGCGGAATCAAAATCCGCTGCCTTACCACTTGGCTACGCCCCATCAGGCCGCACGGGGCACACCGGGCAAATCGCGGTCATGCCAGGATTTTCTGGCTCAGAGCATCCGTGCAGCGCGGCGGAACATACGCGTTCGGCCCCAGCCCTGCAACCCGATGTGGCGGCGCTATGAAGCCGCTGTTGATGGCCCGTCTGATCCGCGCTTGATATCGCCGGAGGGCTTGCTTATAGCTCTGGGCCACGGAGGCGTGGCCGAGTGGCTTAAGGCGGCGGTTTGCTAAATCGTTGTACTCGGAAACGGGTACCGGAGGTTCGAATCCTCTCGCCTCCGCCAGCTTTGCGACCATCGCAGCCCGCTGGGATCAGCCCCCAGCTCGGCGCTTGAGAACGACGAAGCCGCTCTGATGGCGGCGAATCTCGACATCCTTTGGCGACGCATTGATTTTTGTGAGCCGCAGTAGCTCGGCATCGGGAACCTGCGTCAGAAAATTGTCGCCGAGCCGGACGTGCTCCGCCCAGGCCAGAACCGGACAGCGCGCGTCGTCTGGCGACAATAGCGGCGTTTGCGCATTGCCGACATCGACGAGCAATGTCGATGGCACATTAGCGAGGCGCGCAAAGGAGGCGATGAACGGTCCGGGCAGTGGCTTGGTGATTTCGTCGGCGGCGACATGCACTGAGCCGTTCGGGCACTCCTTGAGCAATGGCCTCACCACTGCGGCGCCCTTCCAAGTCGGCTTGGCCGCCGTGAACTCGCGCGCGGTAAGAAAACCGGACACGCCCGATATGACTGCCAGCATTCCGGCGGCTCCGAGCGCGTACAAGGGCGCGTGGTTTTCGCGCGTATCTCGCGCTTCACGATACCAGATGGCGGCCAATGCCACGATGAGCACCGGCAGTGCGGGTGCGCCGATCATCCAGTAGCGGCCGGCAATTATGGGCTGCTTGAGCGATGCGATCAGCGGCAGCAGCACATAGAGCGCGAAAGTCACGCCGAATACGAGCGTGATCGGCCTCGTCGCTGTACGGGCAAAGCCGAACAACAAGAGCACTGCGAGCAGCAGCACTGCGACGATGCCACCCACCGCGAGCTTGCGGACGAACCAGACGGCCACGCGGATGTCTTGGAATGAGAACTCGATCCAGCCGATATTTCCGAGGGAGCTCAAGGCCATCAAAAGCCATGCGGCGAACGTCACGCTCGTGGACAGGCCCAGTACCAGAGCCGGTGCCGCCAGATCTCTGCGCGATCGATCGACGATTGCCAGTGCGAGCAGTCCGCCAGCCAGCGCTCCGCAGAAGAGTGCCGCAAAGACATGGGCTAGTGCAGCGAGAATACCGAAGACCGCAAATGGCAGGACGCTGTGTCGTCTCTCTGGCCCACACACAGCTAGCACAGCGAACCAGCTCGCACAGAACACGATGGCCAAGCTCGCGAGATAGGAGCGTCCCTCAGGCGCATAGGTCAGGACTGGTCCGCTGAGCACGAAAGCGATGATCGCGACGATTGCTGCGTTCACCATTCCCGATTTTCGCGATGCCAACAGAACTGCAGTCGCGCTGAGGAGTATGAAGCAGATATTCAGCGCGAGAATGGCCAACCTGTCGTCCGCGATCAGGAGGCGGGCGGCGTATAGTACGCTGAAATAGAGCGGGGGATTAGAGTCCGGTCCGATACGCTCGGCGAATGCCTTTCGAATAGGAAGCGACGTATCCGTCGCCCAGAGCGAGAACTGCTCGTCGAGCCACCAACCATTTATGCTATCGATCGAAATCTGCGCCGCGACGAACAGAGCGGCGGCTATGGTCAACGCGACAATGCCCGCCCGACGCGACTGCAAAGCGCTTGTCTGCAGGATGCTGTCCATCGCGTCATTGGCCTTTGCTGCATCCGAAGAAGAGCTCCCGGGAGCTACGATCAAATCGAGCGCTCTTTGGTCATTTGCGCCAGGTGAAGATCGAGCTGGCCGCATAGTTCCAAACTGCCCCGAGCAGAATTCCGGCAATGCCCGATAGCCACCACGAATAGTGCTGCGAGAACATGAAGGCCGCAATGCCGACGTTGGAAACTGCACCGATGGAGCAGATTGCATAGAAGCTCAGGAGCCCCCAGAGCAGCGGCCAGAGCCCCCTCAGGCGCTTGTCGCGGTAGGTCAGGAGATTGTTTGCGAAGAAGTTGAACGTCATGGCCACGATCGTTGCGGCAGACTGACCGGTCACGAACGAGGTGGCCAGGGCCTGGGTCAGTGCGGCGAGCGTCAGCATGTGAACGAACACGCCGAGCCCGCCGACGGCCATGAACATCACAAACCTGACGGGCACCACGCGACCGACGGTCTTGTCGAGCAGCAGCATCAGGTATTCCCACGTCACAGCGGAATCGAGCTTGCTCTCGCCGTGGACGCGGCTGCGAAACTTGAAGGGGACCTCGGTGATCTTCAGCGGAGGACGTGCGGAAACCAGAATGTCGAGGAGGATTTTGTAGCCGATGCTCGACAGTCGGCGGACCGAGCGATCGAATGCTTCGCGCCGAAGCATGAAGAAACCGCTCATGGGGTCGCTGAGTTCTGTGGTTAGGAGCATATGCGCGAGTTTGGTCGCCACCCGGCTGATCGTCTGGCGGCGCTCGTCCCATCCATCGACGCCGCCGGCTTCCATATAGCGCGTACCGACGGCTATATCGAAGTTGCCAGCCCGCAGTCGCTCCAGCATCTCGGGTAGCCGAGTTTCATCGTGCTGGAGATCGGCATCCATTACCGCAATGAACGGTGCGCTTGTCGAAAGGATGCCCTCGACAACGGCGGACGCCAAGCCGCGCCGCCCGATACGATGGAGAAGCCGCACGCGCGTGTCCGACTGGGAAAGGGTGCGTAGGGCGAGGGGAGTTCCATCGGTCGAGTCATCATCGACGAACACCACCTCCCAATCGAGCCCTGCCAAAACCACGTCAAGGCGTTGGACGAGCTCGGTCAGATTGTCGTGCTCATTGAACGTAGGCACAACCACGGAGAGTAAAGGTGGCCGCGTCGCGCGAGGCTGGGGTTGTGCACCCGTTCGTGTGCCGGCGGCGGCTATGTTCGACACCGCATCGCTGTCCAGGTGCACTTCAGCTAACCGTTTGCTAACAAAGGCGTATCGGAGCGCGTTTCGCGCAAGGATAATCTTCAAATACATGCCAGTGCCGCGTTGGGATGTCAAACGTCGCGCACCGTTGACGATTAATTCGACGTGCCGCCGGCCTCAGTCATCAGGTGAAGCCCTGCTGGCACACGGCTGGTCCTATGAGCAGAATCCGCTTGGCTTCGCGCGCACTGTGGCGCGCGCGACAACTCGGTCGAGAAAAGCGCGCGGCGCGGCACAATGTTTGTGCATCGTCGGGTCGGCGTGGGGTGCGCTTTGTCCTGCCGAGGGATAAGAGGGCGAGGGTCCATTTTCCCAGATTGATGGTGAGCCGCTGCGCGATTGGCAGTTTCGGCGGCTATAGAAAATTCGATCTAGCCGTGCGCGCCTCGAGCGCACATGCCTGCGCCGTCTGGCACGAATCTCGAATTGGTTTCTGGGAATGCGGGTGGGTTCGTCGTGCCGTGGTGGGCGGCGTCGGTGGGCTGTCATCGCCCCATGTCAGAGTGCGCCGGCGATCCTCGCGCGACGCGCCGTGCCTGCCGCCTCGATGATCAAAAGTCGTAGGTTTCGGGAAGGCTGCCGCCGATATGGGCACTTGTTGCATTAATGATGCACAAATGCTGAGTTTGGATTTTAGAGCAAAAGCAGCTAAATGGTAGCTAATATTGGTATAAACTACGTCCCATTGAGGGATGACTTGAGCATGATCAGTGGGCGGCGGGTCAGTGTGCGCCG
>JAEZAW010000141.1 GCA_023430315.1 Pseudomonadota bacterium | reverse complement strand
CACGCCCGGCCGTAAATCAAAACGGCCGGCCCACCGCGCCGGCCCTGCAATTCCTCAAGCAGTCGTGGCGGCCTCAGGGCACCACGAGCCGCTCGGCCTGCGTCAGCAGGTCGTCGAGCACCTTACGACTCTCGAGGCCCATGACCTCGACGGCCCGCTTCTGCGCGGCCTGCCAGAGCGGGAAAGCTTCCACGATCACCTGCTTGCCCTTGGGCGTCAGATGCAGCCCACGGCCGCGGCGTCCGGCCGGCGGGTCCATGATGATATGGCCGAGTGCGAGGAGGCGCTTCAGATTGCGCGAAAGCGTCGATTTCTCGATGTCGAGCGTGCTGCCGATCTCGGCGGCGGTGATGCCGTCCTGATTGGCGAGCTGCGTCAGCAGCGTGAACTGGCTCGCCGTGATCTTGTGCGGGCGCAGCGCGTCGTCATAGACGCGGGTGACGATTCTCGAGAGCTGGCGCACTCGCGTCGAAATGCACGCCTCGGAGGTTGCATTGGCAATTGCGCCGATGTCGAGAGGAAGCTTACCGCCGGCAGGGGTCATGTCGTTCATCGCGTACCTTCCCGCTTGGTTCGCATGATGAGTCTTTTTTCAGTTGCTATGATTCGGGCTGTCTCGGCAACCAAAGGTGGCCGTTTCGGAGACGGAATTGTGCGTGTTCGTACAACTCGTGCGGCGCAGGGCTCCGAAAACGCGCGATTGACGCCCGCTGCGGGTTCGCGCGAACCTTCGAGGGAACTCCAAACAATGACCCCGAGGGAAACGCCATGACCGTGCTCGACCACACCCGCGAAGGGCGGGGCCGCCCGACAATCGTCTTCGTTCATGGCTTCGGCTGCGCCCGCTCGGACTGGAGCCGGCAGGTGGCGCACCTCAGGGGCCGCTTCGAGACAGTGGCGGTCGACCTCGGTGGACACGGGACGACGCCGGGGACAGACGCACACCAGATCATCGACACGCACGGCCGGGATGTGGCCGCACTCCTCGGCGAACTGGTGATCGAGCGCGCCGTGCTCGTCGGGCACAGCATGGGCTGCCGTGTCGTCACGCACGCCGCGAGCGAGGCGCCGAACCGGGTTGCCGGTCTGATCCTGGTCGATGGCAGCCGTCTCGGCGCTGCCGGCAGCACTGCGTATCAGGATCGGCAGAAGCGGGTCGCCGAGATCGGCTATCGCGCTTTCATCGAGCCGATGTTCGCCCAGATGTTCCGGCCCGAAGCCGATCCGGCCGTCGCGAAGCCGGTGATCGACCGCGCACTCGCCATGCCGGAGAATATCGCGGGCGCGCTGTTCCCCAATATCGGCAAGTGGGATGCGGAACGTTTCGACGAAATCTTCGCCAAGGTGCGCGTGCCGCTGATGGCCATCCAGACGACGTACATGACGCCGGCAGGGCAGCGCGCTTCCATCGAAAAGGGCCAGGCCTCGCCTTATCTCGACGACGTGCAGCGCCTCGTGCCGGGCGCGCGTGTCGAGATCATCGAGAAGGCCGGCCACTTCCCGCAGATCGAGCAGCCCGGCGAGATCAATGCGCTCATCGACGACTTCATGGCGATGCTGAAAGCCTGAAGCGGGGTCGCGCTACAAGAACGATTTGATATCGGTCGACGACGCCTCGCCGATGCGGTGGAAGGCGTCGTCGAGCCATTGTGCCGCGCGCTCGCGCCCGATGTCGCGGAGCTGCGTCAGGAACTCCCAGCTCGTATTCATCTTCGAGACTGCACCCAGCATCTGCATGATGTCATCCGCGGCAATGGAGTGGAGTAGCATCCGCTTCATGGAGCCTTCCGGAAGTCTGCCCTCATCGATAAGGCGCGCGACGAACGCAATGGCGCGCATCTCGCCGATCAGGGATGAATTGAAGCTGATCTCGTTGATGCGGTTCTCGATCTCGAGCGCGCTGTAGGGCACGTCCGGCCGTACGAGCGGATTGACGTGAACGATGATGACGTCCTGCGACGGGCTTGCGTAGATCAACGGAAAGAGCGCCGGGTTCCCCATGAAGCCGCCATCCCAGTAGGCTTCGCCGTCGATCTCGACGGCCTGAAACACTTGCGGAAGGCAGGCCGACGCCATCACCACGTCAGCCGATACGTCCTTCGTGCGGAAGACGTGGACTTTGCCGGAGCGGACGTTGGTCGCCGTGAGGAACAGGTTCGTGCGCGGGCACGTGCGCAGGCGCTCGAAATCGACGGTCGTCTCGAGCAGCGCGCGCAGCGGATTGATGTTGAGCGGATTGAGCTGATAGGGCGACCAGAACCGCGTCATCATGTTGAACAGCAGGAAGGCCGGCGTGGCCTCGCTGAAATAGGCGAGCGGCAGCGCCTGCTGGAAGGGATGCGGGCCGACGTAGGAGCTCGGCTCGCCGACCTTGCGCCAGAAGTCTTCAAGTGCGGCGCGTCCGCCTTCGCGCCCGCCGGTGCTCACGCCATGTGCGAGCACGACGGCGTTGACCGCACCGGCACTGGCGCCGGAGATGCCGCAGATGTCGAGACGGCCGTCTTCGAGCAGATAATCGAGTACGCCCCAAGCGAAAGCGCCGTGCGCGCCGCCGCCCTGGAGCGCGACATTGACGATCTTGGTGCCGTTCCGGTGTGGGCGCCGGTCCCGTGGACGCGTCGGATCATCGCTCGGCATGACGGCTCCGCTGTTGGGGTGAGCACGGCGTATGCTGCACTGCAATGTCGTGTCTCGGCGCGGCGATGGCAAGCGGGCCGCTTGATTAAGGAGCACTGCGCCACCATACCAATCGTCAACATCCGATCAGTCTGGCCATTCCGCGCCGGAGGAGATTTCATGGATATCTGGCACGGCACGACGATCCTGACGCTGCGCAAGAAGGGCCGGGTCGTCATCGCAGGCGACGGTCAGGTGAGCCTCGGCGCCACCGTCATCAAGTCCAACGCCCGCAAGGTGCGCACGCTTGGCCGCGGCGACGTGATCGGCGGCTTCGCGGGCGCGACGGCGGACGCCTTTACCTTGTTCGAACGCCTCGAGGCAAAGCTCGAGCAATATCCTGGGCAGCTCACGCGGGCGTGCGTCGAGCTCGCCAAGGACTGGCGGACCGACCGCTTTCTGCGCCGGCTCGAAGCCATGATGCTGGTTGCCGATCGCGAGCGTTCGCTGGTTCTTACGGGGACGGGTGACGTGCTCGAGCCCGAGAATGACGTCATGGGCATCGGGTCGGGCGGGAACTATGCGCTGGCGGCTGCGCGGGCGCTCATGGATACCGACCTCGATGCGGAGGCGATTGCGAGAAAGGCCATGGCGATCGCGGCCGAGATCTGCGTCTACACGAACGGTAATCTGGTCGTTGAAACGCTCGAGTCGGCGCGCTGAGAACCCATCACCGCAATGAAAAGAACGAGGCGCCACCGGAGTGACGCCTCGCTCGCTTTCCGTCCTGCATCAGGTCGCCGGCGCGCGCTCAGAGCGCGTGCGCCATGCGGGCCTTCTTGGTCTCGAGGTATCGTACGTTGTGCGCATTTGGCGTGCACACAACGGGCAAGCGCTCGATCACATTGATGCCCTCCGCGCGGAGCGCATCGACCTTCGCAGGATTGTTGGTGAGCAACCGGATATCCGGCAGCCCGAGATCAAACAGAATATGCGCAGCCAGATCATAGGTGCGCGCTTCGATCGGCGCGCCGACTGCGACGTTCGCATCGACGGTGTCGTACCCTTGATCCTGAAGCGCGTAGGCACGGATCTTGTTCACGATCCCGATGCCGCGCCCTTCATGATAGGGCAGATAGATCAGCACGCCGAGCGGCGATGTCGTGATCGTCTCCAGCGCCGCTTGCAACTGCGGATAGCAGTCGCATTTCAGGGAATGGAAGATATCACCGGTTATGCATCCGCTGTGAACGCGAACGACCGGCAGCTCACTGTTTGCCTGGTTCGCCCTGTGAATCAGGACAAACGCTTGATTGTGGGGGTCATGCCCCTGGTAGGCGCGCGCCTCCAGGTGTAACTCCCGCCCACGTAACTCGATCGGGAGGATTGTCTGTGCCGACCAATCGAGCTCAAGCGCGTAGGACTTAACCGCATTCGACTTCATATTTTGCGCCTCCAGACGCATTTCAAGCGCTTACGCCATCGCACCGCTTAACGTCCGTAGTTCCGCTACGGTTCCGAAAAATCCCTCATGCTCAGGTGGGGTCGTGCCGAGATTTACGCCCACGCACAGTTGCTTGCTCTGCTGCACTGTCATCCAGCACGCGCAGCGAGTTCCAACTGCTACAATTTCCTACAGAGCGATAGCAATAGGGTGCTACCACGGATGAAAGCTCAGGGAATGTTTCCCGTCTCGGCATTCGGAGTTTTGCGAACCTCGCGCTTGCCTTTGTTGCGCCTTTTTCAAGAGTTTGCCGCGTCGATTGAGATGCTTTCATGCTCTCCCCCGGAAGACGCGGTAACGCATTCCCATGTATGCGAAAAATGTGGCGAGAATTGACGCGAATACAAGCGCCGTCAATGGATGTGTTCCGGGAACCACGACGAGCACTGCAGCAAACACGACGTAGTTGATCGCCGCTGCCGTCCACGCCGTTGCGGAGTATCGGCCGAACTCCGCGAAAGTCGGCGGTACGCTCAAAGAAAAGGTTAATCGCCGATGGGCGAGCCAGCCCGCGACCATGGCGCCCGAGATGGCGATGAGCCGGGCCGTGAGCGGGCTGAGCCCAAGCACGAGTATGCCGAGCTGGAGCAGGCTCGCGTCACAGGCGAGCGCGATCAGTCCCGAGATGAGAAAGCCACCCCAGTGCCGCAACGGCGGCAGATCGCGAGCCGGATCGAGAGCGGATTTCTGCTGGCTCATGGCGGCGCAGCCCTCCTCTCGGACGGCTGAGGACCGGGATCGCCGCCGACGCCGATCTCGCGCGCGACGACGAACAGAGGCCGTCCTTTGACCTCATCGTACACGCGGCCGAGATACTCGCCGATGACACCGAGTGAGATGAGCTGCACGCCGGCGAAGAACATCACCGAGATGATCAGCGTCGGAAAGCCCGGCGCATTGATGCCGAAGACGAGCGCCTCCATGAGGATATAGAGGGCGAACAGAAACGCGCACGCCGACACGAAGAGGCCGAGGTAGGACCAGACTCTCAGCGGAATGGTCGTGAAGGACACGATGCCATCGAGCGCAAAGCGCATGAGCTGACGCCAGCGCCAGCGCGAGCGCCCATCGCCGCGCGCCGCCACCTCATAGGGCACGCCGATCGACCGGAAGCCGACCCAGGCGAAGAGGCCTTTGTTGAAGCGCGCCCGCTCGTCCATGCGGTTGAGCACGTCGACGACGCGACGATCCACCAGCCGGAAATCGCCGGCGCCCTGGGGCAGCTCCGTGCGGCTCATCTTCTTGAAAACACCGTAGAAGACCTGCGCCATGAAGCGATGGAGCGTGGTGTCGGTCTCTCTGTTCGAGCGCTCGCCGTATACGACGTCGTAGCCCTGCTCCCATTGCCGGACGAGCGCCGGGATAGTCTCGGGCGGATGCTGCAGATCGCCGTCCATCACGATTGCCGCGGCGCCCGCGGCATACCGCAAGCCTGCAGCAACGGCGATCTCCTTGCCGAAATTGCGGCTGAGAATGACGGCCTTGAACCGAGGGTCGCGGGCGTTGAGCGCCAGGAGCTGCGCGGCGGTACCGTCACGCGATCCATCGTCGACGAAAATGACCTCCCAGGGCCTGCCGAGGCCATCCAGGACCGCGACGAGCCGCTCCTGAAGCCGCGTCAGGCCACGCTCCTCGTTCAACACGGGTATGGCGACGGAAAGCATTCCAGGCTTGCCGGAGCCGGGCGCGCTCGCTTGTTCCGGTCTCGACAGACTCGCCTGCTGCACGGCTCGAGTCTCGCTCAACTGCCGCTCCGTCTATGGAGAAGGATCACCACAGCCGTCGTCATCATGCCTCCCGGCCATTTTCATGGCCCCTGGTTCCCCCGTCTCGACGCACGCCGACGGCGCGTCGCCGAAAAGATCTGACGCAAGCGTTGGGCGTTGTCGTGTCGGGGGGACGGGTCGTCTCGCGCTCGAGCAGTTCCTTTGGCTTCTTCGCGTCGTCCAGTCCGGGTGGCAATATAGCGACAATCGGTGGATTTTGCACGGGGGCAAAGGTATAACCCCGCCGGTCGGCCCTGCGGCGTCCGGACACAGCGCAGGGAAGACACGCGCCGCTTGCCGGCAGCTCTTGGGAAAAGGGCAACAATAACACAACCTTAGAGGTTTCTCCGCGCGCGCATGAACGTGGGGAGCCGCGCGACGGATCATCGATGGCTGGTCATTCCCAATTCAAGAACATCATGCACCGCAAGGGCAAGCAGGATGCTGCCCGCTCGAAACTCTTCGCCAAGCTCGCCCGCGAGATCACCGTCGCGGCGAAGGCGGGCCTGCCCGATCCCGAGATGAACGCGCGCCTCCGCCTCGCGGTGCAGAACGCGCGCGCCGAGAACATGCCCAAGGACAACGTCGAGCGGGCCATCAAGAAGGCCGCCGGCGGCGCGGATGAGAGCTACGAAGAGATCCGCTACGAGGGTTATGGACCCGGCGGCGTCGCCGTCATCGTCGAGGCGCTGACGGACAATCGCAACCGGACGGGCGGCGCCATTCGCGCGGTCTTCACCAAGTACAGCGGCAACCTCGGCTCGACCGGCGCGGTCTCCCACATGTTCGCGCGGGTCGGCGAAATCGTTTATCCGCCGACGGCCGGCTCGGCCGACGCCGTCCTCGAGGCCGCCATCGAGGCAGGCGCCGACGACGTGGTCTCCGACGAGAACGGTCACACCATCACCTGCGCCTTCGAGAGCATGGGTGCGGTCGCGTCGGCGCTCGAGGCGACGCTCGGTGCGCCCCAATCGGTAAAGGCCATCTGGAAGCCCGTCACCACCACACCGCTCGACGGCGACAATGCCGGGACGATCCTGAAGCTGATCGCCGCCCTTGAAGACGACGACGACGTCCAGGCCGTATTCGCGAACTTCGAGATCGATGACGCGACGATGGCCAGCCTCACGGCGGCCTGATCGGCTCTACGGCCACACGATCGCGACCACTGAGAGCACGACACCGAGTGCCATCGCGATCATCCCCGCGATCGAGAGAACCTGCGACGCGAAGTGTCGTGCCGCGTGGCCGGCAACGCGACCCGCGCGCGCCATGTGCGTCGGCGCATCCCTGACGTCGCGATAGCTTTCCTGCAACTCGTCGCTGACGACGATGCGGCGGTTCCACGCCGACTTCACGGCCGAGTCGATGGCATGACCCTTGAGGTCCCAGCGGCCTGCAATCCGCCACAGCAGAAAGCCGATCACGGCCAGCACCAGGCCGGAGAAGAACAGCACGGGATGCGTCGTGAAGGCCATGCTGGCCTCCTTCGCGGAAGGCTAGATCGCGGGCGCCGCGATCGGCTCGATCATGACATTGACGCAAGCCGGCTTGCCGGAGGCGATGGCGCGCTCGATGGCGGCGGGCAGTGCCGCGGCATCATCGACCATTTCGCCATGTCCGCCGAGCGCCGTGACGACCTGATCGTAGCGCGTCGGCAGAAGGCTGCACCCGTGCATGCGCTGGGCGCCGTAGTCGCGGAGCTGGATCTGGCTCTCCGCATTCCACATGGCGTCAGTGCCGACGATCGCGACGAACGGCAGATTGTGCCGCACAGCAGTATCGAATTCCGACATGTGGAAGCCGAACGTGCCATCGCCGACCACGGTGATGATCGGCGCCTTCGGCTCCCACGCGCGCGACGCTACGGCGAACGGAATGCCCGCGCCGATCGAGCCGGCAACACCGTTGACGATACGGCGCGGCGGCTTGATCAGGCTTTGGCCCCACTGAGCAAACTCGCCGCCGTCGCAGATGAGCACGGTGCTCGGATCCCGCTCGACGATGGGCTTCAGCGCTTTGAAGACCTCGACGGCATGGAGGCGGCCGTTCTTGCCTTTCAGCGTTGCCCAACTCTCCGGACGATGATCGAGCAGGCGGCGCGCTTCCGCGAGCCATTGTCCCGCGCGCGGTGTGATCTTGCGACCGCGCTCCGTGAGCGTACGCACGGCGGTGCGTGCTTCGGCGAGCGCCGCGAGCGCGAGTCGGTTGCCGAGTTCCTTCTGCGCGCGCGCGATCAGCGCCGGCTCGGGATCGATGCTGATCACGCGGCAGGTCGGCGCGACGACGGGTGGCTGCGCCCACTTGAGCGTGAAGTCGAGCGGCTTGCCGATGAGCACGATCAAGTCGGTCTGCTTGAGCAGGTCCGAGAATGATCCAAGCGTCGCATCGCGAATGCCGCGCGGGCTCTCCATGATGACGACGGGAGCCTGAATCGCCTTCTCCAGATCGGCCAACAGGGGCCGGCCGTGTGGCCCGGAAAGATGCGTCGCAGCGATGATCAGCGGTGCACGCGCCTTGGCGATCGCGTCGAGCACGGCATCGGCCAAGACATCCTGCAGCGTGGCTGGTGCAGTGGCAGGAAGGCTATCCGCGATCGAGGCGCGCGACGCATCAAGCTCCGCGTCGAGAAGGTCCGAGGGCAGGCTCAGATGTACAGGACCCGGGCGGCCGCTCCGCGCGATGTCCAATGCCTTGGCGACATCCTCGCCGAGGGCTGAAGCAGAGGTCGACGTCCACGACGCCTTGGCGACCGGGCGCGCCATGTCGGCCTGGGCGATCTCCTGGAAGCCACCACGGCCAAGCTCATCCGTCGAGGCATGGCCAGAAAGGAGCACCATCGGCGACTCGTTGGCCAGCGCCGTATAGAGCGCGCCGACCGCATTCGCGTGGCCCGGGCCGCCGGTCACCATCGCAATGCCCGGCTCGCCGGTGAGGCGGCCCCAGGCGTCGGCCATGTGGACGGTCGCCGCTTCGTGCCGCACGTGGACCAGCTCGAGCTTGGTCTCGAGCGCGGCGTCGAAGATCGACATGATGTGATTGCCGGAGAGCGTGAAGACCTTAGTGGTTCCAAGCTTCTCCAACGTGCGCGCGACGACGTCGGCGCCCCTGATCGTGTCGGCCATAGCCGGTGTTCCTTCCCGTGTGACACGCCCCGTTGCGTGGGCGTGCGAGCAATGAGCCAACACGGGTAGCACGCCCGCCTATGGCTTTGAATGGTGGCGGTCGCGCGAGGTCATACGCGCGATGCATGGCGACGCTGGCGTTGCGGGGTCAGGAGAAGCGAACCTCGACTTTGCCGAGCGGGCCGAAATCGGCGACGGCGGTCTGCCCCTTTTGCAGGGGAACGATGCCCGTGCAGGTTCCGGTGGAGAGGATCTCGCCCTTCTTCAGGCCGGCGCCGCTGGCGCGCAGCTTTTCAATCACCCAGTCGAGCACATTGCGCGGGTCGCCGAGGCACTCCGACCCCGTGCCTTCTCCGGTAACGAGACCGTCGATCCGCAGCTGGACCGAGTGCTTGGCAGCATCGATGTCGCGCCAGTCGCTGATCGGCGTGCCGAGGATCATTGCGTAGTTGAGCATGCAGTCCGCCGCGGCCGAAGGGGCATGGTCGAACGGGATCTTCGCGAAGCGGGGACTGACGATTTCGAAGGCCGGGATTAGCGCATCGATGGCCTCGATGATTTCCGCGCGCGAGTACGGTGTCGTCCGGGCTGGCAGGTCGGCGCCTAAGCGATAGGCAAACTCACATTCGATCGCCAGGGGTCTTGCTCCGCTGATGCTCGGAGATGCCGGGCTGGTGTGAACATCTCGCGCGAAGAAGGGGCCGTAGATAGGCTCGCTGACGCAGAAGCGCTCCATGGTAACGGGCGAGGTGGCGCCGATCTTCCAGCCCGCGACGGAATCCGGCCAGATTTCTCGGAGCGCGCTCTGGACTTCGTAACCTTCCGCGATCGAGCGTGGCCGGCACGCATCCGGAAGAGGCTCGATCAGGCGGCCCTCGCGGCGGGCGGCGGCAAGAATGGTTGCCGCCTTAGCGGCGCGTTGCGACGTCATTTCCGAGCCTCCCCGGCAATTTATTGGAATATTTCCGCCCATCGACGTTCAGGGGGCGACCTGTGGTGCGGCGGAAGATAGGGCACTTTGAAGCAGAATGCGAAAACGTTCTTTGGAAGGTGGTCACCCAACTGTGCACGGCGACGCGTGCCGCAATTGTTCCGCATTGACCGCCTAGTTGAGCATCAGCATTGTGTGTCGAATAGAGGGTGCCAAGCACCTGTGGACATCATGTGCCGTCCGACTATCTGCCGAGGCCTGTGAATGAGCGGTTGGCGCCATCTGCGCGCGAGGACGATCGCCGGTGTCGCCGCCGCGCTGGCCGTTGCTGCGTCTGTAGCTGTGCTCGGGCCTTCCACCACATTCGTGACGTCCGCCCAGGCGCAGAGCGGCTGGTGGCCTTTTGGCGGTGGCGGGGATGACCGGCCGCCGCCGCGCCGCCTCGAGCCCATGGACCCCTCGTATCGCCCCCCGCCGCCCTCCAGCTGGGGAGCGCCACGCGAGTCCGGTCCGCCGCCGGGCACTTGGGCACCGCAACAGCGCGAGCCGGGACCGCCCACCGCGCAAGGCAACATTTGCTTCCAGCTCGAGCAGCGGCTTGTTGCGGAGGGCCAGCGCGGCAACCAGTCGCGCGATGTCCTGCCGAAGATCGAGGCCGAGATGCGCCAGCTCGATCGCGATATCCGCGCCGTGCAGCTCCAGCTCGACCGGGGTGAGTGCTACGAGACGTGGCTGTTCTCGCGTACGCTCAAGCGCAATCGCCAGTGCGTAGACATGGCGCAGAGATCCGAAGACCTGCGGCGGCGCCAGAGCGATCTGGACATTCAGCGCCAGCAGATCATGGGCCTGAGCAGTGGCCGCTCCATGCAGGATGAGATCATCCGCGAGCTGGCGCGGAACAATTGCGGCGCGAACTACCAGCAGGAAGCGCGTCGGCGTGGTGGGTCCAACAACCCGTTCGGTTCGTTCTTCTGGCAGGATGAGGAGGCAGGTGCCCGTCCCCAGACGCCGACCAATCAGTTCGGGGCGCTTCCGTATGCGACCTATCGGACGCTCTGCGTGAGGCTCTGTGACGGCTACTACTTCCCGATCAGCTTTGCCACGCTGCCGAACCATTTCTCGCGTGATGTGGACGCCTGCCAGTCGCGCTGCGCAGCGCCGACCGAGCTCTACTACCATCAGAATCCGGGCGGTGCGGTCGAGGAGATGGTGTCGGTTACTGACAACAAGCCCTACACCAGCATCAAGAATGCCTTCCGGCATCGCAAGGAATACGTTGCGGGCTGCTCGTGCAAACAGGCTGAGTACGTACCGACGGCTGGGGAGCCCGCGGAGCGCAAAGCTCAGGCCCCTGAACAGCGCCCGATGCAGGCCAGCCAGCGCCGCTAGAACCGGGCCGATCTCCCTTAGGCGGTAACAGGCGCGTTATCTCGTCGATTTGCTAAGCCTGTGGTTCAGACGCACCACTCACCCCCAAATCTTAGTTCCGACAGGCGTTTAGAAATTTCCCCGTATTGCCGTTAGCTCGCTCGACAGCCTACGCTGCAACAGAAGCGAAAAACGGTTGTCGCAATCTGAGGGTTGTAGTCGGCCGATTACCCGTATCTGCGTACAGGTGCTTGTATCATGCGTAGCCTAGCCAGCGCCGATGACATCGAACCTTACCAGCAAGGGGTCCGAGCGGCCGAGCTCGTAAAGCTCCGCCCCATCGGCATCGATGACTGGTCGGACGTACGCTACGTCCACGGGACATCATTCCGCACCTCCATCGCGCCGCGCGTCTCCCCCAAATGCGCCGAAGATTTCATGAGGTGGCTCGGTGCGCCGGCGTACGCCGACAAGCTGCGCAGCGCCGACCTGACGGGCGCCTGGCTCGACGGTCAGCTCGCGGGAACAGCCGGCTGGCGGCCGCTTGATGGGGGTGGACGCGTTGCTCGGATCGAGGGGCTGTTCGTGCAGCCCCTTTTTGCATTCATGGGCCTCGGCTCCCTGCTGCTCGCCCATGCCGAGGCGCGGGCGCGTCGTGCCGGCTTTGCCTGCATCACGGCACTCGCGTCCTCCGTTTCTGCGCCGTTCTTCATGCGCTCGGGCTACGACCTCTATGCGCAAGGGCCGGGCATGTCGGACTTCGCTGGCGATATGCCGGTGTTCATCATGCGCAAGCAGGAGAATGCTGCACGCGACGCCGTCGCCATTGGCTCCGGCACACATCTGCTGGAGCCGAGCGCGGTCGCAGCGGAAGAGATCCATCCAGCATTGATGCGTCCGGAGATGCCGCGAGTACCTGCGCTCCCGGTCGAGGAATGATGCTGGATCAAGCGAGCCCGCGGGGGGAGCGGGCGGGGGTGAGGGGCGGCGGTCATGTACCGCGTAGGGCCGCCCCTCACCCTCTCCTGCCTTAGGCAGTTTGCCCCTTGAGCCGAGCTTCGGCGCGTGCCCGCCCGATCAGCGGCAGAAGGGCGCGCAGCTCAGGTCCGGCCTCGCGCGCCGTGAGTGCAAGTCTGAGCGGGTGAAACAACGCGCGGCCCTTAATGCCTGTCGCGTCGCGAATGGCCGCCGTCCACGCACCCCAGGTCTCGGCGTTCCAGGGCTCGGGAGGCAGCAAGCCCGCAGCCATTGCGCATAGCTTGGCATCTTCGATGCGTGGCGCCAGCGGGCCATTCACGACCTCGAGCCACGTGCGCACCTCGCCGAGCGTCGCGATGTTGCCGCGAACGGCTTCCCAGAATTCGGCCGATATCTCCAGCCCAAGTCCCGCAAGGTGGTCCGCGATGGCGTCCAGAGGCAGCATGTGCAGCAGGCGCGCATTGAGCGCACGCAACTCCGCGATGTCGAAGCGGCCCGGTGCGCGCGAGAGCTTGGCGAGATCGACGCGTGCGGCCAGCTCGTCGAGGCTCGCATAGGGCGCGATGGCCTCCGACGTGCCGAGCAACGCGGCATGACAGAGCACGGCGAGCGGCTCCAGGCCTTCCGCGCGCAGGCTCTCGACGGAGAGATCGCCGAGCCGTTTCGAGAGCGCCTGCCCATCGGCGCCGATCAGCAGGCTGTGATGCGCGAACATCGGTGGCTCGGCGCCGAGTGCCTCGAAGAGCTGGATCTGCACGGCCGAGTTGGTGACATGGTCCTCGCCGCGGACAATGTGCGTGATCGCGAAGTCGATGTCGTCGACAACGCTCGTGAAGGTGTAGAGCGGTGTGCCGTCGGCCCGGATCAGGACTGGATCGGAGAGCGAGCCGATGTCCACCGTCTGCTCGCCGCGCACGACATCCTGCCAAGTGATGAGCGTCGGCAATAGCGCGAGGCCGCGCGAAGGATCGGTGTTCGTCAGGAAAAGACGCCAGTAAGGCTTCTCGCCGGCGGTAATGCGCTCCTGAACCTGCTCGGGCGTCAACTTCAGCGCGGCGCGATCGTACATCGGCGGCAGGCCACGCGCACGCTGGCGGGCGCGGCGGCGGTCGAGTTCGTCCTCGCTTTCAAAGCACGGATAGAGACGGCCAGCCTTCTTGAGCGCCGTCGCAGCTTCCTCATAGCGGGCCATTCGGTCGGACTGGCGCGCCTCGCGGTCCCATACGAGGCCAAGCCACGTGAGGTCCGCACGGATGGCCTCGGCGAAGGCTTCTGTCGACCGCGTGCGATCCGTGTCGTCGAGACGCAGCATGAAGCTGCCGCCATTGCGGCGCGCGAACAGCCAGTTCAGCACGGCCGTGCGGATATTGCCGATGTGCAGGCGCCCGGTCGGGCTCGGCGCGAAACGGACGGAAACGGTCATTGCTAATCCACCTTTGGGGGCGAACGTGACCCCATCACCGCCGACATAGCACTACAGCGGTCGCCGTCGCACTTCTTTCCGATGATCGGTCGGCCAGACACTGTTGACCACTCGGCTATCCCACACTGATAGTTCGGATATGACCTTTCACAATGTTACTGCACCCTATTCGGCCGTAGCAGCATATCGCTGCCCGTGCTGCGGATACCGCACGCTTCATGAGCGGGGCGGCGAAGAGATCTGCCCGGTTTGTTCCTGGCAGGACGACGGCCAGGACGACCACGATGTAGCCGAGGTTCGTGGCGGACCTAATCGCTCGCTGTCACTGGCAGAGGCTAGGCGGAATTTCCAAGAGTTCGGCGCTGCCGCCCGAGCTTGGCTGGAACGTGTCCGCCCACCGACAGACGCAGAGCGTTGAGCGCGATTACGAAACCTCGCCACCATCGGCGCGCGGTTGCACGAGTTGCGGCGTGCGTTGGTTCGCGGGTGCTGCTTCCTGCTTCGCGGCCAGGTCCTCACGGAAGCGGTTGGTGATCGGGTAGCGACGATCGCGCCCGAAGCTGCGGCTCGAGATCTTCACCCCAGGTGCCGCCTGCCGCCGCTTGTACTCGGCGAGGTACAGCAGCCGTTCGATGCGCTTGACGGTCTCCGGCGCATGCCCGCGCGCGATAATGTCGGGGAGCGGCATCTCGTTCTCGACGAGGCAGCTTAGGATGTCATCGAGCGCATCATAGGGCGGCAGGCTGTCCTGGTCGGTCTGGTTCTCGCGCAGCTCCGCGCTCGGCGCCTTCGTGAGAATGCGCTCGGGAATGACGATGCCGCCCGGCCCCTTGCCGCCGCGCGGCACATTGGCATTGCGCCAGGCTGCGAGGCGGTAGACCTCCATCTTGTAGAGATCCTTGATCGGGTTGAAGCCGCCGTTCATGTCGCCGTAGATCGTCGCATAGCCGACCGACATCTCGCTTTTGTTGCCAGTCGTCAGCAGCATGGAGCCGTTCTTGTTGGAGATAGCCATCAGCGTCGTGCCGCGGGCGCGGCTCTGTATGTTCTCCTCCGTCGTGTCCGGCGCACGATTGCCGAAAATGGGCGCGAGCATCTGGTAGAAGCCGTCGACGGCAGGCGCGATCGGTACCGTGTCATACCGTACGCCGAGGGCCTTTGCGCAGGCAGCGGCGTCGTCGAGGCTGTCGCTCGATGTGTAGCGATACGGCAG
>JAEZAW010000003.1 GCA_023430315.1 Pseudomonadota bacterium | reverse complement strand
GTGCAGAACAGCGACGGGAGCAGCAATCAGACGCCCTGGTCGGGGAAGCCTTCGTTGACGCGGGTGAAGATCGCCTGGAGCCGGGTGCCGATCTCAGTCGCCGATCCTACGATTACGATGCTGAGAAGCCCTGCGATTAGCGCGTACTCGATGGCGGTCGCGCCCGAGATATCGTCCTGAAACCGCTTCAAGAGACCTGACACGCCCCCATCTCCCTTTGCTCAAGCAGCACTTGTCGAAGCCTGCCATGCCCTCGCTGCAGGGGGACTGTAGCGGCAACAGTCTTAAGGACCTCTTGGAGGAATCGCCGAGTGCCGCGGTTCAAGGCGCTTCTTCGTCCATGCGGTAAAGAACCGATGTCAAAAATTGCATGCATCTTCGCCTGGTCGTTGTGACGTGCTGAAGCTGCGGTTGCGGGAGCCGTGGCTTAACCAAGCTTTCACCCCGCGTCGGTACTCTCGAGCCTGCATCGTACTGCCCCGGGCAGTGCGGGGACGTCTGTGCGTTGGAGTATGTGGTCGTGATCGAGTACGCCATCATCCTGGTTTTTCCGGCCGCCATGGCTTTTGCCGGTGCCATGGATCTCCTCACGATGACGATCCCGAACCGCATCTCGATCGTGCTGGTCGCCGCCTTCGCCGTGGCCGCAGCCCTGATGGGCATTGGCTGGTGGGCCCTCGCGAGCCATGTCGGCGCCGGGCTTTTGATGCTCGCCGTCGGCATCTGCATGTTTGCGCTGGGGTGGCTTGGCGGCGGTGACGCAAAGCTCCTTGCCGCGGCCGCACTCTGGCTCGGCTTCGAACACCTGCTGCCCTATCTTCTTCTGGTTGCGATCGCCGGCGGCGCGCTGTCGATTGCTATCCTGGCCTACCGTCGCATGGCGCCGCCTCTCTGGCTCGCGCGGCAGGACTGGGCCATGAAGCTGCACGGCGCCAAGGCGGGCATTCCTTACGGCATTGCCATCGCAGCGGCCGGGCTTCATGTCTTCCCTTCGACGCTCTGGTTCTTGTCGGCGGGAATCTGATAACCTTCTTGAGACGAAGAGCTGATTCGGGTGTCCCTGCATCGAGCGCCGGGCAGGATCGACCCAATCCACAAAGATGCTCTCGTCACTGAGGGATGGGCAAAGCGGAGCCCTCTCTTTATGCCAATGCGCCAAAAAAACTCAGCGGACATCTGTGTCTAGTTTGTCTCTGCTCGTCGCCATCGTGGCGGCGGCACTCGTCCGCGTGCCCGATCAATCCCACCATTAACGCCCCATTGAGGATTGTCGGCGAGATTCGCGATTGAGCAAAAGCGGATTGCTGGGTTGAGAGGACCTGTGGCGCAATGAAGAAGGGACAGCTGATCGGGATCGCGATCGCAGGCGTCTGCGGCGTCGGGGCCTTCATCGGTATGCAGAAGCTGACGATGAAGCCGCAGGTGGTCCAGCGCGAGGTGCGCACCAACATCTCCGAGGTGCTCGTTGCCCGGAGCGACATGGGCCTCGGTGCCATTGCATCCGAGTCGAGCTTCCGCTGCCAGGGCTGGCCGCAGGAGGCCGTACCCCAAGGCGCAGTGATCTGCCGCGGCGCCGCCACCATGAAGGAGCTGGTCGGCTACATCGCGCGGGCGCCGATCCTGGCCCACGAGCCGATCACGCGCTCGAAGCTGATCAAGCCGGGAGAGGGTGGCGTGCTCGCCTCGATCCTGCCCGAGGGTCGGCGCGCGATCTCGACCAAGATCACCGAGGATACGGGCGTCGGCCGCCTGATCCTGCCGAACGATCATGTGGACGTGTATCTGATCCGCCGCATGCGGGGCAACAGAAGCGGCGAGGAGCACACGAGCGAGCTCCTCTTCAGCAATGTTCGCGTGCTCGCGATCGGTCAGCGGCTGGAGACCAAGGAAGGCCAGAAGGGCGTCGAAGGGAACACCGCGACGCTCGAGCTCTCGCCAATGCAGTCGGAGAAGCTCGCGCTCGCCAAGTCCATGGGCGACATCACGCTGGCGCTGCGCTCGATTGCCGACTTCAGGCGCGATGGTGACGGTGCCGAGGATGGCGTGCGCAAGCAAAGCGAGACGGTGCGCATTCTCCGGTACGGCCAGAAGTCGCGCGTGTCGGTCGGTATGCAGTGATTGGATTTTGGCTGAGGCGCCACTGGGCGTCCCCAAACTGAATAATGCGTTCGAGTATTCCAAGTGTGGTTCTGCGTGTGTGTCTCCGAAGTTGCGTCTGTGTGCACCCCTGGTTTTGGCAGGTCGCCAGAAGGCTTTGAACCCCATGCGGATGATGATGAAACTGGCCGTGTGCGCCCTGGGTCTCGCGCTGGCCGCGCTTTGGAGCGCGCCCGCTGACGCCCAGAGGTCCCAGCAGCAGGCGAGCACCGGCCGCCTCTCCGTGCAGAACTCCGTATTGCGGATTCCCTCGGGTGGACCGTACCCGGTTGTCGAGACCGTGCGCATCGGCGCCGGCAAGTCGCTCATGGTCCAGTTCCCGATGCGGCTGCGGGACGTGCTCGTCTCCGATCCCGAGCGTGTGGATGCCATCGTGCAATCGGCCGATCGCGTCTTCCTGCTTGCCAAGCAGATGGGCAGCGTCAATGCCTTCTTCTTCAGCGAGCACGGTGATCAGGTTGCGACGCTCGAGATCACCATCGGCGTCGATCTGACCTCGCTCGAGGACATCCTGACCCGGATGCTGCCCGGCTCCAACATCCGCACCGACATCGCCGGCAACGCCGTCGTTCTCAAGGGTACGGTCGTCAATCCGATCCAGGCACAGCGCGCGAAGCTCATCGCCGAGCAGTACGCGAAGGCGAACCTCAAGCAAATGCAGGCTGCAGGCTCGAGCTGGTCAAGCACCACGTCGACACCGCCTGGCGCGCCCCCAGGAATGACGCAGACGACGGGCCAGACGAGAGCTGCGGGGGATCCGAACGCTCAGGGATCGAGCAGCGAGGCGCTCGTCATCAACCTTCTGACCATCGAGAGTGAGGAGCAGGTCATGCTCCAGGTCGTGGTTGCCGAAGTCCAGCGCTCCATCATGAAGCAGTTCGGCATCAACCTTGGTGCGGTGATCAATTCAGGAAACTTCACCACGAGCCTGCTCACTGAGAATGCGCTGCCGCTGACGGCTGCTGCCGGTCTCGGGCGCCTGCCTATTCCGGGCATCGGCACGGGTGGCTCGTCGGCCGCTGGATGCGCTGTTGCGGGAGCCCTCTGCGTCCACAATCCCGGCCCCAATAACTCATTCGGAAACTCCGGTGTTGCAGGTGGCTTCAGCTCGAGCTCGTCCGCGGTGGCTTACGCCGTGCGGATGCTGGAGCGCGATGGCCTCATTCGCACGCTCGCCGAGCCGAATCTGACAGCAGTATCGGGCGAGACTGCCAAGTTCCTCGCCGGTGGCGAGTTCCCGATACCGAGCGTCGACTCTTCGGGGCAGATGTCAGTGACGTTCAAGGAGTTCGGCATCGGCGTCGCCTTCACGCCGGTCGTGATGTCGGAGGGGCGCATCAGCCTCAAGATCGAGACTGAGGTCTCGGAGCTGACCGATGTCGGTGGTGTGGTTCTGAACTCGATCTCGATCCCGGCCCTCAAGAAGCGTCAGGCACGCTCGACTGTGGAACTCCCATCGGGTGGCACGCTGGCGCTTGCGGGCCTCCTCTCGGACGACACGCGCAAGAACATCGATGGCTTTCCGGGCCTGAAGGACGTCCCGATGCTGGGCACCTTGTTCCGCTCGAACGATTTCATCAAGCGCGAGACCGAGCTTGTCGTGCTGGTCACGCCCTACATGGTGAAGCCGACAGCCCGCCAGAAGTTCGCTCGTCCCGATGACGGCCTCGCCCCCGCGTCGGATCGCAAGTTCAACTTCTTCGGCCATCTCAACCGCATCTACGGCAAGGAAATCGCGCCGATCCACGCCGGACTGAAGGACGGCGCTGGCTTTATCGTTGACTGAGCTGAGCAGGATCGACGGAGACGTACTATGAAGGTCAATAAGTCCAATCGTCTGCTCACCCCTGCCGGCGCAGTGGTTGCCGGCCTGATGATCGCGACGATTGCGGTCGGGCTCACCGGCTGCCGGCCCGATATGGAGGAGCCCGGGACGCACGTCGCAAGCTGGGCGATGATCGATGCGCGCCAGCGTCATCCGATCGTCGTGACAGACCAGCCGGCCAATCTCTCGCTCAGGGTCTCAGCCGGCTCCAGTGGCCTGACACCTTCCCAGCGAGCACAAGCCATCCACTTCTTCCGTACCTACGGCACGGGCGGTGGCGCCACGCGGCTCGCCATCGCTGTGCCAAGCGGCAGCGCCAACGAGGTGTCGTCGGTCCGCGCCCTAGCCGATCTCCGCGCGATCGTGCGCGAGGCCGGCATCGACGAAGCGAACGTCACCGTAGGGCCTTATCGCGCTGGTCGCGACTCGAATGCGCCGATCAAGATCGCCTATGCCCGCTTCGTCGCGGAGGCGCCGGAGTGCGGTCACTGGCCGGATAACCTCGCGCATGACCGCAAGAACCTGCCCTACGCGAACTTCGGCTGCGCATCGCAACGTAATCTGGCGGTGCAGATTGCGAACCCTGCCGATCTGCTCGGGCCGAGGAGCATGACCCCCGCACCCGCGGAGCGCCGCGACGTCGTCTACGACAAGTTCGTCAAGGGCCAGCCGACACCTGCAACGAAGTCGGGCGACGAGCGCTTGCAGGCGATCGCGAAGTAATTCTCTCGAGACAAGCATTCCGGATCACCGACCACACGTCGAACAAACGTAAGCGAGGACGAGACCCATGAGCCGCGAGCTTGCCAAACTGGAGGAAATCGAGGGAGCCGTCGACGAGCGGATCACGGACCGCGCGCGCCCAATCCCCCGGATCTCGATCCAGGCCTTCTGCGAGCGGGCTGAGACTGCCGACGCGATCCAGGTGGCCGCCGAGGATCGCCGCCTCATCAAGACGCACGTCAGCGTCCATATGGGTGGCGTGCAGGCTGCGGTTGCGCACTACGTGGAAAGCCCGACGCCGAACCTGATCATCATCGAGTCGACGCTCCCGCATCGCGAATTCGTCGGCGAACTCGACCGTCTCGCCGAGGCGTGCGACGCCGGAACCAAGGTCATCGTGATCGGCCATACCAACGACGTCGCCCTCTATCGCGATGTCCTGCGTCGCGGCGTCAGCGAGTATCTGATCGCTCCGGTCGGCCCGCTCGAGCTCATGGAGAGCCTGTCGAACCTTTACAACGACCCGCAGTCCGACCCGGTCGGCAACGTCTATGCCTTCGTCGGCGCCAAGGGCGGTGTCGGTTCGAGCACGGTCTGCCACAACGTGGCGTGGACCATATCGGAGATGATGAAGCAGTCCGTCGTGATCGCCGATCTCGATCTGCCTTTTGGTACGGCCGGCCTGGACTTCAACCAGGATCCCGTGCAGGGGATCGCCGACGCGATCTCGACGCCCGAGCGCCTCGACGAAGTGCTCCTCGATCGCCTGCTGACGAAGTGCTCGGAGTACCTGAGCATCTTCGCGGCCCCGGGTGCGCTCGATCGAGAGTATGACCTCTCGGCCGACGCCTGCGACCTCGTTCTCGACGTGGTGCGCCAGAACGTGCCGTACGTCGCGCTTGATGTCCCGCACATGTGGACCGTATGGACGAAGCGCCTGGTCCTCAACGCCGACAGCGTGATCATCACGGCGGCGCCGGACCTCGCTAACCTGCGCAATGCGAAGAACATGTTCGATCTCATCAAGCAGGCGCGTCACAACGACAAGCCGCCGCTGCTGGTGCTGAGCACCGTCGGTCTGCCGAAGCGGCCTGAAATCTCGATCAAGGACTTCGAGTCGGCCATGGGCACCAAGGCCTCGGCGATCATTGAGTTCGATTGCGAGACATTCGGTCAGGCGGCCAACAACGGCCAGATGATCGAGGAAATGGCGCCCAAGGCCAAGGCCGTGCCGGCGATCCACGAGCTCGCTTCCGCCCTCACCGGGCGCCGCGAGCAGAAGGCGGCGAAGGCGGGCGCTCTGGACGGAATTCTCGGCAAGCTGAGACTGAAGCGCTAAGGAGTGGCAGGCATGTTCGGCAGGCGTCCCAACGATTCCTCAGCACCGCGCCGACCGACGGCAGCGCCGGCACCGGGCGCACCGGCGTCGAGCGGAGAGGCCCCACGCGCGGCCGTGCCCGTGCCCGTGGCTCCGGCGCGCGTCGATCCGGTCGAGCAGGCACGCCGACACTCCGAGGAGTACTACGACGTCAAGACGTCGGTCTTCAACGCGCTGATCGACACGATCGATCTGACGCAGCTCGCGAAGTTGGAGGCGGCGGCGGCGCGCGAGGAGATCCGCGATATCGTCGGCGAGATCATCCAGCTCAAGAATGTCGTGATGTCCATTGCCGAGCAGGAGGAGCTGCTCGAGGACATCTGCAACGACGTGCTCGGCTATGGTCCGCTCGAGCCGCTGCTTGCGCGGGACGACATCGCCGACATCATGGTCAACGGCGCCGGCACGACCTTCATCGAGGTCAACGGCAAGGTGCAGAAGACGGGCGTGCGCTTTGCCGACAACGCGCAGCTCATGAACATCTGCCAGCGCATCGTCAGCCAGGTCGGCCGGCGCGTCGATGAAAGCTCGCCGATCTGCGACGCGCGCCTCCCTGACGGCAGCCGCGTCAACGTCATTGCGCCGCCGCTCTCGATCGACGGGCCTGCGCTCACCATTCGTAAATTCAAGAAGGATCGCCTGAAGCTCGAGCAGCTCGTCCAGTTCGGCTCCATTACACCCGACGCCAAGGCGATCCTCGAGGTTATCGGCCGCGTGCGCTGCAATATCCTCATCTCCGGCGGCACCGGTTCAGGCAAGACGACGCTGCTCAATTGCATGACCGGCTCGATCGATTCCGACGAGCGCATCATCACCTGCGAGGACTCGGCCGAGCTCCAGCTCCAGCAGCCCCACGTCGTCCGTCTCGAAACACGCCCGCCGAACCTCGAAGGAGAAGGCGAGATCACGATGCGTGACCTCGTCAAGAACTGCCTGCGTATGCGGCCTGAGCGCATCATCGTCGGCGAGGTTCGCGGACCCGAGGCGTTCGATCTGCTACAGGCCATGAATACGGGCCACGACGGCTCGATGGGCACCCTACACTCCAACAGCCCTCGCGAAGCCATCAGCCGTCTCGAATCGATGATCATGATGGGCGGCTACGCGCTCCCGACCAAGACCATCCGCGAGATGATCGTCGGCTCGATCGACATCATCATCCAGGCGTCGCGCCTGCGCGATGGCTCTCGCAAGGTCACGCACATCACCGAAGTGGTGGGCATGGAAGGCGAGGTAGTCACGCTCCAGAACCTGATCGTCTACGAGATCACGGGCGAGGACGCCAACGGCAAGCTCATCGGCCGTCATCGCTCGACGGGCATCGCGCGGCCGCGCTTCTGGGAGCGCGCCGAGTACTACAACGAGACCGAGAAGTTGTCCCGGGCGCTGGTGAACTCGGAAGTTCGCGACGCCATGGGCCGGACGATGGGAGAGGCCGATGCTTGATGCTGAGATGATGCAGCTCGGGCTGGTCGGGCTTGTGGCGATTTCTGCGGCGGCGATGATCTACTTCCTCGCCTACCCGCTGATTTCGGGCGACTCGCAGGCGGAAAAGCGCATTCAGGGCGTCACGGAGAATAAGACGAAGCGCGCCGTACGCACTGCCCAGGCCGAGCAGGTGAGTAACCGGCGCCGTCAGGTCGCGGATACGCTCAAGGAGCTCGAGCAGAAGCAGAAGCAGCGTGAGAAGTTGACGATGCGCATGCGGCTCGAGCGCGCCGGCCTCGACATCACGACGCGCACGTTCTGGATGGTAAGCGCGGTGGCCGGAGTCGTTGCCGGTGCGGTGACCTATGTGTCGCTGCCAGGTATGAACCCTTTGATCGCGCTTGCGGCGGCATTCGTAGGTGGTCTGGGTCTGCCACGCTGGATCGTCACGCGCATGATCAAGCGACGGCAGTCGAAGTTTCTCGACGAGTTCGCCAACTCGATCGACGTCATCGTTCGCGGCGTCAAGTCAGGTCTGCCCCTCAATGAATGCCTCAATATTATTGCCCGCGAAAGTCCGTCGCCGATCAGGGAAGAGTTCAAGGAGGTCGTCGAGCAGCAGCGGGTCGGCATCCCGCTTGCGGAGTGCTTCGAGCGCATGATGGCGCGCATGCCGCTGCCTGAGGTCAACTTCTTTGCAATTGTCATCGCCATTCAGGCGCAGGCAGGCGGCAACCTTTCCGAGGCGCTCGGCAATCTCGCTGGTGTGCTGCGTGACAGAAAGCGGATGCAGGCGAAGGTCAAGGCATTGTCGGCCGAAGCCAAGGCATCAGCTGGCGTCCTCGCCGCGTTGCCATTTGCGGTTATGCTGATGGTTTATCTTTCGACGCCTGGCTACATCAAGATTCTTTTCACAGCGAAGATGGGGAACTTCATGCTGCTCTGCGGCGCGTTCTGGATGACGTGTGGCGTTCTCACGATGAAGAAGATGATCAACTTCAAATATTGAGCCAGGCACGCGCTAGCCCAGGAGTCTGCTGCGAGGCGGAGGGAGACAAGGTACTATGGTCGAGTTCGTCGAAGCTTTCGTGAACCCGCAGATGCTTGTGACGCTCCTCGCGGCAGCCGCAGCTTTCGCGACGGTGCTGACGATCTCCATGCCCCTTCTCTCGCGGGATCGGACGGCCTATCGCATGAAGACCATGGCGACCGAGCGCGACAAGATGCGGGCGGCACGCTTAGCGGAGTTCAACAGCAAGGAAGGGCAGAGTGGCCGCCTGCGTCAGACGCCGAAAGGCTTCATGCAGGACATCGTGAACCGCCTCAATCTGCGGAAGGCGTTTGACACGGACGAGGTACGCGATCTGCTGAAGATGGCAGGCCTTCGCGGTCAGGCGCCACTCGTCACTTACATGTTCTTTCGCTTGGTGATGCCGATCATCGTCACGATCGTGGCGCTCATCTATCTTTTTGCTCTCGCCAATCTGCAGCATCCACCGATCGCGAAGTTCGGCATGGCCATTGCCGCCGGATACGGCGGCTTCTATTTGCCGAACGTGTTTCTTAAAAACCTTGTCCAGAAGCGGCAGGTCTCGATCTCTCAGGCATTCCCCGATGCGCTCGACATGCTCCTGATCTGCGTGCAGGCTGGCATGTCGATCGAAGCGGCATTCGGCAAGGTGTCGAAGGAAGTTGCAAGTCAGTCGCTCGAGCTTGCGGAAGAACTCAGCCTCACGACCGCCGAACTCTCTTACCTGCAGGATCGCCGCATTGCTTTCGAGAACCTCGGCAAGCGGACGGGCATCGCGGGCATCAAGGCGGTGGCAACGGCGCTCATCCAGGCCGAGCGTTACGGTACGCCGGTTGGTCAGGCGCTACGCGTGATGGCGAAGGAAAACCGCGAAATGCGCATGTCGGAGGCGGAGCGCAAGGCCGCCGCTCTACCGCCGAAGCTGACCGTGCCCATGATCGTGTTCTTCCTGCCGGTCCTTTTCATCGTCATCCTGGGCCCGGCGATCATCCAGGTGATGAAGCTCAACTGACGTTCGGCAGCTGTTGCATGGCAGCCAACAGCGAAATCCCCAAGCAGCAATCGAGACTAGCCGAGGGCGCCCTGAGTGGGGTACAGCCATTCGGATGGATACTGTCGCCCGATGAGGAGGCCGGTCGATCACGACCCGGGCCTGAGCGGGCGGCCTGAGACCCAAGCGACAGGCGGTCAACGCGTGCGACCACCGGATGCATACGATCTCGCGATCATCGGCGGCGGGGTGAACGGCTGCGGCATTGCCGCGGACGCTGCCGGGCGTGGGTTGACGGTCTTCCTCGCCGAAAAGGCGGATCTAGGCGGCGCGACGAGCTCGGCGAGTTCCAAGCTCGTGCACGGTGGATTGCGCTATCTCGAGCACTATGCCTTCCGGCTCGTCCGCGAGGCGCTCGGCGAGCGCGAAGTCTTGCTCGCGAAGGCGCCGCATATCATTTGGCCCTTGCGCTTCGTGCTGCCACATATGCCGGGCCAGCGGCCGCGCTGGATGCTGCGTGCGGGCCTGTTTCTTTATGACAACCTCTATCGTCGCAAGGCCGTGCCGGGGTCGACTGCACTCGAT
>JAEZAW010000394.1 GCA_023430315.1 Pseudomonadota bacterium | reverse complement strand
GCCCCGTGCTGGCGTTCTGCGCCAGCGGCTTTCGCTCGGCACTGCTCTGGGCCATCGCGCGCGCTGCCCGTGGCGAGCCGATCGATGATCTGTTGAAGACTGCCGCGGCCGCCGGCCAGCCGCTCGACAAGCACCGCGAGACGATCGCGCGCCTCGCTGCCGAGGCGCGCGGCTGAATTCAGCGCTGCGCGGCTCAGCCGCCGAGCAGCTTGTTGAGATCGGGCGTCGGCACCGAGTGATCGAGATAGCCGAAGGTCCCCTGCTCTTTTACTTCGCGGGCGGCATCGATGAGCCCGGTCATCGCCGCACGATAGAGTGACGTCGCGAGACTGATGCGCTTGACGCCGGCAGCGGCGAGATCGGCGACGCTGAACGAGCGCCCCTTGATCCCGACCATAAAGTTGAACGGACGTTCGAGGCTCGCGCATACCTGCCGCACGGCATCGACGTCCGGCAGTCCCGGTGCGAAGAGAACGTCGGCACCCGCCTTTTCATAGGCCTTGAGGCGACGGATGGTGTCGTCGAGATCGGGATTGCCGCGGATGAAGTTCTCTGCCCGCGCTGTGAACACGAACCGGAAAGGCAGCGCGCGCGCCGCGGCAACAGCGCCTTCCACGCGCCAGACTGCGTGCTCGAAATCGTAGATGCCCTTGCCTGGCCCCGCGCAATCCTCGATCGAGCCGCCGACGAGGCCGATGCTACCGGCCGCACGGATCGTCTCGGCGGCATCCTCGATGCTGTCGCCAAAGCCGTTCTCGAGGTCGGCTGCCACGGGAAGGTCGGTTGCTTCGACGATGGCCTTGGCGTGCGCGATGGATTCCGCGCGCGTGACGCGGCCGTCCGTACGGCCGAGCACGCCGGCGCAGGCGCCGCTCGATGTGGCAAGTGCTTCGAAACCGAGTGCGGCGAGAATGCGCGCCGAACCGGCATCCCATGGATTGGGGATCACGAAAGAGCCGGCGCGCTCGTGCAAAGCCACAAAGCGCCGAGACTTTTCTTCTATGGTTAGAGGCATGTCGCCCTCCTGAACTACTCTGGCGGTACGATGGTCCAGTAGGATCTTAGCATGGCGCCTGAGATTTCCTCCGCGCCGAGAACGACCGACGTCGCGCCACAGCTCTCGAGATGGATTTTCTCAGCTTCCGAGTGCCCGCGCGCCAGGATGACGAGATTGGGCGCGAGCGCCCGCGCCTGTTCGACGATTTGGCCCGCCTCGAAATTCTCGTGAATAGCAACGAGGAGGCAGCGCGCTTTCTCGAGGTTCGCCGCGGCGAGGCTTGTCACCGCATTGGCCGCGAGCGCCTCGAAACCCTGCTCCTTGAGCTTGTTCACGACATCCTCGCTCTCGTCCATGACGAAGACGGACAAACCCGCGTCGCGCAGAGCATTGCCGATGCGATGCCCGACGCGGCCATGGCCGATCAGGACGATGTGATCCTCGAGCTTCGTCGGCTCGATCTTGGCCGGCTCGGGCTCTCTCGGCTGAGTGGCAGTAGCAGCTTCGCGCCCCTCCCGGCGATCGAGCCACGGCTTGGCACGGTCGAGACCAATGAAGATCAGAGGATTGAGCAGAATGGAGATGAGCGCGCCGGCGAGGATCAGGTCCCGCGCATCCGGAAGCAGCACCCCGAGCGCAACGCCGAGACCGGCGAGGATGAACGAGAACTCGCCGATCTGCGCGAGGCTCGCCGAAATGGTCAGCGCCGTGCTCATGGGATGGCCGAACGCCCGCACGATGGCGAGTGCCGCGAGTGACTTGCCGACCACGATAATCACCACCGTCGCCAGCACCGGCCAGAAGTCCCGCACGATGATCGAGGGATCGAACAGCATGCCAACCGAGACGAAGAACAACACCGCGAAAGCATCCCTGAGCGGCAGCGTCTCCTCAGTTGCGCGCTGGCTGAGCTCGGATTCGCTGAGAATCATGCCTGCGAAAAAGGCGCCGAGAGCGAACGAAACTCCGAAGAGCTGCGCCGAGCCGAAAGCGAACCCGAGGGCGATCGCCAGCACGCCGAGCCGGAACAACTCGCGCGATCCGGTGTGTGCGATGTAGTGGAGCAGCCAGGGAATGAGCCGGCGGCCGACGACCATCATCATAGCAACGAATGCCAGGACCTTCGCGATCGTCAGCGCCACCGTGCCGAGGATCTGAGACGAACCGAAACCGAACGCCGCATTACGTTGGTAGCTGCCGTCGAGTAGCGGCACGACCGCCGGAATGAGCACCAGCGCGAAGACCATGGCGATGTCTTCGACGATCAGCCAGCCGACGGCGATGCGGCCGCGCTCCGTGCTCACCAGCCGCCGTTCCTGCAGGGCGCGCAGCAGCACCACGGTACTGGCGACCGACAGGGCGACGCCGAAAACGAGGCCGGCACCCACCGACCATCCCATGAGATAGGCCAGTAACATGCCGAGGATAGTCGCAACTGCCATCTGGCCGAGCGCGCCGGGGATGGCAATCGTTCGTACCGCCCAGAGGTCCTTCAGCGAGAAATGCAGTCCCACACCGAACATCAGCAGGATGACGCCGATCTCGGCCAGTTCATTGGCCAGCGACTGATCGCCGACATAACCGGGCGTGTGAGGGCCCGCCAGAACGCCCGCGAGCAGATAGCCGATAAGCGGTGACAAACGTAGCCGCTGCGCCAACGCCCCGAGCAGAAAGGCCAATGTGAGGCCGACGACGATGATGGAAATCAGCGGGGTGGCATGCGGCATACGTGGCTGGGCGCTCCTGAATCGAGTTGTACACCTATCATCGTGATCCAGCGCCATATTGCAACCGCGCCATCGACACGAGGGCGCGCTGCGCGCGCCTCGGCGTCTTCACCTGATGTTGCTGCACTTGCGTAGGCGAATTATGCGGCTGGCGGCGCCGGTTTCGGCGAGGCCAGACGTCCATCGACGTCCAATGGCTGGCGCTCTGTTGCCGTCCAGTAGAAGCGGAGCATGGCGCCCGAGATTTCTTCCTCGCCGAGCACGACGCCGTTGGCGCCGCAGCTTTCGAGGTGCGCCTTCTCAGCCTGGGAATGACCACGCGCGAAGATCAGCAGATCAGGGCTGAGGGCGCGGGCCTGCTCGACGATCTGGCCGGCCTCGAAATTTTCTGGAACTGCCACGAGCAGGCAGCGCGCCTTCTCGAGATTGGCGTACTTGAGGCTGGTCACGCCGTTCGCGGCGAGAGCCTCGGTGCCCTCTGCCTTCAGGGCGTTCACGACATCCTCGTTCTCGTCGATCACGAACAAGGTCACGCCAGCGAGCAACAGCGCGCCCCCCACGCGGCGCCCGACGCGACCGAAGCCAACCAGGACGGCGTGATCTTCGAGCTTCGTCGGCTCGATCTCGACGACGGCTTCCTCAGGCGCGACGGCTGCGACGTCGCCAGCCTCGCCCTTCTCCAGCCAAGGCCTCAGCCACTCCACGAACAAGAAGTAGCCGGGATTGGCGAGGATCGATATCAGGGCGCCGGCGAGAATGAGGTCTCGCGCCGGCGCGCTCAGGACGCCCAGCGCGACACCAAGTCCGGCGAGGATGAAGGAGAATTCGCCGATCTGGGCGATGCTCGCCGAAATGGTGAGCGCTGTGCCGGTCGAATGGCCGAAGAACCGCACGATTGCGAATGCGACCAGCGGACTCATGATCATGATGATGGCGAGCGTCGCGATGAGCGGCCAGAAATCCCGCACGACGATCATCGGATCGAACAGCATTCCGACCGAGACGAAGAACAACACGGCAAAGGCGTCGCGTAGCGGCAGCGTCTCCTCGGCAGCCCGCTGGCTGAGTTGCGATTCGCTGAGGATCATGCCCGCGAAGAAGGCGCCGAGCGCAAACGAGACGCCGAACAGCTTGGCGGCGCCGAATGCGAAGCCGAGCGCGATCGCGAGTACGCCAAGCCGAAACAGCTCCCGCGAGCCGGTGTGCGCGATGTAGTGGAGCGTCCACGGTATGACACGGCGGCCGATGATCATCATCACCGCGATGAAGGCCGTCACCTTCGCCATCGTCAGGAGGATCGTGCCAATGATATCGGTCGGGGCAAATCCGAATGCCAGGCTGCGCTGTATGCTGCCGTCAAGCAGCGGCACGACCGCCGGGATGCCCACCAGCACGAAGACCATCGCCACGTCCTCGACGACCAGCCAGCCGAGCGCGATGCGCCCGCGCTCGGTCACCAGGAGCCGGCGCTCCTGAAGGGCGCGCAGCAGCACGACCGTGCTCGCCACCGACAGCGAAAGCCCGAAGACAAGGCCGGCACCGACGGACCACCCGTGCAGGTAGGCGAGACCCATGCCGATGATCGTCGCGACTGCCATCTGCCCGAGCGCGCCGGGGACGGCAATCGTGCGGACGGCCCAAAGATCCTTGAGGGAAAAATGCAATCCGACGCCGAACATCAGCAAGATGACGCCAATTTCGGCAAGCTCGTTCGCGATCGACTGATCGACGACGAAGCCGGGCGTATGAGGCCCGACGAGGACGCCAGCCACCAGATAGCCGACGAGCGGCGATAAGCGCAGTCGCTGCGCCAAGGTTCCTAGGACAAAGGCCAGCGAGAGGCCCACGACAATCGTCGAAATGAGCGGCGTGTCGTGTGGCATTCCCGATCGAGGCCCTTTCCCTCAGGGACACCGCACAAACATTCCAAGCCAAGCAAGAATGCAGGCGTCGCGCGATATCCTCATCCGACGATGCTTTGTATTCGCGTCAGTATATTTACACCCTCGGCGATCGGCCAAACGAATTCGCGCACGGCACACCGCACGCAAAAATCCGATCCGGAGTGAAACGCGAAGGCGCCTAACTGGCTACAGGAAAGCGTAGGATCGCAAGTGCGAGAGCTTGCGCGCGGGGCACGATAGAATCGACCTCGAGATATTCCTCAGGCGTGTGGGCATTACCGCCGACCGGACCGACGGCGCAGAGTGTCGGGCAACCGACCGCTGCGGTGAAGCCCGAATCCGCACAACCGCCCGTGAACTCGCCCTTCACGGTCGTGCCGAGGTCTTGCGACGCCGCGGCGTAGGTCTCCAGCAGTGCCCCGCTTTCAGCAGATTGCGTGAGCGGCAGGAACTCGCCGAGAATTTCCAACGTCGCCGAAGTGCCCGGAACAGTCGCACCGTCGATGATCTTCTGGATGGCAGACAGCGCGTACGTGCGGTCGGATGGCTTCACATAGCGCAAATCGATCCGCCCTTCTGCTGAGGGTGCCGTGGTGTTCACGCTCTGGCCGCCCGAGACGATCCCGACGTTGACCGTGATGCCGCGCGGCAGATCCGTCAGCGCGTGGAGAGCGACAATCTTGTGCGCCAGCTCCCCGATCGCAGAAATACCCTTCTCGAAATTTCCGCCCGAGTGGGCGGCCTTCCCCAGAACCTCGAAGCGCATGAAAACGCCGCCCTTGCGTCCGCTCACGACATTTCCTGTCGGCCGTCCGGGCTCGGAGTTGAATACGGCACGTGCCTCGCGGGCCACGCGCTCGATCACCGGCCGGCAGGATGGCGAGCCGATCTCCTCGTCCGAAGTGATCAGGCCCGCGAGTGGCGCCGGGGCGCCGCCATGGCGCTTGAAGGCTTCAAGCACGAAGGCGTTCATCACAAGACCGGCCTTCATATCGGCGACGCCGGGTCCGTAGGCGCGATCACCTTCGATCTTGAAGCGGCGGCGGCCGGCTTCGCCCTTGGGGAAGACCGTGTCGCGGTGGCCCATGAGCACGATCGGCTTTTCGTTGGTCGGACTGTCGTCGAGGCGGATGTGAATGGCGTTGCCGAAGGTTTCGTGCGGCTCGATCCGCGTCAGCAGCCCGCGCGCCTCGAAATGGCGCACGAAGCGATCGCCCACAGCATCGACGCCGGCCTTGTCATAGCTGCCACTGTCGATGTTCACGACCTCCTCGAGCAGGCTCAGCATGTCTTGGCGGCTTTCGGCCAGCCACGCGCAGATCTTCTTTTCGAGATCGGTCTTTCCCACTGCCGCTGCGCTCATGCGATCCTCTCTGTCATTCCCTTGCGTTGCACCAGCATAGAGGGACATCGCCGCGCGCCTGTCCAGGGGCCGGAGATGCGCAACCGCCATGCGGCCATTAAGGCGGCGGCAACGCGACGCAGCTAGGCTCCCGCCCGCCGTTCTGTGTGCGTGGGAGCTGGATGTGATGGCGGCCTTAAGTGTTGTATCGGAATGGAGCGCGGCAACGGATCCGGCTCCGGAAGCCGTGCAGCTCAGCGCGGTACGGCGGACCTTCGGCGCGGCTGTCGCCGTTGAGCGTATGGATCTCGCGGTCCGGCCGGGCGAGTTCTACGCCCTGCTCGGCCCCAATGGTGCCGGCAAGACGACCACGTTGCGCATGATCGCGGGCCTGTTGCGTCCCGATGCCGGCACGATCCGCATTTTCGGCATCGACGCGCTCGCGGACCCCATCGCCGCCAAGCGGATCACGGCATGGCTCCCCGACGAGCCCATGCTCTACGACAAGCTGTCGCCGCTCGAATATCTGGAGCTCGTGGCAGGACTGTGGGGCGTACCACCGGCCCTTGCCGAACGCCGCGCCGGCGAGTTGATCGACGTCCTCGACCTCGGCCCTCATCGTCATCAGCGCTGCGAAGGTTTCTCGCGCGGCATGAAGCAGAAGGTCGCGCTCGCGGGCGCCCTCATCCACGATCCCAAGCTCATCATGCTCGATGAGCCGCTGACCGGCATCGACGCCGCCATCGCCCGACAGGTCAAGGATCTGCTCACGGCACGCGTGCGCGCCGGCGCCACTATCATTCTGACGACGCATATTCTGGAGGTTGCAGAGCGCCTCGCCGACCGCATCGGCATCGTGCATCGCGGCCGCCTTGCCGCCGAGGGTACACTCGCCGAGCTGAAGGCCGCCGCGGGCCGCGGTAGCTCGACGCTCGAAGATGTCTTCCTCACGCTCATGCAGTCCGATGCGAACGCAGAGCTGATGGCGTCATGAGCGCGCTATGAAACCGACGTCCGGCTCCTTCTCGTGGCTTGTCGCGCATGACATGCGCCTCAACTGGCGTCGCTTCGTCGACATGATGGACGCCAGCAAGGTCGCGCGCTACCTCGGGGCAATCCTCGCGGGCGGACTGCTGGTGTTACATCTCGTCGCCTGGCCGGCGGTGTTGCTCGTCGGTCCGCGTATGCATGGCCCCGATGCCAGCATCACGCCGCTCGCCATTGCGACACTGTGCATCTTCACCTGGATGATCGCGCAGGGCCTCTTCTCGACGACGCGCACACTCTTCGATCGCGGCGATCTCGATCTTCTGCTCGGTGCGCCGATTCCCGCGACGCGCATCCTCGCCGCAAAGGCGATCGCCATTGCAGCGAGCACGCTCGGCTCGATTGGTCTTCTGGTGCTGCCGCTCGCCAACATGGGCGCGCTCCTCGGCACGCCGGTCTGGCTCGCCGCCTATCCGACCCTGATTGCGCTGGCACTCTTGGCGACGGCACTCGGTCTCGGATTATCGATCGGCCTGTTCTTTCTCGTCGGCCCTCGGCGTGCGCGCACGTTCACACAGATGACCGGGGCGCTCATTGCAGGTGGGTTCGTTCTTGGGGCGCAGGTCATTGCGGTGCTGCCCGATGCCCTGCGCGAGAAGCTCACGCAGGCGTTCGAGAGCACAGCCACCGGCATGGGTCTGCGCGACGTCGCACTTCTCCCCGTTCACGCTATGCAAGGTCAACCACGTGCGCTCACGATACTGGTCGTCCTCGCGGGCCTGCTGTTTGCGCTCGCGGTGAATGTCCTCGCGAACCGCTTCGCCGCCGCGACGCTCGCCGCGACGGGAGCGCCATCAGGACGAGAGCGCATGGGCGACGCCGATCGCAGCCATCAATTCCGCGCCGGCCTTGGCCGCAATCTCCGCCGCAAGGAATGGCGGCTGCTCGCGCGCGACCCGAGCCTCTTCGCGCAGCTCGGCCTGCAGATCATCTACACGATCCCGATTGCCGTCGTGCTGCTACGGAGCGAGGCACTGCCGACCGCACTCGCCCTCGCGCCGACCATTGTCGTCATCGCGGCGCAGGTCGCGGCCTCGCTCTCGTGGATCATGGTCTCCGGCGAAGACGCACCCGAGCTCATGGCGACGGCACCTGCCACAGCCGCGGAGGTCGATCGCATCAAGCTCGGTGCCGTCGGCCTGCCGGTGCTGGTGATCATCGCCCTGCCGCTCGCGGGCCTCGCGCTCGTCTCGTGGCGCGTTGCTCTCCTGACGGCGCTCTTCACGGCAGCCGGCGCGGCCTCGACTGCCCTTCTCAATTTCTGGCATCCCATGCCGGGCAACCGTCGCGGCATGCTACGCCGGCACTCCCAGTCCAAGCTGGTCGCGCTCGTCGAGCACGCGCTCGCGATCTCATGGGCCATTGCGATCGTGCTGGCGTTGGCCGGAAGTCTCATCACACTCCTGCCGATCGCGATTGTCGTCACTATTCTTGTACTGGTGCGCCACCGTCACCGCAGCCGGGCGGTGTCGCCGTCCACGGAACGGATCACAACCGCTCCGCTCGCCAACGCGCCTCTTAGACCCTGATCGCCACGTTTGCTCTGCGCTGTCCGCAGCCCTGCCTGCACGTACGCTGGTTGGCAACAGCGCGCGCATCGGCGAAAGTTGTCCAGACAAAATGACAACGCACTCGGACGGAGAAGGCGCCTATGGAGTTTGGCATTCTGTTCACCTCGCATCCTCACAAGGATCGCGAGCCTTACCCTCATCAGGACGTCCATGCGCGCGTCACCGATGAGATCATCACCGCCGACCGGATCGGGTTCGACTACGCATGGCTCGCCGAGCATCACTTCTCGACCGAGTACGGCATCATGCCGGACGTCTGGGTCTATGCTGCTTATCTGGCCGCGCGCACGAAGCGTATCCGACTCGGCATGGCGGTCGTCACTCTGCCGCTCGCCAATCCGGTGCGCGTGGTCGAGAACGCCAACTTCGTCGATATCCTGAGCGGTGGACGCGTCGCGCTCGGGCTCGGGTCCGGCTACCGCAAATACGAGTTTGACGGCTTCGGGCTCGACTTCGATGCACGCCGCGACATGCAGGACGAAGCCCTCCAGATCATTCAGGACCTCCAGCGCACGCGCAAGACAAACCGCAGGGGAAAGTACTTCACGGCGATCGTCGAGGGCGAGTACGAGTTGCTGCCGCAGCCCGTACAGAAGCCCTATCCGCCGCTCTTTCTAGCCGGCGGTACGGACCGATCCATCGGCGCGGCCGGCAAGCTCGGCTTTGGCCTCATGCTATCGACGCTGACGCCGTTCGACACGCTCGCGCAGCAAACCGCGCTCTATCGCGCCAAGCTCGCCGAAGCGAGCACGGAAGCACGCGCCAATCCGGCATTCGGTCAGATCGATATCGCCCGCTGGGTCTATGTGGCCGAGAGCGACGCACAGGCCAAGAAGGATAGCGAGGCGGGCTTGCTGAAACACCTCAATCACTTCACCGGCGGCCATCAGTCCGGCTATCTCGGCCAGGCCGCGCAGGGAAAGGATTCGATCACGAGCGCGATGGAATATGACTCGCTTGCGCGCTCGACGATCATCCACGGTTCGCCGGCGACCGTGATCGCGCGCATCGAGGAGCTCAAAGCCAAGACGGGCGCGACCTCGCTCATGCTGCACTATCCGCCTTGGTATGGTGTCGAGAAGTCCAAGGCATCGCTGGAGCTGTTTGCGCGAGAGGTGATCCCGCGTTTCCGCTCGAGCACGAAAGCAGCGGAATAACGGGGGCGCGCTCGACTACGCGCACATCATCAAACACTTCGAGGCCTGGGTCGGCGGTGACGTGAAATTGCGCGCGGAAGGCGTCGACCGAGCGCCTTACACAGCGAGCAGGTCAGCGAGCGTCAGCGCGATAACCTCCGTCGCCTTGTAGAGATCAGAAAGCGGCAATCGCTCGTCAGCGCGGTGCGCATTTGCTTCCTCGATCGTGCGCGGGCCGGCACCGTACAACACGATGGGCACGCCATGCGCCGTATAGTGGCGCGCGTCCGTGTAGAGCGGCACGCCACTCGCGCTGATCGGCTCACCCATGACGGCACTCGCGCGACGGCAGAGGATCTCGACCATGCGATCGCCGGCCGGTAGGCGCTGGAGCGGTGCGGCAAACAGAATGCGGCGGACATCCACGCGCGCGTCCGGAACGGCCGTTGCCCCCTTGGCGATGACCTCGCGTAGCTCAGCCTCGACGGCCTCCACATTTTCCTCGGGCACCATGCGGCGGTCGAGTCGGAACACGACGCGGTCTGGCACGACGTTCGTATTGATGCCGCCGCTGATGAGGCCGACGGTGAGCTGCGGCGCGCCGATGCCCGGCGTCTTCGACGTGCGCGTTGCGAGGACGGGGCGCCACGCATAGAGCGCCGAGAGAACGCCGGTCGCGGCCTGCAGCGCGTCGATGCCCGTCCAGGGCTTGGCCGCGTGTGCCGAACGACCTGTCACTTCGACTTCGAGATGCAGGCAGCCATTGTGCTCGGTCACGACGGCGTATGAAAAGCCCGCGCCGATGGCGAGATCGGGCTTGCTCAGGCCCTCGGCCAGCAGATAGCCGGGGCCGATCTCGCCGCCCGTTTCCTCGTCATAGGTGAGATGCAGCTCGATGGTCCCGCCGAGGCGAGCGCCACTCGCTTCGAGCGCACGCAATGCCCACACGTACGTCGCAAAATCCGACTTGGATACGGCGGCACCGCGCCCGTACATCCAGCCGTCGCTGATCTCGGCACCATAGGGATTGAACGTCCAGCCCTTGCCGGGCGGCACCACATCGCCGTGCGTGTTGAGCGCGATCGTCGGGCCGGGCCCGAACGTGCGGCGCACGATCAGGTTCGTACAGGAGATCATGCCCGCGGCCTTGGCGATATCCGCCGGCACGGGATGGCGCTCGACTTGCCAGCCGAAGGTCTCGATCAGCTTGGCCGCACGCTCGGCAGCAGGACCGCAGTCGCCCGGTGGATTGTCCGTCGGGATCTTCACGATCTCGGCGAGAAAACGAACCTGCGCCTGCCGCTCGCTTTCTAGGAAGGAGCGAATTTTCTGTTCGATGGGACTGCTCATGATCGTATCCGTTCTCAGGACTGGTAAGTGCGCAGGAACTGCAGGAGGACGCGCATGGCGGCATCGGCATCCTTGAGCGAGATGGCTTCTGCGGGATGATGGCTGATGCCGCCGGCACAGCGCACGAACAGCATGGCGACGGGGCACAGCGCGGCCATGGCCATGGCATCGTGCCCAGCACCTGAGGGAAGATGCACGGGCGCGTAGCCGGCGGCTCGTGCTGCTTCATCGAGGCTGGCGATCAGGCGCGCATCGCAGGCCGTGGCGGGCGCCGAATGCGTCTGCGCAATACGCACGGCAAGCCCGCGACGAGCGGCAATGCCTTCGATGGCCTCTTCGATCCGCGCGACGGCAGCATCACGCGCCGCGTCATTGGGCGCGCGCGCATCGATCGTGAAGCGCGTCTCGCCGGGAACGACATTGGCCGCTCCGGGCCGCGCCTCAATCACGCCAACCGTCGCCACGACGTCGCGGGTCTGTGTCGCACACCGCTCGACGGCAAGGATCATCTCGGCCGCCGCGGCGAGGCTGTCGCGGCGCATGGCCATGGGCGAAGTGCCGGCATGTCCGGCCGTGCCCTGCACGACAACGCCGAAGCGACGCGCACCATTGATGGCCGTCACCACGCCGATCGGCTGGCTCATGCGCTCGAGGACCGGCCCCTGTTCGATATGGACTTCGACGAAGGCAAGCGTATTCGTCCGCAACTTCGCGGCGTCACATAGCCGGTCCGGCTCGGCGCCAAACGCGCGAAGGGCCTCACGTGCGGAAATGCCGTTGGCGTCGCGCTCGTCGAGCACTGCGGCATCGAGTGTTCCGGCAAGCGCGCGCGAGCCGCGCAAGGTCGAGGCAAAGCGCACGCCTTCCTCGTCGCCGAAGGCAATGACTTCGATCGCGAACGGCAGACGCTCGCCGGCTTTCGAGAGAGCCTCGACGGCAGTCAGCGCAGCCAATACGCCGAGCGTGCCGTCGTATTTACCGGCTTGCCGCACTGTATCGATGTGCGAGCCGACGAGCAGCGCTGGCAGGCCGGGCGTTGCTCCCTCATAGCGGCCGATGAGCGTGCCGACGGCATCGAGGCGCACAGCCAGGCCGGCTTCGCGCATCCAGCCCGCTAGTGCGTCGGCTGCGCGCTTGTGCGAGGGCGAGAGATAGAGGCGCGTCAGGTTGTCGGGATCATCCGAGAAGCGCGCGAGCGCCTCCAGGCGATCCATCAACCGCCGGCCGAGCGCCAGATCGTCCATCACCGTGCCCCGTCGGGCGGGTGGACCGCCTGCCAGTGGCGCGCAATGTCGACCCGGCGGGCAATCCAGACGCGGTCGTGTGCTGCGATGTAATCGAGGAAGCGCTCGAGCGCCGCGGTGCGGCCGGGACGACCGGCGAGACGACAGTGGAGGCCGACCGACATCATGCGCGGCGCCGTTTCGCCTTCGCGATAGAGAACGTCGAACGTGTCCTTGAGATAGGTGGAGAACTGATCGCCCGAGTTGAAACCCTGCGCAGTCGCAAAGCGCATGTCGTTGGCGTCGAGACTGTAGGGCACGATGAGAAAGGGGCCGCGCGGGCCTGGAACCCAGTACGGGAGATCATCCGCGTAGCTGTCGGCGGAGTAGAGGAAGCCGCCCTCCTCCATGGTCAGCGCGAGCGTGTGCTCGGAGCAGCGGCCCTGATAGAAACCGAGCGGCCGCTCGCCAGCGATCTCGGTGTGAATGCGCACGGCCTCGCGAACGTGCGCGCGCTCGTCGGCCTCCGAGAAATCCTTGTACTCGATCCACTTCAAGCCGTGGCTCGCGATCTCCCAGTCGGCTTCGCGCATGGCCGCGACCTGCTCGGGGCCGCGCATCATCGCGTGCGCGACGGCAAAGACCGTCACCGGCATGCGCCGCGAGGTGAAGGTGCGCCACAACCGCCAGAAACCGGCCCGCGCACCGTACTCGTACATGGACTCCATGTTCATGTGCCGCTGACCGGGCCAGGGAACGGCGCCGACGACTTCGGAGAGAAAAGCTTCCGATGCCGCATCGCCGTGCAGGATGCAGTTCTCGCCACCCTCTTCGTAGTTGATCACGAACTGCACCGCGACACGCGCATTGCCGGGCCAGCGCGCGTTCGGCGGCTCACGCCCGTAACCCCTGAGATCGCGCGGATAGTCGGATGTCGCACTCATGGCTGTTCCGGCGTCCTTCCTCGACCTGTGCTCGCACCATTGCGCGCGCGACGGGCCGGCACCTTGGCCCGCCGCTCGGGTGCGGAAGGCCGCAAGGCATCGGCAAGATCGAACTCGTCGCGCCGGCTGTCGATCGCGGCGAGATCGCGCTCGACGTGATCAATATGCTCGCGCAACAGCTTCTGGACGAGCGGTCCCTTGCGTGCACGCATGGCCGCGATCAGCTCGCGATGCTCGTCGGAAGAGCAGGATGCCCCCTTTGTCGATTGCAGGAGCAGCGTGATGAGCGACGAGCGCGTCACGAGATCGGCGAGGATGTCGGTCAGCACCTTGTTGCCGACCATCTCGGCAATGCGCACGTGAAATGTGCCGAGCAGGCGATTGCGCAGAGGAACGTCGTTCATGCGAATGGCGCGGCGCTCGGCCTCGACATGACGATCAAGGACAGCGAGATCGGCCTCGCTCGCTGTTCGGGTGAATTGCGCGAATATCTCGCACTCGATGACGCGCCGCGCTTCGAAGACCTGCCGCGCCTCCTCGGGCGTCGGCTCGGCGAGAAAGGCGCCGCGTTGCGGCTTCAGCACGACGAGCTGGCTGCGCGCGAGGCGGTTAAGTGCTTGACGCACCTTGGTGCGCGAAACCCCGAAAACGGCGCAGAGCTTTTCCTCGCCGAGCTTGGCGCCGAGCGGCAGGCGCTGCTCGAGCATGGCCGTCGTGATGCGCTCGACGATCGTCTCCGTGCTTACGCGAGCGTTCTCCCCGGCGGTTTTGCGCGACCTGCTCATGCTCTCCTGTATACAAGAACTTGGGCACACTCGGAAGCGTCTGCAGCGCCCTGGCTGCTTACTGTGCAGTGCGTGCCTATTCCCTGTGCTTGGATAAGCAATACATCCTGTATACAATCGCTGGCATCCAGGCGATAGTGGGCGCTCGCAACGAGTGCGCAACAGAACAAGGGAGAGGCAGAGCATCCATGGTGCCCCGATCAGGACCATGCCACCGATGCCGCCACACATCCCCCTGCCGAACGAACGCGGCCGCAGCCGTGCAATTTAGAGAAACCGCAGAGCGTGTTGATGGAGGCGCTAGTGAATAAATCCAAATTCCAGTTGCGTTGGTTGCGTGCGGGCCTGGTGGCCGGCACAGCACTTATGTTGGCGATGCCGGCCATGCCGGCCATGGCGCAGAAGACCCTGCGCATTGCCATGACCGCAGCAGACATCCCAAAGACCAATGGTCAGCCCGACCAGGGCTTCGAGGGCAACCGCTTCACGGGCATCCCGCTGTTCGACGCACTCACGCATTGGGATCTCTCCTCCGAAGAGAAGGCAAGCGTCCTCATTCCGGGCCTCGCAACGGAGTGGGCCGTCAGCGATGCCGACAAGACGAAGTGGATTTTCAAGCTTCGTCAGGGCGTAAAGTTCCACGACGGCAGTGACCTCAAGGCCGCCGCGATCGTCTGGAACGTGCAGAAGGTCCTCGACAAGTCGGCGCCACACTTCGCGCCCGATCAGATCGGCGTCACCGTCAGCCGCATGCCGAACCTCGTCTCGGCGAAGGCCATCGACGACTACACCGTCGAGCTCACGACCAAGGAGCCGGACAGCTTCATCCCGATCAACCTGACGAACCTCTTCATTGCTTCGCCCGCGCACTGGCAGAAGAAGTACGATGCGCTGGCAAGCGTCTCCGATCCTGCAGAGCGCGCCAAGCAGGCCTGGGCGGCCTTCGCTACGGATGCCTCGGGCTCGGGTCCGTTCAAGATGGCGAGCTTCTCGGCTCGCGAGCGCGTCGAGTACGCCGCCAACAAGGATTATTGGGATCCGAAGCGCGTGCCGAAGATCGACCGCGTCGTCCTCCTGCCCATGCCGGAAGCGAATGCGCGCACGGCGGCGCTGCTCTCGGGTCAGGTCGACTGGATCGAGAACCCGGCCCCAGACGCGGTCAGCACGATCAAGTCCAAGGGCTTCGTCATTAAGGCGAACGCCCAGCCGCACGTCTGGCCCTGGCAGTTCTCGTTCGCCGAGGGCTCGCCCTGGCTCGACAAGCGCGTGCGCCATGCGGCCAACCTCTGCGTGAACCGCGATGAGCTGAAGGAAGCCCTCAACGGCCTGATGGAAGTGCCGAAGGGGACGGTGC
>JAEZAW010000391.1 GCA_023430315.1 Pseudomonadota bacterium | reverse complement strand
GCGCTATCGCGTGCGTTGACAAGTCTACAAAAGACGGGGGTTCGGGGGCGTTCCCCGACTGGGAGCGCGAGGGCTGGCCCTCGCTCGCGCCTTCGGCGCGAACAGGGCTGCCGCCCTGTACCCGCTCGGGGGACACCCCCGAACCCCCGTCTTTTATTGATTTCGTGCGGCAGCTCGCGCCGACTGCTCGATGTAGACGACGATCGCTTCGGAGATCGCAGCACCGGTAACGCGTTCGGCAAGCGAGATCGCCGGCGATACCGTCACGCCGACGACGATAGGCCCCTGACGTGCCGCCACGACATCCACACCCGCAAGTTCCAGACCGAGCACACGCGCGGCGCGCTCGGCGACCGCACGTGTCGCTTCGATGGCGTCCGGATCGTCGGTGCGCCAATCGGCTTCGTCGTCGATGTCGTCGCTCGCGCGCGCACTGCGCGACATGGCCGCGAGCGCGCGGCTACCGACGATCGTGTGACGTACAAGAGGTCCCAGCGCGTGACTGCTGAAACCGTCGGCAAGAAGATGCCGGTCGGCTGCATCGGGGTTCGCTGCCGCGCTGCTGACGGCTGCTGCCGGAACGGGGATGCCGGCGCGGGCGAGAAGCTGACGGGTCGCGATCGGATCGGCGACGCGCAGCAGTGCGTCGGGACCATTGATTACGACGGCGCCGAGTGTCTCGAATTGTCGCGCCACAGCGGCGGAGAATGTCGGCGTGCCACGGCCCGGCCGCACGATAAGCGCATCGCAGTTCGGTGCGGAGGTGCCGTCGAGCAGGATGGCGGGGTCGCTCGTATCGATGAAGAGCGAGACGCGGTCTCGATCGACCATGACGAGCTTGTGGCCACGCCGCTCGGCAACGCGCTGGATACGGCGATTGGTGGCGTTGTCAGGGCGCCGCGTCAGAAGACCGATCGTGAGCGCGCGGCGATCCTCGGCCGGGCGTGCAGGCATCTCGTAGCGGCGATAGCTCAGGCGCGGCTGGCGGAAGGACGTCGCCGGATCGACGAGCATGTCGTCCTGAATGGCCTGGCGACCGATGAGCATGCGGTAGCTCATGGTTTCGCGGTTGGCGAGCGTGAGCTCGATCGGCCATGTACGCTCGCCGAGCTTGACGGCGGTGCGGATGACGTACCGCATCTCGCTTTCGCCATTGGAGCTCGTCACCTCGCGGTGGTCGATCACCTCCGCCGTGCAGATGACCTCGACGTCATTACGGCCCGGAATAGGGTGAACGCCGAAGCGGACCATGCGGCGGGAGGACGATCCGTAGGGCTCTACGAAGAAGGCGTGCAGCGCCGAGGTCTTGGCGCCGGTGTCGACCTTCGCCTTGATCGCAGGCAGGTCGAGATCGGGAAGCCCGACCCACTCCTCCCAGCCGAGCACGAAGGCCTCAGACACGTCCCTTTCCTCGCATTGGCGGTTACTTGTTCAATCGGGCGAGCGGTAGCCCAGGCGGCGCCGAAGCGCAACGCAAAGTCGGTACTGTCTATGCAATCGGAATGACAATTGACCGAAAGGGCGGCGTTGCCTATCTGAGCGGCATGGCCAAGCTACCGATCATCATCCTGCCCGATCCCCTACTCCGCCAGCCCTCCGAGCCCATCGAGCGCGTCGACGGCGAGCTGAACCAGTTGATCGACGACATGCTGGAAACCATGTACGACGCGCCCGGCGTGGGGCTTGCGGCCGTGCAGGTCGGCGTGCCGCGCCGCCTGCTGGTCCTGGACGTCAGCGACAAGGACGACGAGAAGCAGCCGATCGCCATGATCAATCCGGAGATCGTATCACTCGGCGGCGAAATGCGGATGCACGAGGAGGGTTGCCTCTCCATTCCGGACGTACGGATCGAGATCGAGCGGCCGTCCTCGCTGACCGTGCGCTACACGGACCGTACGGGCGCCCACCAGGAGCTGGCGGCCGACGGCCTGCTCGCGACAGCCATCCAGCACGAGATGGACCATCTCGACGGCAAGCTGATCATCGACTTTCTGACCCGCCTGAAGCGTGACATGATCGTCCGCCGCTTCCGCAAGCAGGCGAAGGACGGCCCTAGCGCCTGAGGCATTTACGGCGGCAAGGCGGAGCGCTGGGAGCTGGATATGCTGCGCATCGTCTTCATGGGCACGCCAGATTTCTCAGTGCCGACGCTCGCGGCCATCGTCGAGGCCGGGCATGTCGTCACGGCCGTCTACTCGCAGCCGCCGAGGCCGGCGGGGCGGGGCATGCACGAGCAGAAATCACCCCTCCACAAGTTTGCCGAGGCAGCCGGCATACCCGTCCTGACGCCTCGGACGTTGCGGGATACTGCAGCGCAGGAAGCCTTCAAGGCTCACGGTGCGGATGCTGCCGTCGTGGTGGCCTATGGGCTCATACTGCCGCGCCCGATCCTCGAAGCACCCCGCTTCGGTTGTTTCAATCTGCACGCATCGGCTCTCCCCCGCTGGCGTGGCGCCGCCCCTATCCAGCGCGCCATCATGGCCGGCGATGCCGAGACAGCGGCCAGCATCATGCGCATGGACGAAGGCCTCGATACGGGTCCCGTTTGCTCGGAGGAGCACATCGCGATCGGTCCCGACATGACGGCGGGCGAGTTGCACGACCTCATGGCCGCGCGCGGCGCTGCGCTTATGGTGAAAGCGCTCGCGACGCTCGAGCAAGGCGCGCTCACATGCACGCCGCAGCCGGCTGAGGGCGTCACCTATGCGGCTAAGATCGAGAAGGCCGAGGCGCAGATCGATTGGACGCGCTCGGCTGAGGACGTGCACAACCAGATCCGCGGCCTCTCGCCGTGGCCTGGCGCGTACTTCGAGATCATGCACGACGGACGCGCCGAACGCCTCAAGGTGCTTCGTGCGGAGATCGCCAACGGGTCGAGCTCTCCCGGCACCTTCCTCGACAATGCCGGGGCTATCGCCTGTGAGACTGGCGCTATCCGTCTCGTGGAAGTCCAGCGCGCCGGAAAAAGGCCGATGAGCCTCGACGAGTTGCTGCGCGGATTCGACCTTCCGGCAGGCACGCGCGCCGTCACAAAACGCAGCGGCGAACATTAAGCATTGTTACCAAATTCTTAAGACGTCCTCAGGAACTCAGGTAGTATCGACGACATATGCGTTCCTGTCGGAGTTGTACCACCATGCGTCGTCCGCCGCTCTCGACCTCGCTGCTCAGCCTTTCCGTTCTGATCGCCGGGGCGAGCGCCGCCACAGCAGCTTCGCTCACGCGCATCGAGACGCGACCGTTCTACGGTGCGACGGTGACGATCGAGGAAGGCGTGCGCGTCTTCCGTCCGCTGCCGGTGACCAAAAACTTCATCATCAATCCGGATGGCAAGACCCCGCTCAATCTCACGTTCGAGGAGCGGAATATCACCGTCCACCAGCACCAGTACATTTACGGTGTGGATGGGGACGGCAGCCCTGTCGTCTACGGCGGCGGCTTTTCTCCAGGCTTCTTTGACGGACGTCGGCGATTTCGTCCTCATCACCGCCGCGTCGGCGGTCACATGATCCACGTGCCGAGCGCCGTCCGCGGCGGCGGCTTCCGCGCAAGATAGGCGCGCACGCGCGCTTACTTGAACATCCCTTCGCGCAGATTGATGCCGTGATCGATGTACGCCTTCAAGGCGCAGAGCATCTGCATCCAGCCGCCGCAGTTGTTGTAAGACGCCTTGAGGCCGTTCGGCGTCTCCCGCCAGCCCTCCTCGGCGATCGCGACCAGCGTGCGACCGTCCGGCAGCGACTCGAAAGTCATCGTGACGGTCGTCTGGTAGCCGGCTGACTGGCCAGAGACCGGATCGCCATCATCCGCGGCCCAGCGCAGGACGATCCGCCGATCCTTCACGACCTCCGCGACTTCGACCGGGAATGCGCCGGGAAAGTCGTGGAAGTCCCACATCACCGTGGCGCCCGTCTCCAGCCGCCCCTTGGCGCCGCCGGTCGTGAAATAGCGCGACAGCTCGGCCGGATTGACCACCGCCTCGAAGACTTCGGCCACGGGCTTTCCAATCCGCGCGGCAACTTTGAACTTCAACTCCATGGGACTTCCTCCTTGAACGCCGGCCCATTATGTTATATTTATATAACATGTCAATCGAGGAAGCAAACGATCGCGTTTTCAAAGCACTAGCCGCCGAGACGCGGCGCGCCATCCTCGATGCGCTGAAAGATGACCCACAGACGACCGGTGCGCTGTGCGCCCGTTTTCCCACTCTCGACCGCTGCACGGTCATGCAGCACCTCAAAGTGCTGGAAGACGCGGACCTCGTGATTGCCCAGCGGGCCGGACGCGTGCGCTGGAATCATCTCAATCCCTTGCCCATCAAGCACATTCACGACCGCTGGATCGGTCCCTATGCCGCACGCAGCGTCGAGTTACTCGATCGCCTCAAAAGCGATCTCGAAGAGTGATTGCCGGCGCCCCGCCCAACGCGTTGCCATCATTGTGGTGATAAGGGTAGTCGGAGCGATGGGGGCATCATGGCATCCGGACCGAGGTCGATGATCAGGCTGACGCCGAGCGAGCGCATTCATCTCGCGCGGCTGGCCCTGGCGCGAACCCGGCGGCGTGCGCTGAGTCGGGCCATGCGCACGCGCGCCCTGCGCTGGCTTGCCGGCCCGGCGATTGCCGACGAGTTGCTGATCGTTCCGCCGGATCTGCGCACGCCCGACCCGAGCCTCTTCGAGGAACTGGCAGCGGGCCAGCTCGGCCTCGGTGGCGCCATTGTCGACCTCAACGGACATTCGCCATTCGCGCTGGTGCCGCCGTCTGCGGCCTGGGCGCGGGAGCTCAATGGCTTCGGCTGGCTGCGCGATCTCAGGGCAGCGAACAGCGACGCGGCCTACGCTATGGCGCGCCGCCTCGTCGCCGAATGGGTGCAACGCCATGCGCTGTCTTTTCCGCGCACCGATCCCCATGCCGTCATCGCGCGCCGGATCATCTCCTGGATCAGCCACGCGAGCCTAATTCTCGAAGGCATCTCGCCGCGCGCCTACGAGGCGACGACGGACAGCCTCGGCCAGCAGATCCAGTTCCTCGCCGCATCCTGGCGCGATGCGCCGGCAGGATATGACCGCCTGTTGACGCTGACGGCACTCGTGCTCGCGGACCTTTGCGTTGCCGGCCATGACCGGCAACTGAGGCGCATGCAGCGCCTCTTCAGCGACGAGCTCCACCGCCAGATCCTGCGCGATGGCGGGCATATCAGTCGCAATCCGGGCATACCCGTCGAGATCCTGCTCGACCTCATGCCGCTGCGCCAATGCTACGTCGCGCGCAGTCGCGCCGCACCGCGGGCGCTCGTCGAGGCCATCGACCGCATGATCGCCTTCCTCAAGGCCATGCGACTCGGCGATGGCACGCTCGCACGCTTCAACGGCATGGGCCGCACCGAGGCCGACGCACTTGCGACCGTCATCGCTTACGATGCCGCTCCTGATGCGCCGCCGCCTGCCATGCTGCAGTCCCGCTACGTTCGTATCGAGCACGGCACGACGGTTCTGGTCATGGATACCGGCGCGCCCCCACCGCTGGAGCTTGCCGGACACGCGCACGCCGGCTGTCTCTCCTTCGAGCTCAGTGTCGGCACGTCGCTGCTGTTCGCGAATTGCGGTTCGCCCGGTCTGGCGCACGAAGCCATGCGCGCGGCTTCGCGTGCGACGGCGAGCCACAACACGCTCTGTCTTGCCGACCGTTCGTCATCACGACTGGTCAGGGCGCGCCTGCTCGAGCGATGGGCCGGCGCCCCACCCATTCGCCAGAAGGGCGAGGTTCGCTTTGCAGTGAACGCGAGTCCCGAGGGATCGAGCGTGCGCGCGGCCCACGACAGCTACGTCAAGGATTTTGGCCCGCGACACACGCGAGAGATCCGCATCTCCGGTGACGGCAATCGCATCGAAGGCGAGGACCGGCTCGGCGCGCCGAGCGGACAGCTGCGGCTCGCGAGCGACCTCCCCTTTGCCATTCACTTCCATCTCCATCCCGAGACGCTCTGCCGGCTCGGCGAGGTACCTGGGACGGCCCTCATCGAAACCATGCACGGTGGTCACTGGCGGTTCAGGGCGCAGGGCGCAGCCCTCGTCCTCGAGCAGAGCTTCGACTACGCGCATTATTCGGGACCGCGGCTCAGCCAGCAGATCGTGCTGCGGGGCGCGACACCCGGTGCAAGCGTCGTGAAGTGGCAACTCGAACGTGTGACTGTGGACGCCGACAGCCCAGCCAAATAGCGGCCAACATTAAAAAAGACGGGGGTCCGGGGGTGTCCCCCCGAGTGGGTCATAGGGCGACAGCCCTGTTCGCGCCAAAGGCGCGAATGCATCGCAGGAAGCCCATATTCGAGGACCTGCAGCACTAGCCAGCCCCCCTTCCGCCGTGAAATATTAGCGGCATAGATTCATTGCGAGAGCGGCTGAAGCCGCCCGCCGGGAGAGACGCACATTGTCCGCTGACTGGAAGGGCGCGATCGATTGTGACGTGCACCCGCATGTGCCGAACATCGACGCGCTCAAAGCGCACATGAACGATTACTGGCGAGAGACTGTCGAGGTGCGCGGCATCACGGCATTCGAGTCTGTCGCCTATCCGCCCAATGCGCCGATCACCATGCGGCCGGACTGGCGGGGCGACAAGGACAAGGGCCGCAAGCGCGCCGACACGGATCCCGGCCGCACGGCCGCGGCGCTCATGGACCGGCACGGCTTTGCGCATTCGATCCTGAATTGCCTCTATGCCGTCCAGCTCATCCGCGACGAGAACATGGCGGCCGCCTTCTGCCGCGCGGTGAACGATTGGATGCGGGCTGAATGGCTCGACCGCGATCCACGCTACCGCGCGTCCATCGTGCTGCCGCTACAGAACCCGGAGCTCGCCGTCGAGGAGATCGAGCGCTGCGCCGCCGACAAGCGCTTCGTGCAGGTGCTGGCGCTCGCCATGGGCGAGGTACCGCTCGGCAAGAGCCAGTTCTGGCCGGTCTGGAAGGCCGCCGAGAAGCACAGCCTCGCGATCGGCATTCACGCGGGCTCCAGCTATCACCACGCGACCACGGGATCGGGCTGGCCGAGCTACTACCTCGAGGACTACGCGGCGCAATCGCTCGCCTTCCACACACAGCTCGGCTCGTTCATCGCGGAAGGCGTGTTCGTCAAGTTCCCGAAGCTCAAGCTCGTTCTGATCGAGTCCGGCGTGACCTGGATCGGGCCTTATCTCTGGCGGCTCTCGAAGTTCTGGCGCGGCGTGCGCCTCGAGGTGCCGTGGATCGACCGCTCACCCATCGAGTTCGTGCGCGATCATGTGCGGCTCACCATCCAGCCGTTCGACGCGCCGGCATCGGGCGAGACGGTCGGGCGGCTCATGGACCAACTTCAGTCGGACGAGATGCTGCTGTTCGCGAGCGACTTCCCGCACTGGCAGTTCGACAACGACGACATGCTGCCCGTCGGCATCGACCCGACGCTGCGCAAGAAAATCCTGATCGATAACCCCATCGCGACCTACTCGCGGTTAGGAGGCAGTCATGCCGCTTGACGATCCAATGGCCCCCAAGATCACCACAGAGAACGGCAAGGGCAGCGCCGCGCCGAACCGCCTCGCCGTCATCGATGGCGACATCCATCCGGCCGTGCGCTCGATGGCCGACTTCAAGCCCTATCTCAGCAAGCGCTGGTGGGACCACTACGAGACGTACGGGATGCGGCGCAAGCACGGCAGCTCCAACGGTGAGCCCTACCCGAAATCGGCGCCGCTCGCCTGCCGGCGAGATGCGTGGCCCGAGGAAGGCGGACGCCCTGGTTCTTCGCTGAGGCTCATGCAGGAGCAGCATCTCGACGCTTATGGCATCGAAGCAGGCATTCTCGGCCCGCACGGCAATACCGGCCAGGGCGAGATGAACCTCGAGCTTTCGGCTGCCCTGTGCTCGGCGACGAACGACTGGCAGCGCGATACCTTCACGCGGCCGGAGAAACGCCTCAAGGGCGGCCTCGTCGTTCCCTACGAGGACGGGCTTGCTTCAGCGCAGGAGATCGAGCGCTGCGGTGCCGACATGGATTTCGGCCAGGTCTTCCTGCTGACGCGATCGGCCGAACCGCTCGGCAACCGCCGCTACTGGCCGATCTACGAAGCCGCCGAGCGCTATAACCTGCCGATCGGCTTCCATGTGTTCGGCACAAGCGGGCATCCCGTTTCGGGCGCCGGCTGGCCTTCCTACTACATCGAGGAAGGTGCGGGGCATTCGACCTCGTGCCAGACGGTTGTCACGAGCCTCGTCATCGAAGGTGTGTTCGAGCGCTTCCCCAAGCTCAAGGTCGTGATGATCGAGGGTGGCTTCGCCTGGGCGCCGGCGCTCGCCTTCCGCCTCGACAAGGTATTCGAGCGGATGCGGAATGAAGTGCCGCACCTGAAGCGCCGGCCGTCGGAGTACATCCGCGATCACGTGTACTTCACGACGCAGCCCATGGAAGAGCCGGACGATCGCCGTCACGTGCTCGATGTCATGAACTGGATTGGCTGGGACAAGCTGCTGTTCGCCTCCGACTACCCGCACTGGGATTTCGACGATCCCTTCCGCGCGTTCCCGGCGGGCGTTACGACGGAGCAGCACCGCCGCATCTGCGCCGAGAACGGCAAGGCTGTCTTCCGGCTGAATTAACCGGGTCGATCTGTTTGGAGCTTTCGAGACCGTGACCCGTCATGTCGTGGCGCGTGCCGCCGATCTCCCGCCCGGCACGCGCAAGAAAGTCAGCGTCGAGAACCGCGACATCGTCGTGCTCAACATCAAGGGCGAGCTGTTCGCCCTCTCCGACAAGTGCCCGCACAAGGGCGCGAGCCTCTGCGGTGGCCTGTTGACCGGGCTCTTCCGATCGAGCGGTCCCGGTGACTACCAATACGAGCGCCAGGGCGAGATCCTGCGCTGCCCTTGGCATCAATGGGAGTTTGACGTGCGCACGGGACGCTCGTACTGCGATCCGCGACGACTGCGGCTCATGCAGTTTCCCGTGGCGGTCGAGACCGGCGCGAGCGTCGTCGAGGGGCCGTACAAAGCCGAGACGTTCAGCGTCGCCGTCGAGGACGACTATATCGTGCTGGACGTTCCTTCTTGAGCGGCGACGCCGCTCGGGCCCTGAGCGGGTACACCACCGAGAACACGCTCGACGAGGAACTGCTTGAGCCGCGCCTTCTCCGGCGCGCTCTTCGCTAGGATCTCATCCATCTTCGGGAAATCCATGGTGCGATAGAGCCCGACGTCCGGCCGCAGCAGGATATCCGGCGCGCGACGCGCTTCCTTCTCGCGCACGACGGCATTGAAGAGCGCGAAGAAGGCGCCGTCCCACAGCTCTTCTTTCGAGTGGGTCTCGACAGGTCTGCGGAGATCCGGTTTGCCGCCAACATCGACGGCTACCGTGATGTCGGCCTCATTCTGCACGACATCGAACGGTGTGGGATTAGCGAAGCCACCGTCGAACAGCACGCGTCCATCGATCTCCACCGGCCGCATGAGAGAGGGCAAGGACGCGCTCGCGGCGATGGCTGGCGCGACCCGTCCCTTATTGAGCACGACCGGGTCCATGGTGGCGTACTCAACGGCCATGAGATGCAGCGGGATCTTCAGATTCCCGAAGTCGGTGTTCACTGCCTTGGGCAGCAGAATCTCCATAAGCGTCGGGCCATCGACGATCGTCGGCTTCAGCGGGTTCCAGAGCTTGAAGAGCTTGAGCGGATGCCCCAGCACGCGCTTGACGACCGCGCTCTTTCCGACGACGAGCGGTGCGAGATGCGCGCGGATTTCATTGGCGGAAAGTCCTGCCGCGTAGCACGCGCCGATAACGGCTCCGATCGAGCAGCCGGCAATCACCTTGGGGCGGATGCCGAGCTCGTCGAAGGCTTCAAGCATGGCGATGTGCGCAATCCCGCGTGCGGCGCCGCCGCCAAGCGCAAGCGCCACCGTTGGACGAGCGGATGGATGAAACGGCGGCTGCGCGTCCATGTTCAACCCTTGCGTTTGCGGGATTTGAGGCCGAGCGAAAGTCCACGTCGCTTGATTGGCGGCGGTTCAATGATTTCGGAGGACTGATCCGTGAGTGCCGGCGTCGCGTCGCCTGCGGGAACTGTATGGCTCGCCATGAGCAGGGAGAGCTTGCGCTTGAGCAGATCCTTGGCCGGTGCCGCCGCAGCCAGGATCTCGCGAAAGCGATGGAATTCGAGCACGTGGAAGGCATCGACATCGACGTCGATGTAGATGTCCGGCTGCTGGTGCTTGAGCTTCTCGCGTACGAGCGAACGTTGAAGGATCTGCGAACAGGCGACAATGGCCTCGACGGCGCCAGGCCCCATGTCGCGCGGGTCCGAGCGCGGCGCGCCTGACACATCGACGGCAACCGAGATGTCGGCCGCTGCTGCGGCCAGATCGTAGGGCAAGGGATCGACGAGGCCGCCATCCATGAACGCGCGGTTGTTGATGATCACGGGCTGGAAGATTACGGGGAGCGCGATGCTCGCGGCGATCGCCTGGCGCAGGTCGCCCTCGGAGAAAACGACGGTGTCCTGGGCATAGAAATCAGTGGCAACGACGGCGAGCGGGATCTGCAGGTCCAAGAAGCGGCGTGGCACACGCGACGGAAGGACATGCTCCAGCAGTGTCTCGGGCTTCAGCAGGGACGAGCGAAGCGCGAAGAGCCGGAAGAGCTTCTGCACCGGATCGGAACGCGCCGCGATCAAGTTGCGCGCGAGGTCGAGGCGCTGGCCAAGCACCTCCTCGGTGTGGGCGCGGATGTGCGCGGCGGAGAGCCCGGCTGCGTAGGCAGCGCCGTAGATGGCGCCGATCGACGTACCGGCGATGAAGGCCGGTCGGATACCGAGCTCGTCGAAGGCTTCGAGAATGAGAATATGCGCGAGCCCGCGCGCACCACCGCCGCCGAGCGCAAGCGCGATACTCGGGGCCTGTGGCGGCACCGGCGCCGGCAGCTCTGCCTTTGTAGGAATGGCCGTGACAAGGCTCTTACGCATGGGAACCGCGGGCGCTTTGCTCAGCTCGCAAGCAGGAACGGCAGGAGATGTGAGAGCGTGGCTGCAGGCTGCTCCTCGGGAAGGAAGTGCCCCGATACGACGCCGGCGCCCTGGATGTGCGGACACCATGGCTCCCAGGCCTTGAGCGGCGTGTTGATGGCGCCCTGGCCGCGCTCGACACCCCAGAGCGCCAGCATCGGGCACGCAATCTGCCGGCCGGCAGCGTTGTCGGCGGCATCGAACGCGACATCGCTCGTCGCGCCGGCGCGGTAGTCCTCGCAGCTTGCGTGGATGACGGAGGGCTTCATGAATGCCGCGCGATAGTGCGCGAGCGCGGCGGGATCGAAGGCCGAGAGGTCGCCGCTCGACGTCCATTGTGCGAGCAGATACTCGAGGAAATATACGGGATCACGCCCGATGAGCGTCTCTGGAAAGGGCGCCGGCCGCGCGAGAAAGCTCCAGTGGAAGCGCCCGATCACCGTCTCTTTGCGCGTATCCGCCCAGGCGTCGAGCGTCGTGACGATATCGAGCACGGCGAGGCGCGAAACGCTGTCGGGATGATCGAGCGCCAGACGATAGCCGACGCGCGCGCCGCGATCGTGACTGACGACGGCGAAACGGTCGTGGCCGAGCACGCGCATCATGGCGACGAAGTCCGCCGCCATGGCGCGCTTCGAGTACGCGAGATGCTGCGGATCGACCTCGCCCTCGGCCTCGGTGCCGCGGCTCTCGCCGTAACCGCGCAAATCAGGAATGACGAGCGTGAAGTGCCGCGCAAGCTCCGGCGCGATCTTGTGCCAGCAGACATGAGTCTGCGGGTAGCCGTGGAGCAGCAAGAGCGGCGGGCCATTGCCGCCCGAACGGGCGAAGATCTCCGCACCGGGGACGTCGATGTGGTGCGTCTCGAAGCCCGGATAGAGATCCGGCAGGTCGGCCATGGTCAAACCTCCTTCGCCAGGAGGAACGGCAGGGCCCTCTCGACGAGCGCCGCCGGATTCTCCTCGGGAATGAAATGTCCGCTCTCGATGGGGCCGCCGACAAGGTGCGTGCACCACGGCGCCCACACAGCGAGCGGATCCGCGACCTCGACGAGCGAGCCCTCTGTCGCCCAGAGCACCTGGACCGGGCACGCGATACGCGCATCGGCGGCGCGATCTGTCTGGTCGAGAAAGAGATCGTGGCCATGCTCCGAGCGATAGTCCTCACAGGTCGCGTTGACGCGATCCGGCTGCGACAGCATGTCGATATAGTCGGCCATGGCCACAGGATGGATCACATCGGGCGACTTAGCCAGCGTCGCGCGGCGAAATCGGCTTTCGACCCAATCCCGCGGGTCCTGGATGATGAGGGTCTCGGGCAGTGGCGCCGGCTGAGAGAGAAATACGCCGTGCAACATGCCGAACTTGAATCCTTCCTCGCGCAGCCGCACGATATCGGCCGTCGAGATGATGTCGATGAGGACGAGGCGCTCCACCCGTTGTCCCGCGTCGAGCGCCAGGCGAAACCCGACTCGGGCGCCGCGATCATGGCCCATGACAAGAAACTTCTCGAAACCCAATCCCGTCATGAGTGCGGCCATGTCGAGCGCCATCGTACGCTTCGAGTAGGCACGCTGATTGCCATCCGGGGAAGGACAGCTGCTGCGGCCGTAGCCACGCAGGTCCGGCGCAACGACCGTGAAGTTCCGGGCCAGAAGCGGTGCAACGTGGTGCCAGCAGGCGTGCGTCTCGGGATAGCCGTGCAGCAGCAGAAGAGGCGGGCCTCGGCCACCAACGCGCGCGAAAATCTCGACGCCGCGCACGGTCCTGCGCTCCTCGGAAAAGCCGGGAAAGAGCTCGGCCAGCGTGGTCGTCATCCGCCTGCTTTCTCCTGACGCTCGCGCGTGATGGCGCGCCAACCAATGTCGCGACGGCAAAAGCCTCCTGGCCAGTCGATGAGGTCAATCGCGGCGTAGGCGCGAGCCTGCGCCTCGGCGACTGTGCGACCGCGTGCCGTCACATTCAGCACTCTGCCACCCGTCGCGAGCAGACGTCCGTCCCGCCGCTCCGTTCCGGCGTGGAATATCTCGACGCCCTCGATGGCGCACGCAGCATCGAGCCCGCGAATCTCGGTGCCCTTCTCGTAAGCACCTGGATATCCCTTCGAGGCCATTGCAACCGTGAGCGCGACATCGTCGGACCAGCGCAGATCGAACGCGCCGAGCACGCCATCGGTCGCTGCCAGCAATGCCGCCAGCAGATCCGACTTGAGCCGCATTACCAGAACCTGCGTCTCGGGATCGCCGAAGCGCGTGTTGTACTCGATGAGCTTCGGCCCGTCGGCCGTCAGCATGAGACCGGCATAGAGCACGCCGCGGAAAGGTGTCCCGCGTGCCGCCATGCCACGCACGGTCGGCAGAATAAGCTGATCCATCGTGCGCTGAACGAGCGCGGGCGTCATGACCGGCGCCGGCGAATAGGCGCCCATGCCGCCGGTATTGGGACCGGTATCACCGTCGCCGACGCGCTTGTGATCCTGCGCCGTCGCCAGCGCCAGCGCGTGCGTACCATCGACGAGGGCGAAGAAGCTCGCCTCCTCACCATCGAGGAACTCTTCGACGACGACCTCGTAACCGGCGCTGCCGAAGGCTCCGGCAAAGCAGGCATCGATGGCGGCATCGCCTTCAGCGCGGGTGGTGGCGATGGTGACGCCTTTGCCGGCCGCGAGTCCGTCGGCCTTGATCACGATCGGCAAGGACTGGGTCGCGGCATAGACCTTGGCGGCGGCTGCCTCTGTGAAGCGGCGATAAGCCCCGGTCGGCATGCCGAGCTCGGCGCAGAGATCCTTGGTGAAACCCTTGGAGCCTTCGAGCTGAGCCGCGGCGCGCGAGGGACCGAATGCCTTGATGCCGGCGGCTGCGAGGTCATCAACGATCCCGGCAACGAGCGGCTGCTCGGGACCGACGACGACAAAATCGATCGCCTTCTCCTTGGCGAATTTGACGACGGCTGCATGATCCTCGATCGAAATGGGAACGCACTCGGCCACCTCGGCAATGCCAGCATTGCCGGGCGCGCAGTAGAGCTTGGTCAGCAGCGGGCTCGCCGCCAGCGCCCAGGCAAGCGCGTGCTCCCTTCCGCCAGACCCGATCAATAAGACATTCATCCGCGTGCCCCTCAATATACCATGACGCCGGGCACTCTGCCGTCCCGAATTTTGCCGATCCGGCCAATCTGACCACGCCGCAGTGTCGGGAGGATAGCCCTTCCGCGGCTCTCTTTGCGGCCACGATCGTGTATCATGAACGCCGTTGTAACAAACGGGTACGATTCGTGGCAGAGCCAGTCCGCGCCGGCCGTACCGGCGCCAGCAACAACCCAGAACTTACAGTCTCCGAGCTCTCCAACGCCATCAAGCGGGCTCTGGAGGACAATTTCGGATTCGTCCGCCTACGTGGTGAAATCTCTGGCTACCGCGGACCACATGCATCCGGCCACTGCTACTTCTCGCTCAAGGACGACAAGGCCAAGATCGAGGCGGTGATCTGGCGGGGTACATTCCAGAAGCTTCGTTTCAAACCCGAGGAAGGTCTCGAGGTTATCGCCACGGGCAAGGTGACGAGCTTTCCGGGCGGCTCGAAATATCAGATCGTGGTCGAGGCGCTGGAGCCTGCCGGTGTTGGCGCGCTCATGGCTCTCCTCGAGGAGCGCCGGCGCAAGCTGACGGCCGAGGGTCTCTTTGCTGAAGAGCGCAAGAAGCCCCTGCCCTTCCTGCCGCGCGTTGTCGGCATCGTGACCTCGCCCACCGGCGCCGTCATCCGTGACATGCTGCACGGCTTTGCCGAGCGCTATCCGACGCACGTCATTGTGTGGCCGGTACGCGTGCAGGGCGAGACGAGCGCGAAAGAAGTGGCAACGGCGATCCGCGGCTTCAATGCCATGGCGCCCGGCGGCGCGGTGCCGCGTCCGGACGTGCTGATCGTCGCGCGCGGCGGCGGCAGTCTCGAAGATCTCTGGGGCTTCAACGAGGAGATCGTCGTTCGCGCAGCGGCCGAGAGCACGATCCCGCTCATCTCCGCCGTCGGCCACGAGACGGACTGGACGCTGATCGACCTCGCCGCCGATGCGCGTGCACCCACACCAACCAAGGCCGCCGAGTGGGCCGTGCCGAAGCACGCCGATCTCATCGAGCGCACGGGAGATCTCGCGCTCCGTCTCAAGAAGTGCATCAACCGCACGATCGAGGCTGCGCGCACGCACCTCAAGGCCGCCTCACGCGGTCTCCCTCGCCTCGAAGACCTGCTCGCGTTGCCGCGCCAGCGCTTCGACGCCGTCGAGCGCCGCTTGGTGCGCGGGCTCGCGGCCAACACGCAGGCGCACGGCAAGAGGCTCGCGCGAGTCGAAGCACGCTTTCAGCCGCGCCTCGTCACTCAGCTTCTGGATCGCGCGTCCCAGCGCCTCGAACGCGCCCAACGCGCCGGCTTGACGGCGCTTGCACGGCGTACATCAACTGAGCGCACGCGCTTCGAGCGCTTTGCCGCACGCCATACGCCGCACGCGCTTCGCCATCGGGTCGTGCGCTTCGACGAGCGGATGACGAACCTCTCGGGGCGCCTGCGTCAGGCCTTTGCCGGCCGCCTCGTGCTCGAGCGTCGCGCGCTCGATGCGCACGCGCAGATGTTGTCCTCCCTGAGCTATCAGAGCGTGTTGAAGCGCGGCTTCGCCGTCGTGCGTGATCAGGACGGGCGCGCCGTGCGTTCCGTCGGCACGCTCGCAATCGATGCGCGCGTTGGCATCGAGCTGGCCGACGGGCGCGCAAATGCGAGCATTACGTCGGTGGACACATCGGAGACGAAACCTGCCGATCCACCAAAGCCGCGCGCGCCCAAGCGCAGTGGTCCGGACGGCCAGGGATCGCTGTTCTAAAAAGTCATAAAGGACGGGGGCTCCGGGGGTGTCCCCCGGGCGGGTTACAGGGCGGCAGCCCTGTTCGCCCCTTCGGCGCGACCGGGGGGGGG
>JAEZAW010000350.1 GCA_023430315.1 Pseudomonadota bacterium | reverse complement strand
GTCGCGAGTTCCTCATGAAGGACGCGTATTCCTTCGATCTCAGCGCGGATGCCGCGCGCCACGCCTACAACCGCATGTTCGTCGCCTACCTGCGCACGTTCGCGCGGCTGGGCCTGAAGTCCATTCCCATGGCGGCCGACACAGGCCCCATCGGTGGCGATCTCAGCCACGAGTTCATCATCCTCGCCGAGACAGGCGAGAGCCAGGTCTACTGCCACACGGATCTCATCGAGACGCCCGTACCGGGCAAGGACGTCGATTTCGACGGCGATCTCTCGCCAATCATCAAGCAGTGGACCTCGCAGTACGCTGCAACTGACGAGAAGCACGACGCGGCACGCTTCGCCGCCGAGGTGCCGGCGGACAAGCAGGTCTCCGCGCGCGGCATCGAGGTCGGGCACATCTTCTATTTCGGCACGAAATATTCCGAGCCCATGAACTGCAAGGTCCAGGGGCCGGACGGCAAGCTCGTTGCGGTGCACATGGGATCGTACGGTGTCGGCGTATCGCGGCTTGCTGGCGCGATCATCGAGGCGAGCCATGATGATGCGGGCTGCGTGTGGCCGGTGCCGGTCGCACCCTTCGAGGTCGGGCTCGTCAATCTCAAGTCCGGCGACAAGGACACGGACGCAGCCTCGAATGCCGTCTACGAGAAGCTCACGAACGCCGGCATCGACGTGCTCTACGACGACACCGACGAGCGCGCGGGCGGCAAGTTTGCGACCATGGACGTGATCGGCCTTCCCTATCAGTTCGTGATCGGCCCGAAGGGCGTGAAGGCCGGAGAGGCCGAGGTCAAGACGCGTAAGGGCGGCGCCAAGGAGACCGTCGCCATCGACGCCGCCGTCGCGAAGGTGATCGACGCCGTCAAGAAGGGCCGCGATCTGGCCTAAGGGCTTCTGGCTGAAGGTGGGCGAATCGCGGGATAATCGGTTGCATGAACCAGCCGGATCCCGCGAGCAGAGTTCACATTCGCACGTTTCTCGAGATGCAGGCGGCCGAAAAGGGCGCCGCCCGCAATACGCTCGACGCCTACGCACGCGATCTCGATGACCTCGCACAGTTCCTCGATGACCTCGGCCGCCCGATCGAGGACGCGTCGCCCGCCGACCTCACAGCCTATGTCGCGCACCTGACCGACCAGGGCTTCGCGACAGCGACGCGCGCGCGGAAAATCTCTGCTGTCCGCCAGCTCTATCGCTTTCTCATGATCGAAGCATTCATCGAGGAGGACCCGGCCGCCGGCTTGAGCGGCCCCAAGCTCGCCCGCGCCCTGCCGAAGACGCTCTCCATTGCCGAAGTCGAGCGCCTGCTCGAGACCGCGCGGCGACGCACCGAGACGACCACGGGCCGCGAGCGCTTCAGGGCCTTGCGCCTGCACGCCATGCTCGAAGTGCTCTATGCCTCAGGGATGCGCGTTTCGGAGCTGGTCGCGCTGCCGCGGCAGGTGCTGAACGGCGACCCGCGTGTGCTCACCATCACCGGCAAGGGCCAGCGCGAGCGCCTCGTACCGCTGAACAGCGAAGCACGCATGGCGCTCGATCGCTATCTCGCCGCGCTCGCCGATCCCGAGAACACATCACCGACATTGCGGCCCGCGAAGTGGCTCTTCCCGGCAAAGAGCGCTGAGGGGCACGTCACGCGTCAGCATCTCGGCGTCGAGTTGAAGGAGCTGGCGGGTGAGGCCGGTCTCGATCCCGAACGGGTTAGCCCGCACGTTCTGCGCCATGCCTTCGCGAGCCATCTATTGGATCGCGGCGCCGACCTGCGCGCCGTGCAGCAGCTTCTTGGCCACGCCGACATCTCGACGACGCAGATCTACACGCACGTACTCGAGGAGCGCCTCAAGAAGATCGTCTACGAGCACCATCCGCTGGCGCGCGCAAAGGCGGAGCCGGCCAAGTAGCCGGCCGTCCACGGCATCGCAGCCCCGTCAGGTCCGGGTCATGCCGCCGGCTTTGCGCTCTTGATTGCGCTGCCAGTAGAGGAACGCCACGGCGACGATCGCCGTCAGAAACATCGTCGAGAGGATGTCGGGGCGCTGGATGAAGGCCCACCACATGTTCCAGCCGGCGCGGAAGCTCGGCGCCTTGCCGACCAGGAAGCTGTTGCCGACGATGACGATGAGCAGAACACTCGCCGTGAGCCCGACAGTAGCGGCGATCTGAAGCGATCGCTTCAACAGCCGGGGAACCATCGTCTTCTTACCGGCCATCACCAACTGAGTTCGCTCGATCATGGCTTTGCTCCGTGCAAGATTCGCCCGGAATCTAGCTGACTCGCGCGCATTTTACCACTTCGTACGGAGGATCGCTTGCGTGGCCATCCGACGATCCGATGTTCTCCTATGTGCACTGCTCCTTGACGAAATACACCGCAACAGCGCGGCTTTGCGGCTCAGCTCGGCTCGACCCAAGGCGCTGGAACGATGAACCGGGACCCGACGGTGTTGAAACCGTTGTGCGTGCTGGTGAGCGCGGCGAGGCGAAGCGCGCGAATGAATTGACCGGCAAGCGTCTTGTTCCAGAACCAGCGGTTCACTTGCGCGGTCGATGGCTGCGGTCCGACCGCCTGCACGGCTTCGCTGTAGAGGGCCTTGAGGTCGTCTGCGATGGTGCGCAGAAGGAGCGCTGAGGACAGGCCCTCAACCATCGACGCTGGTATCTCGCCGTCCAGGAAGCTCGCCGCGAATGGTGCCCATTGCTCTGGCGGCAAATGCGAAAGGCCGACGGTGGTGCGGCCGAACCGGCGTTGCGCGGCCTCCCAATGTGGGCGCACCAGCTCGATCTCGGCCGTGAGCGCCGCCGCCCAGCCGTCAGCATCGCCCGGCAGGCCGGGCGGCAGAGCCGGCAGACCAACCTGGGGCGTCCAGCCGACAGTGTCGGTCATGCTCGGGGCGTCGTCGGGGAAGTCGACAAGTAGAACCGGGCCGTCACAGCGCTCGAGCAGGCCGAGGGCGGCCATGAGCACGCGGCGCTGAAAGGCTGGATCTTCGGGCTCGCCGAGCGGTCGCCCGAGCGGAAACGGCACCCAGAGACTACGCGGCGACTTGGTGCTTTCGAGATGCGGACGCACGAGCCCGATCACCACCGTCGCGATGCCCCTCGTCTCGATCATATGGCCTAGCGCGCTCACGGCGCGCGTGCAGAATGGTCAGACAGGGCACAGAAGGACGGCGTCGACCTCCTGCTGCTTCAGGAGACCTACAATGCCATCCGCCGTCTCCGACATCGTCGCGGGGTCGGTCGATCCCATCACCGAGTAGTGCATGTCGGCAACGGCGCCGATCATGCCCTCCGCTGCAAGCTCGCGCAGGCGATCGATCGGATAAGCAACGTTGATGTCGCGCTGAAACCCGGCCCGATCGAAGTTGATCGAGATGTGGCTCATCAGCATATCCGCGGGCGCCAGTGATGACGGCAGCTTGCGGAATTCGGCGGTACCAGCCGGAAATGGCAACGCCGAGCGCTCGATCAGGGCCGCGCTTGTCAGGATGGCGATCCGGCATTCTGAAAGCGGCTTGGGGACGACCCAAGGCGAGCCCGGCAACTCGGGACAGGCCAGCCCCACGACGACGTCACGGGTCGGCTGCGGGATATACTCGATACGGGCCATGGTCCCCCTTGTTGTTCATTCTTGCGTCCCGTGCAGCGCAGGCGCTCTATAATTAATCGGTACGTATCACGTAAATGGCGTAAGGCGTGCTGACACGAGCGCTCACCAGCACGCCAGATTTTGCAATTCATCGGGTATCGGCACTCGGGCCCTTGCACGGGTCTCGCCTTTGTCACCGGCGGCATTTATCGTGGAATGCCATTCCTTGAAATGAAGCGGAGCACAAGGTCCCAATGCGCATCCTCGTGACCAACGACGACGGCATCGACGCGCCAGGCCTGCACGCGCTGCGCCAGATCGCCGAAGAGGTTGCGGGACCGGACGGCGAGATCTGGGTGTTCGCGCCGGAGACGAACCAGTCGGGCACGGGCCACTCGCTTTCGCTCAACGAGCCCCTGCGCATGCGCGAGGTGAGTCCGCGCGTCTATGCCGTGCGCGGCACGCCGACCGATAGCGTGATCATGGGCACGCGGCATGTGCTCAAGGATGGCGGGCCGGATCTCGTGCTGAGTGGCGTCAACCGCGGCGCCAACATGGCGGAGGACGTAACTTATTCAGGGACGATCGCCGGCGCCTTCGAGGGCACGCAGCTCGGCATCCGCTCCATGGCGCTTTCGCTCTCCTATGGCACGCGCTCGCCGGCCGACAACCTCCGCTGGGAGACGCCACTCGCTCACGCCCCGCGCATCATCCGCAATTTGCTGGCGTACGAGTGGCCCGAAGGCGTGCTGATGAACATCAATTTCCCGGATTGCCTGCCCGAAGAGGTCGTGGCCCTCGACGTGACGGAACAAGGCCGGCGGGACATCAACCCCCTCGGCGTCGAGGAGCGGCACGACACCTGGGGCACGCCGTACTATTGGCTCGGCTTTGCCCGCCGCCGCTCCAACCCGCAGGAGGGCACTGACCTCTGGTCGGTCTACAACAACCGGATCTCGGTCACGCCCCTGACGCTCAACATGACCGACCGCGCTATGCATCAAAAATTACGGGGCAACCTGGTGCTCTGACCAGGTTGCCCCGCAGGGGTCGGGACGCGGTATCTGAGGGAGGGCGTACGAAACCCGCGCCCCGTATCTTGTTCAACCCAGCCGCAACTTCGGCTGCTTGTAGTTGAAATCCGCGTTGTCGTTCTCGCGGCTCTCCGGCCGGGAGAAAAGGCTCTGAAGGATGCTCCACACGGCCTTCGAGCGCTCGATACGCGCCTTGCGCATTGACTGCTCGATCAGCTCGGGGGTGATCTCCGGATGGTCCCAGATGTTGTTGCTCATGTTAGCTCACCTCAACTCTTGTTTTGTTTGTGCACTTTATATGCTCTAATATTACGCGAGATTCAAACGAGGCTTCCTCACCTCATGATTGAGATAAACTAATAGGTCGATGCATAAGCTGCTGCCGCCCCTCAACTCGCTCCGCGCCTTCGAGGCGACCGCCCGGCACCTGAGCTTCTCCCGCGCCGCGGAGGAACTGAACGTGACGCCGGCGGCCCTCAGCCATCAGGTGGCGGGTCTCGAAGCCTTCCTCGGGGAGCGGCTCTTCAACCGCAGCACCCGCACCATTTCACTCACCCCCGCGGGGGATCTGCTCTACCCGGGTCTCAATGCGGCCTTCGGGCAGATTCGCCAATCCGTTGAGCGCGTTATGGAGACAGGCGACGGGCAGATCCTGGTCGTCAGCGCGCCACCCGGCCTGACGGCGAAATGGCTTGTACCGAGGCTCTATCGCCTGCTGACGGCCCATCCGGAGCTCGACGTCCGCGTTTCGGCAAGCCTCGGCCTCGCAAGCTTTTCCGGCGACGGCGTCGACGTGGCCATCCGCAACGGCAGGCCACCCTTCCCGGGCCTGTGGTCGCGCAAATTCCTCGAGATCGAGAGCCTGCCCATTGTCAGTCCGCGCCTGATCGAGCAGTACGGGCCACTCGAGACGCCCGACGACCTCGCCCGCTTCCCGATCATCCACGACGACTCGCTCGGCCGCATGTTCGGCTTGCCGACCTGGCTCGACTGGCTGCGGGCGGCCGGTGCCGAGCACGTAGACCTCGCCCGCGGCCTCCACTTCTCGAGTGCCGATCACGCCATCGAGGCGGCGCTGGAGGGGGCCGGCGTGCTGCTCGGCGTTCGGTCGCTGGCCTTGGACGACGTGCGGCTCGGCCGCCTCGTGTTTCCATTCGAGCTGGCGCTGCCTACAGACCGCGCGTTCTACGTGGTCTGCCCGGCGGGACACGAGACCCGGCCCAAGATCGCCGCCTTCTATAAGTGGATCCTCGACGAGGTCGCGAGGCTCGGCCTCGCTTGCCCAGATGATGACGCTCTGCCAGCGAGCCCGAAACTACGGCGAGGCCGGAAGCCCGTCAGTGCGGCTGGAAATGATCCCAACCAGAGCGCTCCGGCACCAGCGGCACGCCCCGCGCGTCGAGAACGTGCACCTCGGGCGCGGAAGTAATCTCGCCGATCCGCGTAACGGCGACACCGCTCGCGCGCGCTGCCACCTCGAAGGCTGAGCAAGCTGCCGGCGGGACCGCGGCGAGGATCTCGTAGTCGTCGCCGGCAGCAATCACATTGCTTATACGAGCAGGCTCGACCGCGAGCGCACGGCGCATGGCCGCGGACAACGGCAGCTCAACCGCCATCGCACGCGCGCCGACGCCCGACGCCCGGCACATGCGGCCGAGGTCCTTCATGAGACCATCGGAAAGATCCATCGCGGCGCGCGCGTGCGTGCGCAGGGCTTCGGCCAGCGGGATGCGTGGCTGCGGCCTGAGATAGCGTCCGAGCGCGTGCGCGGCTTCATCCGCACTGAGCGCAAGGCGCGCCGCGAGCGCGCCATCCAATTTGAGCGCGAGCCCCAGTGCGCCGTCGCCGAGCGTGCCCGAGGCATAGAGCACATCGCCCGCTTGCGCAGCGGCCCGGCGCACCATGCGCCCCGCCGGCACCTCGCCGATTACGGTGATCGCGATCGAGAAATGGCCGGGCGTACGATCCGTATCGCCACCTGCGAGATGAATGCCGAATGCACGTTGCGCCGCGCCGAGGCCTTCGGCGAAGCGCGCCATCCACGCACGCTCTGGTGCCTCGGGCAACGACAACGACATGAGATAGATGCGCGGCGTCGCGCCCTTCGCCGCAAGGTCCGAGAGGTTTACTGCAAGGGCCTTCCAGGCGATGTCGGCCGCATCGTCATCGGCAAAGAAGTGCACGCCCGCGACGACCGGATCGGTCTTCAGAACGAGCTCGCATCCGGGCGTGGGCGCCAGCACGGCGCAATCGTCCCTGAGCCCGAGCGCGCCGGGAAAGCCCGCCGCCAACGGCGCCAGGAATGTGCCGACGAGCTCGTCCTCACTATGGATGCGCGTATCACCCAACGCCGCTTCTCCGTCCCTACTTTATCAAGCCTACCATGGATTTATCGCCCTGCCGCACGATCCTGGTAGGCACGGGCGCGTCCGGTGTGGCACATCTCAGGAATAAACCTCAATAAATCGATAGCCAGGAAACCGCCCCCCATGACCGCTTTTCCGCGCCTCACGGCCCCGCTCGACCTCGGCTATATCAAGCTGCCGAACCGCGCCATCATGGGCTCCATGCACACCGGCCTCGAGACCATGGACCGGCACATCGAGCGCACGGCGCGCTTCTACGCGGAGCGGGCACGGGGCGAGGCGGCGCTGATCGTCACGGGCGGCTACTCACCGAACGCGGACGGGTTGTTCGGCCCCGGCGGCCCGGAAGTGAGTCGCGCGGAGCACATTCCCGACCATCGCCACATCACGGACGCCGTGCACGCGGAGGGTGGGCGAATCGCGCTGCAGATCCTGCACGCCGGCCGCTACGCGAAGCACAAGGGCCTCGTCGGCCCTTCGACGCTGGCCTCGCCCATCAATCCGCTGCAACCACGGCGCATGACGGCCGCCGACATCGAGCGCACGATCGAGGACTTCGCCATTTCGACGGCACTCGCGCGCGAAGCCGGCTACGACGGCGTCGAGATCATGGCCTCGGAAGGCTATCTCATCAACGAGTT
>JAEZAW010000308.1 GCA_023430315.1 Pseudomonadota bacterium | reverse complement strand
AGGATCTCGACATGGTCACGGGGTTGGAGCCGCGCAATCAGCTCGCCTACATCCGCAGGGCGCGCAGCCATGTCGAGACGGGCGCCTTCGACAAGGCAATCACCGATGCCGATAAGGCGATCGAAATCTTCCGCCGCTCGCCCGAAGCGTTCGTCGAGCGTGGCCGCGCCTGGGAAGGCAAAGGCGACCTTCAGGCGGCCATCCGCGACTACCGCGCAGCACTTGAAATCCAGCCGGGGCATCCCGACGCGCGAGCAAATCTGACGCGCGTCGGCGAGAACTAACCCCGCTACTTCTTCTCGACCGGGCCCGCGAGGAAGATGGCGGAGCGCTCGATCTCCTCGATCTCGTCCAGCGCCGCGCTGAAATCCGTGTGGTTCTCCTCGAGGACGCCGATGCGCTTTTCGAGCTCCGACAGGCGCTGGCGGCCCGAGAGCTTCTGCAGAAAGATCGCGGAGACGGCGGGCTGGTAGAAGCGCTCGCGGTCGCTCTGGGTGAGAATGACGCCGCGCAGCTTGTCGCTGCCCCGCTGGAAGCGATTGAGCGTGACGAGACGCAGCGCACCCTGGAAGGTGGTGAGGAGCTGAAGCATCCCCGTGTGCGGGCTGATGTAGACGCCGCCGGCGTGCTGGGTGGCGGCATCGGCACCACGGCCCTTCGGGCTCCCCTGCAACTCGAGAAAGCGCAGCCGCGACAGATCCTCGTCCCAGTCCAACTCGTAGACGGACCGGTAGAGCGCGTTGCGGCGCGAGAAAATGCGACGATAGGCGAGATAGGGGCCGAGGTAGTCCTCGTAGGTCGCGAGCAGATAGCCGCCGTAGCTCTCGTCCGCGCGGCCCTGGAGCTTTCCTCCAGCGGCGCCATTGGTGGCCGGCGTGCCAAGTAGAGTGTCGAGATCGATGGCGAGCCCACGCGCGACGCCGGCGACGGTCGCGTCGCGCACCGGCTGGCCGGCGAGGAGATTGCCGAGCGTGCGCTCCTTGCAGCCGGCGATCTCGGCGAGCGCTGTCCGCGTCAGGCCGCGCTTGGCCATCTCGATGCGCACGCGGCGCACGAATGCTTCCCGCTGTATCGATGTCAGCAGCGACGACATCGCCCTAGTCCCTCGGCCCCGTCAGATTCTTCACGCTCCGACAATGGCTCCTGACGCCACGCTGTCAATTGCTGTCATGACTATGCCCAAGGCCTGTGGCTGCGTTGCCGGTCAAGGAACCTGTGACGGGTGGGAGAAGCCCGGAAATGCGAATCATCGTTGTCAGAGTGCTGGTAATCATGGCTCTGCTCGCGGGCATTCGTGAGGCCGCCGCCGAAGCCTATGCGTGGCGGTCAGGATCGCCTGCCGCAGCTGACCGAATCGAAGGGCGGTTCGCGCCGCCGGACGGCTTCGTGCGTGCGTCGGCGCCGGCCGGGAGTTTTGCCGCGTGGCTGCGTGGTCTGCCGCTGAAGCCCGAGAGTGCTCCCGTCCTCCTTCACAGCGGTGGGCCGAAGTGGCGCCAGGATGTCCATGCGGCAGTGATCGACATCGATACGGGCACGCGCGACCTCCAGCAGTGCGCCGATGCCGTCATGCGGCTCAGGGCCGAGTGGCAGTTCGCACGTGGCGAGGTTCAGCGCATTGCTTTCAATGACACGGGTGGCGGCAAGCCCATGCCGTTCAGTCGCTGGGCGGCAGGCGAGCGTCCGCGTGCCGAGGGCCGCGCGCTCGTTTGGGTGAAACGGGCGAATCCCAACGCGAGCTACGCCTCCTTCCGCCGCTACATGGATGTGGTGTTCAGCTGGGCCGGCACGCACTCACTGGAGCGCGAGCTGGTCCCGGTCAGGGATGGCCGCGTCGAGATCGGCGACGTGATCATAAAAGGTGGATTCCCCGGCCACGCGGTATTGGTGGCGGACGTCGCCGAGCATCCGGGAACGGGCGAACGCCGCTTCCTGCTCATTCAGAGCTTCATGCCGGCGCAGGACATGCATGTCCTCAAGGGTCGCGATACACCCGATGGCTCGCCCTGGTATCGTTTAGAGGCCGATCAGCCGTTCGTCACACCGGAGTGGGTGTTTCCGCCGGGCAGTCTCAGGCGCTGGGCGACAGGAACCGGCCAGGGATGAGAGGCGTCGTCTCAGTAGAACAGGAGGATCGCTGCTGCGCCCATGGCGAGGCCGACGAGACCGACGCCCCGAACGGAGCGGAAGGCAACCTCTCGGAACAGCTCCGGAACCGTCCGCCACGGCAACTGCCACATCCATCCCATGACGAAACCCGCGACAAGCCCAACAGCGAGCGACAGGAGGTCGAGGCCCGGCAGGCCCGATCCGGCGGGTGCGGCGGCCGCGACGGAGGCGTCGGCAGGCATCGTCCCGACGGGAGGACCCGGCAGGATGAACGCGTAGGTAATCGCGCCGATCACCAGCAATATGAGAAGACGTGCCATGCCTGAGCCTAGCCACAAGGTGGCAAACAGCCGGTTAACAGCTTGGCAGATCAGCTCTTTGTGCGCTCCTGACAAAAGTTGTCGGGAACTGTCGGATATGTCTGTCCCCGTTCGTCCTTGAAACGTGATCACACCACAGGAGCTACGTGATGCAGTACGCCATCCTCTGCTACCACGACGAGAACGTCGTCTGCGCCTGGACCAAAGAGCAAGACGATGCCGTCATGGCAAAGCTGGCGGTCGTTCAAGAGAAAGCCGCGCGGCAGGGCAAGCTCGGGCCGGTCGCGCGCCTGCTGCCGACCACGGCGGCGACGACGCTGCGGAAAGATCGCGAGCCGCCGATCATCATCGATGGCCCCTTTGCTGAGACCAAAGAGCATCTGCTCGGTTTCTACATCTACGACGCAGAAAACCTCGAGGAGGCTCTCGCCTTCGCGCGTGAGCTTGCCGAGGTCAATCCCGGTGGCTCCTATGAGATCCGTCCAGTCGGCATCTTCAAGGATGGAAAGCAGGCGTCGTGACCGATACCCGCTGGATCAACGCCGTTCTGACATCCGCGCGTCCCCGCGTGGTTGCGGCGCTGGTCCGCCATTTCCGTGATCTCGACATGGCCGAGGAGGCCTGCCAGGAGGCGTGCCTCAGGGCACTGCGGCTCTGGCCGTCGCAAGGACCACCGCGCGATGCCGCCGCCTGGCTGATCATGGTCGGCCGTAATGCGGCGATCGATGCGACGCGCCGCCAGCGCCGAATGACGGCGCTCCCCGACGAGGACGCGATCTCGGATCTCTCCGACAACGAGGGCGCAACGGTCGAGCGTCTCGATGCCGCCGACTATCGCGACGATATCCTGCGCCTGCTCTTCGTGTGCTGCCATCCCGAGCTGCCGGCGACGCAGCAGATCGCGCTCGCGCTGCGCATCGTATCCGGCCTGTCGGTTGCGCAGATCGCCCGCGCCTTTCTCGTCACCGAGGCCGCCATGGAGCAGCGCATCACGCGCGCCAAGCGGCGGATCGGCGGTGCGAATGTGCCCTTCGAGGCGCCGGGCGCCGTCGAGCGCAGCGAACGTATCGCCGCTGTCGCCGGCGTCATCTACCTGCTTTTCAACGAAGGCTACACGAGCGACGTTGCCGAGCAGGGTGCGCGGGCGGTGCTGTGCGAGGAAGGCATCCGGCTCGGGCGCCTACTGCTCCATCTCTTTCCCGTCGAGCCCGAGATCATGGCGCTGCTGGCGCTGATGCTGCTCCAGCACGCACGCGCCGATGCTCGCTTTGATGATGACGGCAATTCGGTCCTGCTGCCGAACCAGGACCGCAGTCGCTGGAATACGAAGCTCATCGGTGAAGGCCTGGCGCTCGTCGACAAGGCTTTCCGCCATCGTCGTCCGGGTCCCTATCAGGTGCAGGCGGCAATTGCAGCGCTGCACGCCCGCGCGGAGCGCGCGGAGGATACGGATTGGGCGCAGATCGCGCTGCTCTACGGCGCGCTTGAGCAGATGCAGCCCTCGCCGGTGGTCACGCTCAATCGCGCCGTTGCCGTATCGAAGGCGCAGGGACCGGCCGCAGCGCTCGACATGATCGAGCCGCTTGCCGATCAGCTCGATCGCTACTTCTATTTCCACGGCGCCCGCGGCGCATTCCTGCTCGAGCTCGAGCGCCCACAGGAGGCCAAGATCGCCTTCGATCGTGCCATCGCGCTGGCGAATACGCCTGCCGAAGCGGCGCACATTCGCCTCCAGCTCGACCGGCTGGCGGGCTCGGTGCAGCCCGGCGGCGGGAAGAAGGAGAAGGTGAAATAAATTGCAAGGCATGTCGGGTCGCGGACTTCGCGATCGTCCTTGGATCAAACAAAGGAGAATACCCATGTACGTCGACGGCTACGTGCTTCCAGTGCCCAAGAAGAACCTGGATGCCTACAAGGAGATGGCGACGCTCGCCGGCAAGGTCTGGATGGATCACGGTGCGCTCTCGTTCGTCGAATGCGTCGCCGAGGACGTCAAGCCGGGCGTGCACACGTCGTTCCCGCAGGCGGTGAAGCTCGAGGAGGGAGAGGTCGTCATCTTCTCGTGGATCACCTACAAGTCGCGCGAGGATCGTGACCGCATCAATGCCGCCGTCATGAAAGATCCGCGCCTCAGCGGCAGTCCCGAGACTATGCCGTTCGATGGCAAGCGCATGTTCTGGGGCGGCTTCGTCCCGCTCGTACAGTTTTGAGCGCCTCAGGGCCTAGTCAGCGCCCGATGTCATCATGAGCAAAATGGCCTAAGCGGGCAATTAGATCCGTCATGGAGAAGGCTTTGGCTATGCCCCGCGTCGTGTTCACGCCCAACATCCAGCGCCACGTCGCTTGCCCGGAGGCTGAGGCCGCCGGCACGACCGTGCGCGAGGTTCTGGATGCGGTGTTCGCGAGCAACCCGCAGGCGCGCAGCTACGTGCTCGACGATCAGTCGGCGCTGCGCCGACACATGACCATCTTCATCGACGGCGTCATGATCCGTGACCGCAAGGGTCTCGGTGATGCCGTCGGCGAGAACACGACTATCTACGTGTTTCAAGCACTCTCGGGAGGCTAGATCATGAGCGACGAGCTTCTGGTATCAACGCGCAAGGGCCTGTTCACCATCGAACGGTGTGGGAGCTGCTGGGAAATCGCGAAGGTCGATTTCCTTGCCGACAACGTGACGCTGGCGCTGAGCGACAAGCGGAGCGGCAAGCGCTATGCGGCGCTCGATCACGGCCACTTCGGCGTAAAAGTGCATCGCTCGACGGCCGACGGCTGGGAAGAGATCCCGACGCCTACCTATCCCGAGAAGCCGGAGGGCCTTGAAGAGAATGACATGTGGGGGCGGCCGCTGCCCTGGAGCACGGTGCGCATCTGGTCGCTTGTTGCGGGCGGCCCCGATGAGCCGGGCGTTCTCTGGTGCGGCACGCTGCCGGGCGGCCTGTTCCGCTCGAGGGATGATGGTCAGAGCTGGCAGTTCGTGCGTTCGCTCTGGGATCATCCCTCGCGCAAGATGTGGTCGGGTGGTGGCGCCGATCTGCCGGGCATCCATTCGATCTGTATCGATCCCCGGAACTCGCGGCATGTATCCATCGCCGTCTCGACGGGCGGCATCTGGCACACGGCGGATGCCGGCGAGACGTGGACGCAGCGCGGACATGGCATGCGCGCCGAGTACATGCCGGTCGAGCAGGCGCACGAGCCGAACGCGCAGGACGTGCACTGTCTCGCGCAGTGTCGGAAGGCGCCGCAGCGCATGTGGGTGCAGCATCATAACGGCATCTTCGTCTCGTCCGACGAGGGGCACAACTTCACGGAGATCACGGATGCCAAGCCATCGGCATTTGGCTTTCCCGTCGTCGTGCACCCGCGCGAGCCGGATACCGCTTGGTTCGTTCCCGAGATCAAGGATGAGAAGCGCATTCCCGTTGACGGCAAGCTCGTCGTGTCGGTTACGCGCGACGGCGGCAAGACCTTCAAGACATTGACGCAGGGTCTGCCGCAGTCGCATGCCTACGACGTGGTCTATCGCCACGCGCTCGCGATCGACGACACGGGTGATCGTCTCGCCATGGGCTCGACGACGGGCGGTCTCTGGGTGAGCGAGGACCAGGGCGAGAGCTGGGCGTGCGTCTCGCACACGCTGCCGCCGGTCTATGCCGTGCAGTTTGCCTGACGACCTAACGACCAACGATCAGCGAACGCGCGACGATCTCTTTCATGATCTCGGTCGTGCCGGCAAAGATGCGGTGGACGCGCGCATCGGCATAGGCGCGTGCGATCGGGTACTCCCACATGAAGCCGGCGCCGCCATGGAGCTGAAGGCAGATGTCGAGCACGCGTCCTTCGAGCTCGGTCAGCCACCACTTCTGCATGGCCGCCGTCGGTACATCGAGCTGCCCGGCAATGTGCAGCTCGAGGCATTTGTCGACGAACACACGCGCGACTTGAACTTCCGTCGCGACCTCTGCGAGCTTGAAGCGTGAGTTCTGGAAATCGGCAATCGGTCGCCCGAAGGCTTTGCGGTCGCGCGTGTAGGCGAGCGTCCATTCCAGCGCCGCTTCCATGATCGCAACCGCCGCGAGGCCGACGATCAGGCGCTCCTGCGGCAGCTCCTGCATGAGGTAGGAAAAGCCCTTGCCCTCGGCCCCGAGGATATTGGAGGGCGGCACGCGCACATTGTCGAAGAACAGCTCGGACGTGTCCTGTGCCTTGTTGCCGATCTTCTCGAGATTGCGCCCACGCGCGAAGCCTGGGCGATCCGCTTCGACGATCACGAGCGAGATACCCTTCGCGCCTTCCTTGGGATCGGTCTTGCAGGCGACGATGATGACGTCGGCGAGCTGGCCGTTGGTGATGTAGGTCTTCTGACCGTTGACGACGAGCTCATTGCCATCGCGGATCGCCGTGGTGCGGATGCCTTGCAGGTCGCTGCCTGTTCCAGGTTCGGTCATGGCAATGGCGGTCACGATCTCGCCGCGTGCCATGCGCGGGAGGAGCGAGCGCTTCTGCTCTTCGCTGGCGTAGTGGAGGATGTAAGGCGCCACGATATCGGAATGGAGCCTGAAGCCGGGACCCGAATAGAGCCCCTTCGACATCTCCTCGATCAGGATCGCACTCATGAGAAAATTGGCGCCGGCGCCGCCGTATTCCTCCGGTATGCCGGTCAGCAGCAGACCTGCCTCGCCTGCCTTGCGCCAGAGCTCGCGCGGGACGATGCCGTCTTTCTCCCATTTGTCGTGATGGGGCGCGATCTCGCGCTCGATGAAATCCTTGACGGTCGCGCGGAACATCTCGTGCTCCTCGCCGAACACCGTGCGTGGAATAGCCATGACGGACGTCTCCACCCTGTTGTTATGCTTTGCAGTCAAATCTAGCGGACTTAATCCGTCTGCGTTAGCGTCTTGGGTGCCATCAAGGAACTTGTGCGCGGCAGGAGGACAGCCATGTCGAAGCACGGACGGGGGTGTCGCGGTATGGCGGCGCACGGACTGGCAGTTGCGGTGCTCGTTTTGGTGACAGTCGGTGCGCTCTCGTCGCCATCGTGGTCACAAACGCCACCGTCGCCCTCTGCATCAACTGCAACCCAGGAACGCGCCCGCGCGCTCGACGCCCTTTTCAAGGGGCTCAAGGACGCGCGCGGCGACGACGAGGCGGATGAGGTGGTCGGGCGCATCTGGGAGGTGTGGACGCGCTCCGGACGTGCCGATGTCGATCGCATCATGGAGGAGGGCATCGGCTATCTCTCCATCCGTCAGTTCGGCGCAGCTCACCACCGTTTCAGCGAGGTCATCGAGACTGCGCCCGACTTCGCGGAGGCCTGGAACAAGCGCGCAACCGTGCTTTTCCTGATGAGCGAGCACGAGCGATCGCTCTCCGACATCGAGAAGGTTCTGGCGCTCGAGCCGCGCCACTTCGGGGCGTTGGCGGGGCGCGGCATGATCCACGCGCACGCCGGGCGCTGGAAGGAGGCGCTCGATGCTTACCGCGAGGCGCTCTCCGTCAACCCTTTCCTGAAGGAGCGCATGACCATCGTTCCCGAGCTGGAGCGGCGGGCCGGCGAAAAGCCGCTGTGATGTCGCCTTGCGCGACCCTGCTGCCTTAGTGCATGGATAGACAGCGAAATCTTCCAAACAGGGCGGAGACGACATGAAACTGGTCAGCTACGAGCAGGGCGGCAAAAAGAGCTGGGGCGTGGTTGTGGAGCCGGACGCAGCAGGCGGCGGCATCATCCCAGCGGACGCATCGCTCGTTCAGAAGTATCCGACGATCCGCGCGGTGCTCGCGGCTGGCGCTCTCGCGGAGGTGGCCTCATGGGCGGCGGGCAAGAAGCCCTCTCTCGAGCTCGACGCGATCCGCTATCTGCCGCCGCTGCACGATGCGGGCAAGATCATCTGCATTGGCGTGAATTATCCGAAGCGCCATCCCGTCGACGGTGACGTGCCGCCGCCGAAGGACATCTCGCTGTTCATCAAGACGCACGACGCACTCGTCGGCCACAACGAGCCGCTCGAGTATCCCAGCGGCGAGCCCGCCAAGACCTTCGACTACGAAGGTGAGCTCGTGCTCGTGATCGGCAAGGCGGGGCGCCATATCGCCAAGGACAGAGCCTTCGAGCACATTGCCGGCTACACGATCATGAACGACGGCTCGGTGCGCGGCTGGCAGAAGCACTCGGTCGGCGCGGGCAAGAATTTCAATGCCTCGGGCGGCTGCGGCCCCTGGTTCACGACCGCCGACGAGATCGCCGAGGTCGGCGCCATGCAGCTGACCACCAAGCTCAATGGCGAGCAGGTTCAGTCGACGACCGTCTCGAAGATGGTGTTCGATATCCCGACGATCATCGCCTACGTCTCGGACTTCGCGCAGCTCAACCCTGGCGATATCGTCTCGCCCGGCTCGCCCGACGGCGCCGGCGGCAGCCGCATCCCGCAGCGTTTCCTCGTCCCCGGGGACGAGCTCGAAATCTCCTGGAGCGGACTCGGCACGCTGAAGAACAAGGTCGGGGCCTGATCGGGCCACGAACCGGCGATGTGACCGGCCGCCAGCGTCGTCAAAGAGCGCGGACGCTGGCGCTGGTCACCTTGAGGCGGACTGTCTGGCTGAGAAGGCTCGCCAGCAGGATCAGCCTGTCCCGCTCGCCCATCTCGATGATCGTCGCGATCAAGCCGTCGAACGGGCCGCCGTTGAGG
>JAEZAW010000297.1 GCA_023430315.1 Pseudomonadota bacterium | reverse complement strand
GGTCCGCTTTCTCAGCCAGCGCGTCGCCATCATCGACCTGAGCGAGCCCGAGGACTAGGATCGAAAACCGTCAGCCATGTCCTCGTACATGTGCAAACCATCTCTCCGGTCTGGACAGCCCCCAACGGGAGGGACACCCTCCCGAACCCACCCGTTTTTATGGCTTTTCAATCCGTTGCAAGTCCCGACGCGCCCCGCAGATTGCCGGGGAAAAATTCAAAATGGCCGTGGAACAATTAGAGAACATATGCTACTGTAAGCGAAACCCGAAATGAGGAAAGGCCGCCCTGTTCCTGGCGGTCTGATCGGATGGAAGCTTATGAACGAACCAGTCATCCACTGCCCGAATTGCCGCTCCGAGATCAAGCTCACGGAGTCCCTGGCGGCGCCGCTCATCGATGAGACGCGGCGGAAGTTCGAGCGTGCCCTCGCCGCCAAGGATGCCGAGACTGCGAAACGTGAGGCCGCGATCAAGGCAAGAGAGACCGAACTCGCCGCGGCCAAGGCATCGATCGATGAGCAGATCGCGACAAAGGTGAAAGCCGAGCGCGCCGTAATTGCAGCCGAAGAGGCAAAGAAGGCGAAGCTACTCGCGGCTTCTGATCTCGAACAGAAGGCGAAAGAGCTGGGCGAACTGCAGGAAGTGCTGAAGCAGCGCGACGCCAAGCTCGCCGATGCACAGAAGGCGCAGGCCGAGCTGATCCGCAAGCAGCGCGAGCTCGATGACGCCAAACGTGAGATGGACCTCACCATCGAGAAGCAGGTGCAGGAAGCCCTCAACGATGTGCGCGTCAAGGCGAGGCAAGAGGGAGAAGAGGCGCTGAAGCTAAAGGTGCTGGAGAAGGAGGAGCAGATTTCCTCCATGCAACGGCAGATCGAAGATCTGAAGCGCAAGGCCGAGCAGGGATCACAGCAGCTTCAGGGTGAGGTTCAGGAGCTGGAGCTGGAGTCGTTGCTGCGCTCCAAGTTTCCGTTGGATGCGATCGAGCCGGTGCCGAAGGGTGAGTTTGGTGGCGACGTATTACAACGTGTGCTTGGCGTTTCGGGCCAGCCCTGCGGAACGATCCTCTGGGAATCCAAGCGGACGAAGAACTGGAGCGACGGCTGGCTTGCCAAGCTTCGTGAGGATCAAAGATCATCCAATGCCGAGGTGGCGCTCCTGATCTCGAATGCGTTGCCGAAGGGTGTGACGGCATTCGATCATGTGGATGGCGTCTGGGTGGCTGAGCATCGCTGCGCCATCCCTGTCGCCATCGCGTTGCGTCAGTCGTTGATCGAGATTGCGAAGGTGAGGCAGGCCGGTGATGGCCAGCAGACTAAGATGGAGCTGGTCTACGAGTATCTGACCGGCCCACGCTTCCGGCATCGCATCGAGGCGATCGTCGAAAGGTTCTCCGACATGCAATCCGATCTCGACAAGGAGCGGAAGGCGACCATGCGTCTGTGGGCGAAGCGCGAAGGTCAGATCCGCGGCGTCATCGAGGCTACTGTAGGCATGTATGGAGACCTGCAAGGGATCGCGGGCAAGGCTCTGCAGGAGATCGAAGCGCTCGAGCCACCTGCCCTCGAAGCACCTGAGTACCAGAGCGATGCAGCGGAATGACGTGCTAGTGCTAAGCACGGACCTAGCGAGTACGTCCGTCTATTGCGCGATCAGAAAGGATTCCAGGTCGGCTTCGATGCGAAGCGGACGTAGCCGACGCTGGCGCCAAGACGGAAACCGACACCCGTGCGGATCGGCGCCATGATGATTTCCTCATTGTTGAGGAACGTGACGCCCGCGCCGCCGATGAAGTAGGCCGAACCATCAATGCCGGAGAAGCCGCGGTAGATGTCCTTCGCCTCGCGCATCCCGTAGATGAGGAACAGGGTCTGCGAGCCGGCGGCGCCGAAGTCGTAACCGACGGAAGGCCCGTGCCAGTAGACCTTCCCCGCCGACTTGCCCTTCATATAGAGCTTGCCGTTGCCGTAGCGCACGCCAGCAATAAAGGCGCCGCCGCCTTCCTCTCCGATCACGTAGGCGGTGGGCCTGCCGTACTTGGAGAACGCGTGCTCGATCACGCTCGCGACGTTCGCCGAAAAGTTCGGGAGGCCACTCTTGGCCGCGGTCTTGATTTCCTCCACGGAGTACGTCGCGGCAGCCGACGCGGCAGTGGTCGGTGCGCCAACCTTGGCCGGTGGCGAGATGGGGGCGACGGACGGTGCGATGGCCGCAACGCGGCGCGGCACCGGCAAAGGCGGCACGACAGCGGGTGGCGGATCGCCTGCCAGCGGCGTGGTCGTCACGCTCCATTCACCGAGCGGGGGCGCGCTTGCCGGCGGCGGCACGAGTGGTGCCGACCAGGGCGCGGTCCACGGCACGGCGGTGACCGTGATGGCGGGAGCGGAGTTCTCGGTCGGATGCTCGATGGGGCCTGCGCGCACGACATCGATTTGCGGCGTGGTCAGCGATACCCGCGGCATGGCGCTGAGCGAAGGCGTTCTTTCGAGAGAGGCTTCCGGCTGTCGCGGCAGGCGCGTGCCAGCCGGCAGCGCCTGAGCGGCCTCGATTCGCCTCAGAACAATCTCGCTCTTCTTACGGACCGTCGCGCCGAGCGCTGCAGCTGTCGCCTTCAGTTCGGCGAGCTTGGTGCAATCACCGGGACGCTGCGCGCCTTCCTCGGAAAGGCGGTCCATGGTTGCGAGAAGCTGTGCTGCCTTGTGGTCGAGGGCTTCGGTTTCGGCGTCGGCGAGCAATTCGCGCGCCCGCTCGGCCTGCTCCTCGTCGCGCCAGCTGTGGCGCGCCTTCAGTTGGCTGATGCCCGCCTGGATGCGCGGCTGCGTCTCATTGCTGTGCCGGCGCAGGCCCGCCGCGGCATCCTCCACGACCTTGGAGAAGCTCTCCCGGCCGCAGTTCGGTGCCTGCGCGAAGACAGGGCCCGTAAGGGCTGCCGTCGCGACAAGGGCGGTCAGCACACGAATCGACATCGCTCGCGAACCTCGAAAGTGCATCGCACCGGAGTTTAGTATGGTTTACGCCAAAGTCAGGCGTAGTTGCTGCTCCTGAGGCCGTCAAACAGCACGGCCGCGCGCGAGGGTTGCGCAAAGATCACAGATTGTGCGGTGGAAACGGTGCTTTCGCGCAAGTCCTGAGGATGCGATATCTCTGTCGCGAGATTTCATAGCGCACTGATTATGAATAGTTTTTATGACAATGATTGTAGCGAGTCGCGGACATGACTCGAGATCGTGGCCTTACGACGACCGCTTGCAATGCCGGGCCTGATCTGCCACGGGACGCGAAGTTGTCCACATGGTCGTTGCGTGTGTCGGCGATGCAGCAGGCCGAAGCACTTATTACGCCGGCGGAATAAATGGTTGTGCTGTTTCGCGGCGACTGCCGGCGATCTGGGAGGAACGCATGATCAGCGCCGTGATGTTCGTGCTTGCGGTTGCAGCCTTCGCCTGGGGTCTTTCGCTCGCGGCTTATCGCTGGGTCGCGCTCAACAATGCCTGGCCCATGGGCGTCTGGCAGGCGGAGTGGCCTCTCATGCCGCGCCTGATCGGTCTCGGCTCGGTCGGCGTGGCGCTTATCTCGGGCGCTGAACTCGGCGGCGTGGCACTGCCGCTGGTGCTGCTACTTGGTCTCGTCGGCGCGGTCGCCTGGATACTAGCGCTCAAGGTCGGCGCGCAGAGCGCTCTCCTGCTCGCGCCGGCGGCGGTGGGGCTCACGCTGGCCGGCTGGCTCTCAGGCGGCTGATCTGCGGCCGGGCCTGGGGAATGGCAGGCCTGCCGCGGCGGCGTGACCATTGCTCAAGGCGCGCGGGCGTGGCATCACGCTTGTCGCGTCGCACCAATCGACCGTCGAGCAGGAATTCCATGTCCGTCCGCAGACTGCATCCCGATCAGCCGCCGACATTCGACTTCACGCAGGAGAACCTTGCCTGGGCCGAGGAGGTGATCCGTCGCTATCCGGCGGGCAAGCAGGCATCGGCGGTCATTCCGCTGCTCTGGCGCGCGCAGGAGCAGCACGACAACTGGCTCCCCGAGCCGGCCATCCGCTATGTCGCCGACATGCTGGATATGGCCTACATCCGCGTCTACGAGATCGCGACTTTCTACACGATGTTTCAGCTTTCGCCGGTGGGCAAGAAAGCCCATGTCCAGCTCTGCGGGACGACGCCGTGCATGCTGCGCGGCTCCGAGGCGCTGAAGGAAGTTTGCCAGCGACGCATCCATCATGATCCGCATCATCTCTCCGCCGACGGCAACTTCTCCTGGGAAGAAGTCGAGTGTCTCGGGAGCTGCGCCAACGCGCCGATGGTGCAGGTCTTCAAGGATACCTACGAGGATCTGACGCCTGAGCTCTTCGAGAAGGTGCTCGACGGTTTCGCTGCGGGCAAGCCGCCCAAGCCCGGTTCGCAGATCGGCCGGCAGGCCTCGGCGCCGCTCGGCGGTCCAACGACGCTCAAAGAAAAAGTGTGAATTCGGGGCGCTTCGGCGCCCCAAGTTTTTCGACGCGGCGGATATGGCTGAGCGCAAGGCAGACGGAAGTGCGGGCGATGCCGACTACGGCGCGATCGGCCGCGATTATGCGAGCTTCCGCCAGCCCGAGCCCGCGATCGCCGCGCTGATTTCCAGAGCGCTCGGTGATGCGCGGTCCGTTCTGAATGTCGGCGCGGGTGCGGGTTCCTACGAGCCTGTCGATCGTGAGGTCACACCGGTCGAGCCATCGGCGTCCATGCGCGCGCAGCGCCCTGCTCATTTTGCGCGCGCCATCGACGCAGTCGCCGAGAACCTGCCCTTTCCGGATCGCCACTTCGATGCGGCGATGACGACGTTCTCCGTGCACCAGTGGTCGCGCCTGGAGGATGGCCTTCGCGAGATGCGCCGTGTCACGCGCGGTCCTGTGATCGTTCTTTCCTGCGATCCCGATCTGGTTCAGCGCTTCTGGCTCAACGACTACGCGCCGGGTGTGCTTGCGGCTGAAGCGCGGCGCTATCCGGCACTCGATCATATGCGCGCGGTTCTCGGCGGTACGGGCGAGATCGCGCCGGTGCCCATTCCGCTCATGTGCCGCGATGGCTTCAACGAGGCTTACTACGGCCGGCCCGAGCGGTTGCTGGATCTCGCGGCGCGTCTTGCCTGCTCGGCGTGGAGCTTCGTGAGTGCGGAGACGGCAGCGGGCTATGTCGCCCACCTGCAGCGCGATCTCGCTTCAGGTGCATGGGATCGCAAGCATGGCGACCTGCGCACCGCGCTCGAATACGACGGCTCGCTGCGTCTCATCGTTGCGCGGCCGTAAAGCAAAGGCCGCGAGCAGAAACGCCCGCGGCCCCCAACACTTCTTCCCCTTCTCCCCGTCCTTACGGGGAGAAGGTCGGGAGGAGGGGCGGGATCTCGCGCCGACGTTTGCGTATGCCGCTGCCCCTCACCCTAACCCTCTCCCCATGAAGGACGGGGAGAGGGAGACTTATCCCCGCTCCTCGAACCGCGCGTAATCTTCCCGCATCCCGTTCCACCTACAGGGTCGCGCTCGCGAGGCGTCAACAGTGTGAGGATCGGGCTGC
>JAEZAW010000268.1 GCA_023430315.1 Pseudomonadota bacterium | reverse complement strand
GATCAGCGACGCAGCTCGAGCCGCTCGATGATCTTCTGGTAGCGGGCCTCGTCCTTGGACCGCACATAGTCGAGCAGACGGCGCCGCTGGCTCACCATCTTGAGCAGGCCACGGCGCGAGTGATTGTCCTTCTTGTGCGTCTTGAAATGATCAGCCAGACCGTTGATGCGCTCGGTCAGGATGGCAATCTGGACCTCCGGCGAGCCGGTGTCCTTGTCCTTGGTCGCAAAACTCTTGATCACTTCTTGCTTACGCTCGGTCGTCAGCGACATCGAGTTGTCCTTTTGCTCTGGCGTCCGGCTTGGCCGGGCGCGCGCGGTTTTTCGGATGATGGCAGGCAGGGCATCTGGGTCAGATGTCGCGCCGCATCTGCGGCCGCAGCCGGGATGTCGTCCAGCCGGGTCGCGTCACGGGCTGCGCCCCCTCGAGAGGGGTTCGCAAGACCGCAGCCTTATACACGAAAGCACTTGCGAGGCGAGGGGAAATCTGCCGGCGCGCGCTACGAATCCGTAGGCTGCGGAGGTCGCAGCGGCGCCGGCACGATAACGGCTGTTCAATTCACGTTGGCGGGGCGCCAGCCGGCGGCCAGAGCCTCGCGCTCCGTACAGAACCAGCGCTCGCCCTTGCCCTCGTCGATGCGGACCTTCTCGTACCAGGGGCTCCAAGGCATGTGGTAGATGCGGCCGTTGGACGTGATGTTGCCCTTGATCGGGCAATCACCGGGGATGGCATTGTCAGCCGTCGACCAGCGGCCGGCGCGGTAGTCCCAGGCCGTCGTAGTTGGGGCTTGCCAGATGCCGATGCCGCGCTTGCGTGCGTCCGCCTCCTCGGTCACGTAGGTGCGCGAGTACTTCACAAAAGCCCAGGCAAATCCGCGCCGTACCATCTCGGCGTTGATGTCGGTCGTGCCGACGAAGCAGATGCCGAGCGTGCGGCCGTAGGTGTCCGTGCCTCGGCTCTCGCAGCGGACCGATGCCCGCCCGATGAGCTTCTGCAACTCGGTGGCGGCTTCCTGCCCGCAGCGCCAGATGCCGCCGCCGGCGCGGGGGCACGTCTGGCTACCTTCGGGCGCATCGATGCCTTCGAGGCGAATGCGCGTGCTCGCGATCTCGATGGTGTCGCCGTCGAGCACGCGGGCGCGGCCCTCGACAGCAGCGGCCCCTGCCAGCATGGCGCCATGGCGTAGGGGGACCTGATCCGGCGTGCGGGCGAGGGTGCCGTTCCGCATCGCCACCGGCACAGCCAGAACGAGTGCAGCCAGCACAACGACGACCCAGGGTGTCGCGTAGAAGCGTCGGCTCAAACGGAATGTCAGACCACGCATTGGCTTTCTCCTTTCGGAGGCGAAAGCTCGGTGATTCGCGTGGTGACGTAGAGACTTAATCGTGGCGGCTCGCCACTGTTCGGTCAAAATGTGGTTGAGAAAAAATTGAGGCGCCGTAATGCATTCACGTCAGCGCCTCATTCTAAGTTCGGGTCTGGACCACACGTGCAGCGGACACAAGTGGACGAGCCCTTACTCGCATGGGGCGCAGCTTCATGCAACCTTAGATTGCAATTATTGTTCTACTCAATCTTATGCTGTGTCCAGCCGGCCACTGCACCCACGAGTAGAATGCCCGCGGACACGCCGAGGCCCGTGGCCAGGCTTCCAGTGAGATCGGCGAGGAGGCCGGTCGCGGTGGGCCCGAAGCACTGAAGGATTGAAAATATGAGGGTGAAGGAAGCAAAAACCTCGCCCCAAAGGACGGGCGGCAACGAGGACTTGATGAAAGCCGTGATGGCCGCCGGCACCATGTAGAAGCAGCCGAACAGAAGAGCCGAAGCGATCATGATGGGAAGCCCGCCGTCGATGAGTGGCAGCGCGGCGCCGATGCCAATGGTCCCCATGACGGCCGCGAACGGCCGCCCGGCGGGCCATGTCGCGAACGGCCGTGCCCAGATCCGTAGGCTCAGGATGGTCGAGAGCCCGAGCATAGCCCAGACGATCGCGATATCTGTGCCGCTCATGCCGCGTTCGCGCATCCACGCGACGATGAACGTCATGTAGGCGAAGTAGCCGAGCGCGAAGCAGCTGTAGCCGATGAATAATGGCGCCATCGCCTTCTTCGACCAAGGCGTCGGCTGACGCAATGATGGCGCCACAGGCACAGGACGCGCGGCAATGGTCGCAAGAACGCTCATGACGATCGACGTCACGCCGAGCACCACCCAGGCTTGCGGCCAGGCCGCATCACCGCGCACTTCGAGCAGCCAGGGGATGGTGAGCGCGGTCAGCAGGAGGCCGATGCCGCCGCCGGCGAAGTAGATTGCGATAGCTGACGCAGCCCGCCGTGCGTCATGAGGAAAAATACTCGCCGCCAGCACGCCGCCCGTGACGAACACATAGGCCGCGGCAATACCCGTGAGCGTGCGGACCGCGGCGATGGCCGCGAAATCGCGTACGAAGGCCGTGGCCAACACGGTGATCGCTGTAGCCCAGAGCCCGACGATGAACGGCAGCTTCGATCCGAGGCGCCGGATGCTGGCAACGGCGACGAAAGCGCCAATGAGATAACCGACGGCATTGATCGTATTGAGCGCGCCGGCCTCGGTGTAGCTCCAGCCGAGATCGCTGCGCATGGCCGGCAGAACGAGGGCGTAAGAAAAGCGCGCGAGGCTGTTGCCGACCGCCATGGCGAGCGATAGCCCGAAGGCGGCGAGATAGCCGACGGCGGGGCTCGGCGGCCAGATGGGTTCCGATCGGCCGCGCTCCATGTCCACCCGCGTGCCTCTTGATGTCCGGCGCCGAGGCGCTTCCGTAACCGCCGCGCTGCCGCGGACGTCGTCCGCAAAGACCAGACACAACGTACGCGCGCAAGCGCGAATCCCGCGTAGAAGAGCTGCACATCCTTAGAGCTGCCTATGCTTTCGCTCCTGCGCCAGCGCTGCTAAACCCGATGGCAGGAGATGCTTCATGTTCAGTCTTCCCGAGCTCGAGGCCGCCGCCGAGGTGGTCGCCCGCCATATGCCGCCGACGCCGCAGCATCACTGGCCGCTGCTGTCGCGCCGCGCAGGATGCGAGGTCTTCGTAAAGCACGAGAACCACTCGCCGATCGGCGCCTTCAAGGTGCGCGGCGGTATCGTATACATGGATGCGCTCAGCCGCTCCGGCGCGAAGATCGGCGGCGTCATCACGGCGACACGCGGCAATCACGGCCAGTCCGTTGCGCGCGCGGCGACAGCCGTGGGTCTAAAAAGCGTGATCCTCGTTCCGCACGGCAACTCGCGCGAGAAGAATGCGGCCATGCGCGCCTTTGGTGCCGAGCTGATCGAGCACGGTGTTGATTTCGACGAAGCCAAGGACGAGGCTTTCCGGCTCGCCGCAGAGCGCAACCTGCACATCGTGCCGCCGTTCGATGCCACGCTCGTGAAGGGCGTGGCGACAGCCGGCCGCGAGATGCTCACGGCACTTTCCGACCTCGACACGGTCTACGTACCGATCGGCATGGGCTCGGGGGCGTGCGGCATGATCATGGCGCGCGACCTGATCGGATCGAAGACCGAGGTTGTCGGCGTCGTCGCGGCCAACGCGCCGGCCGTTGCGCTCTCCATTGCCGCGGGCAAGGCCATCTCGACGAACTCGGCAGCGACTTTCGCCGATGGCATGGCATGCCGCGTACCTGACCCGACGGCGCTCGACGTTATGGCACGCGGTGCCGCACGCATCGTCACGGTCAGCGAGGATGAGATCGCGGACGCCATGCGTGCCTACTACGAGGATACGCACAACCTCGCCGAAGGCGCTGGCGCGGCCGCCCTGGCCGCCCTCATGCAGGAGCGCCAGAAGATGGCCGGCAAACGGGTCGGCGTAGTCCTTTCGGGCAGCAATGTGGACCGCGAGGTCTTCGCGACGGTGCTGGCCGGCGAGACGCCGAAGGTTTGAGCCGGCGCAAGCTACAAGCAAAATTGAGCCGATATCATCGACTTGAAGCCGTGATATGGCCTTCCTGCCGGATGACGGCTATGCCATCGTCCGGAAATCAGAAAACCGCTTCGGCGGCCTCCTGCCAATGGACCTTTCGTGAAGTACATCAGCACACGCGGCGCCGCGCCGGCGCTCGGTTTCGAGGACGTTCTGCTGACCGGGCTCGCCCGTGATGGCGGTCTCTATCTGCCCGAGCAGTGGCCGCAGCTCACGCGCGACGAGATCGCGGCATTTGCGGGCCAGCGCTACGAGGATGTCGCCGTCCGCGTCATGAAGCCGTATGTCGGCGGCGAGATCCCGGATGCCGATCTCGCGATCATCGTTGCCGATGCCTATGCCACCTTCAACCACCGGCTCGTGACGCCGCTCGTGCAGGTCGGCCCCTCGGACTGGATACTCGAGCTCTTCCACGGTCCGACGCTTGCCTTCAAGGACGTCGCCATGCAGGTGCTCTCGCGCCTCATGGATCGGGCACTCTCGCGCAGGAACCGTACGGCAACGATCGTCGGCGCGACCTCGGGTGATACGGGCGGCGCGGCAATCGAGGCCTTCCGCGGGCGCGAGGCCATAGACATTTTCATGCTCTTCCCCGAAGGTCGTGTCAGCGATGTGCAGCGCCGCCAGATGACGACGACGAGCGAAGCGAACGTCCACGCCATCGCCGTGCAGGGCACGTTCGACGATTGCCAGAACATCGTGAAGGCGCTCTTCAACGATCTCCCATTCCGTGACCGTCTCGGTCTCGCCGGCGTGAATTCGATCAACTGGGCGCGCCTCATGGCCCAGATCGTCTACTACTTCACATCCGCGGTCGCGCTCGGTGCGCCGTGCCGGACGGTGAGCTTTGCCGTGCCAACGGGAAATTTCGGCGATGTGCTCGCGGGCTATGCGGCAAAACGCATGGGATTGCCCGTCGATCGGCTCGTCATCGCGACCAACGTCAATGACATCCTCACGCGCATGCTGGAGACGGGCCGCTACGAGAGCCGCGAGGTGGCTGCAACTTTCAGTCCGAGCATGGACATCCAGATCTCGTCGAACTTCGAGCGCCTGCTGTTCGAGCTGACCGGGCGCAATGCCGATCGCGTCGTCGGCCTCATGCGCGATCTTTCCGAGCGCGGCGCCTTTGCGCTGACACAGGGCGAGCATGGCCAGCTCAAGGAAGGCTTCGACGCCGAGCGCACGGACGAGGCGGCGACGCTCGCCACGATCCGCTCGCTTGAGGCGGCGACGGGCTATCTCGCCGATCCACACACCGCTGTGGCCGTCTCGGCCGCAGGGCGCGTGCCGCGCCGGCCTGATGTGCCGATGATCACGCTTTCGACGGCGCATCCGGCGAAGTTCCCCGACGCCATCCGCCGGGCAGTCGGCCGAGCGCCTGCCGAGCCCGCCTCCGTCGCGCGGCAGCGCACTCTTTCCGAACGCGTCACCGTGCTGCCAAACGATGCCGCGGCCATCGCGCGGTATGTCAGCGCGAACGCGCGTGCAGGACGCGTGTGACATGCATCTCAACGAAACGCGCCTCGCGAACGGCCTGACGATCATCTCCGACCATATGCCCCACGTGGAGACGGTCGCACTCGGTGTGTGGGTCGCGACCGGCGCCCGCCATGAAGCCGCGCGCGAGCACGGCATCTGTCACTTCATCGAGCACATGGCCTTCAAGGGCACGGCGCGGCGCACGGCCCGCGAGATCGCCGAGGGCATCGAGGAGGTCGGCGGCGAGCTCAATGCCGCGACGAGCCTCGACTCGACCGCCTTCTATGCGCGCCTGCTCAAGGACGACCTCGCCGTCGCCCTCGAGGTGCTCGCCGACATCATGCTCAACCCGACCTATCCGGGCGATGAGCTGGAACGGGAACGGAACGTGATTCTCCAGGAGATCGCGGCCACCCGCGACAGCCCTGAGGAGATCGTGATGGACCTCATCCAGGATGCGGCCTTCCCGCGTCAGCCGCTCGGCCGTCCGATCCTCGGCACGACCAGGACCGTCGGACGCTTCAGCGCCATCGACATGCACGCCTTCCGGCAGGCCCGCTATCATGCTGGCGGCATGGTGCTTTCCGCCGCAGGGAACGTCGATCACGCGGCCCTGGTGCGCCACGCTGAAGCCCTATTCGGAGCGCTTCCTGGAGGCAAGCGAGTCGTTCCCAAGCCGGCGAAATACGCGGGCGGGGTACGGCTGTCGTCGCGCCGCTTCGAGCAGGCGCACGTGGTCTTGGGATATCAGAGCCCCTCTTACCGGGAGCCTGACTTTTACGCCGCGCAGGTGTTCTCGGGGCTTTTCGGCGGCGGGATGTCGTCCCGGCTCTTCCAGGAAGTGCGGGAGAAGCGGGGCCTTTGCTACGCGATCTATTCGAGCGCCTGGGGGCTTGGCGATACCGGAATGTTCAATGTCCATGCTGCGACCGGGCCTGAAACGATGAGCGCACTCATCGACGTCGTTTCGGCCGAGTTCGACAAGGCGGCGGCTTCGCGCCCGGAGGAGGGGGAAGTGCGCCGCGCCAAGGCACAGCTCAAGGCCGGGCTCCTGATGAGCCTCGAAAGCCCGATCGCGCGCGCCGAGCAGATGGCGCGCCAGATGCTCGCCCTCGGCCGCCTCGTGCCGACGGCCGAGCTTGTCGACAAGGTCGATGCCGTGGATGCCGAGCAGGTGCGCGCTCTGGCCGAGCGACTGGTCGGCCGCTCCAAGCTCTCGTTCGCACTGGCCGGTGCGGGCAAGGCGGGACGGGGTATCGTGGACAACGTCGAGCAACGGGCGGTGCGCCATTGATCGGGCTCAGGGGACTGGGGCACCATCGGACGTCACGGCGCCGCAACGGCGCGTCGGTATGGGTTGTCGTCTCTGGATCGGGGAGAGGACGGACATGGCGTTCCTGAGGCCGTCCTTCGTCGAGGAGGCAAGCGCATTCATTCGCGGCGACGGCATGTCGCTGCGGCCGCCAGCGATGTCGGACTACGAGCAGTGGGCCTATGTCCGCCGCGTCAGTCGCGATCATCTCGTGCCCTTCGAGCCGCAATGGGCGAGCGACGAGCTGAGCCGCGCCGCCTTTCGCGAGCGCGTGCGGCTCTACCAGCGCAATCGCCGCGATGGTCTCGGCTATGCGTTCTTCATCTTCCGCGACAGTGATCGCCACCTCATCGGCGCGATCACGTTCTCGAACGTCCGCCGCGGTATCACGCAGGCGGCATCTCTCGGCTACTGGATCGGCGAGCCGTACGTGCGGCAGGGCAATATGCAGCGCGCCCTCGCCGCGGTGCTACCGTTTGCCTTCGAGGATCTGCGTCTCCATCGCCTCGAGGCCGCGTGTCTCCCGCACAATGTCGCCTCGCAGCGTGTGCTCGAGGCGAACGGCTTTGCGCGCGAAGGTTTGGCTCGGCGCTATCTGCGCATCAACGGCCAGTGGCAGGATCATGTTCTCTTCGGATTGATCGAGGAGGATTGGCACGCATGATGATGGGGGGCGTGCGCATGGGGGGCGACGCAGCCGGGCCGAGGCCTGGCGCGTATGCTGTCATGCGCCGTGCCCTCGCGCTGCTGGCGTTGCTTCTTGTTGCGATCCTCGGTCTTGCGACGGGCACGTCAGGCGCACGCGCGCTCGAAGCGATCGAAGTCTCCGAGGATGCCGAACGCATCGACGTCACGAGCCACGGCGAGCTTTACGAGGGGCGCGGCGACAGCATCCAGGCGGAAACGGCGCCCGACGCCACCGGCGGTACGTTTCGCATGAACGTGCGCGCGGCGACGCCGGGCACGAACCCGAGCTGGCTCGTCTTCTCGCTGCGCAATCCCACGAACAAGACGATCGAGCGCTGGCTGACCGCCAACCGCTACTCGACGACGCGCTCTGGCGTGATCTGGCCCGATCTCGACGCGCGCCGCATCGAGGCCATCACGCAGTCGGAAGGTTTCGTCCCCGAGCGCATCAGGAACGACAGCGCCGACGTCTTCCGCATCAGCATCGAGCCCGGCCGCACGGTCACGTTCGTCGTCGAGCTCGCCTCCGAGCGCATCGCGCCGATCCAATTGTGGAAGCCGCTTGCCTACGAGCAGCGCCACCGTGATCGCCAGCTCTTCAACGGCATCCTGCTCGGCTTCACCGGATTGCTCGCGATCTTCCTGACGGCTGTCTTCGCCGCCAACCACAAGATGATCTTCCCGAGCGCCGCGCTCGTCGCGTGGTGCGTGCTGGCGCTGCTCTGCGTCGATTTCGGGTTCTGGCCGCGGCTCTTTCCCATGCGGCCCGAGGACAATGCCCAATACCGCGCGGTGGCGGAGGCCGCCGTAGCCGCAAGCCTTGTCATCTTCCTCTTCACGTTCTTGCGCGGGAATCTGTGGAACAGCTTCCTGCGGATGCTCTTCCTGATCTGGATTGCCGGTCAGCTCGTGATCGTCGCGACAGCCGTCCTCGATCCGCGTCTTGCGGCGACCGTTGCGCGGCTCTCGCTCGGCGCCATCGGCCTGTTCGGCGGTCTCGTGATCCTCTACTTCAGTCTGCGCGGGCTCGATCGCGCGCTCGCGGTGGCGCCTACGTGGATCCTCCTGCTCGTGTGGCTCTTCGGCGGCGCGGCGACTCTGACCGGGCGCCTCTCCGGCGAGATCGCCATCTCGGGTCTGCTCGCCGGGCTCGTGCTGATCACGCTGCTGATCGGCTTTACCGTCACACAGTTCGCCTTCCGCGTGACGGAGCCAGCCTTCGCGAACAGTCCGTCCGATCGCCAGCTCCGCGCCACAGCCATCGAGATGGCGAGCGTCGGCGTATGGGAATGGAATGCGCGCCGCGACGAAATCAAGATGGACCCGCTCATCGAGGCGACGCTGGGACTGAGATCCGGCGATCTCTCGGGCAAGGTCGACGATCTGCTGGCCTATCTGCATCAGGCAGACCGCGAGCGCCTGCTGCTGCTCTTCCAGGGCGTCAAGGACAAGTCCGGCGGCGCCGTCAGTCTCGACTTCCGCATCCGCCATGCCGACAGCACGTATCGGTGGTTCGAGCTCGAGGGTGCCGCGGTGCCGACTGCCGACCGCCGCTCGCTGCGCTGCGTCGGCCTCATTCGTGATGTCACGGATTCGCGGCGCGCCCGCGAGCGTCTCATGCACGACGCCGTCCACGACAGCCTCACGGGCCAGCCAAACCGGGAGCTGTTTCTCGACCGCCTCACCATGGCCATCACGCGCGGGCGTGGCGACCCGATGCAGCGGCCGACGGTCCTCCTGCTCGATCTCGACAAGTTCAAGAGCGTCAACAGTGCCTTCGGCCTCGTCGTCGGCGATAGCCTGCTGCTCACGGTCGCCCGCCGGCTGCAGCGCACGCTCAATACGAGCGATACGCTCGCGCGCATCGGCGGCGACCAGTTCGCGATCCTCATTCCCTCTCAGCACGACCCGCGCGAGCTGGCCATGCTCGCGGAGCGTCTGCGCCGCTCGCTGCGCTCGCCGATCAAGATCGCCAGCCAGGAGATCATACTCACGGGTTCGATCGGCATTGCCACCGCCGATGAGAACCAGGCGGACGCCCGCGAGCTTCTGCGCGAAGCCGAGACGGCCATGTACCGCGCCAAGCGCGCCGGTACGGATCGCATCGAGATCTTCACGCCGCAGATGCGCGGCGAAAAGGACGAGCGCATTGCCATAGAGAGCGATCTGCGCAAAGCCATCGAGCAGGGCCGCCTGACAGTGCTCTACCAGCCGATCGTCGCGCTTTCCAATGAGAGCCTCGTCGGCTTCGAGGCGCTCGTGCGCTGGGAGCATCCGCGCTACGGGCAGCTCAGTCCCGCGGAGTTCATACCGGTCGCCGAGGAGACTGACCTCGTCGTCAAGCTCGGTTCCTACGTGCTCTCTCGCGCCATCGCCGAGGTCGCGAAATGGCAAGGCGCATTGCCGCGCGCCGAGCAGCCGCTGTTCGTCAGCGTCAACGTCTCGAGCCGCCAGCTTCTCAAGGCCGACATCGTGCCGGAGATCCGCCACCTGCTCGGACGCAATGTCGTGCCGCGCGGATCGCTGCGCCTCGAGGTCACCGAATCTCTCGTGATGGAGAATCCGGAACGCGCGACGCACGTGCTCGAGCTCCTCAAGAGCGCCGGCGCAGATCTCGCCATCGACGACTTCGGCACTGGCTACTCCTCGCTCGCCTATCTCCAGCGCTTTCCCTTCGACACGCTCAAGATCGACAAGGCGCTCGTGCAGTCGGGGACGGAGAGCGAGTCCGGCGGCGCGATTGTCCGCGCGATCCTGCTGCTCGCGCATGAGCTTGGTCATAAGGTCGTTGCGGAGGGAGTCGAGGCGCCGGAAGATGCCGCGTTCCTGCGTGCGCTCGGTTGCGAGTACGCCCAGGGCTTCTACTACGGGCAGCCCATGTCGGAGCGCGATGCACTCCAGCTCATCAAGCTCGTCGCGAAGTCCGAGAAGAAGATGGGCCGCCGGGCGATGAAGATGAGCACGCCGCGCCAGACGGCCAATGGCGCCGCCAACGGTAAGGACAAGGAGCCGCCGGCGCCTGTCATCCAGCAGCCCGCGGCCGCGCGCACCAACGGTGCAGGTCCTCTCCCGGAGCCTGTCCGGCCTCCGCCACGCACGGGTGCGCCTGCGCATGGCATCAACGGTGCCATGCCGCCGTCGAAGCCGCCTATGCCCGCCATGCCATCGGGCCCGCGCGCTTCCCCGCCGCCGGGTATGCTGCCACCAGGGATCCCCGCTGCTGCAGGCCCGCGGCCCGGGCCGCCGCCCGCGCCAGTTCCCGGCCCAGGTTTCGCAGCAGGTCCGCCCCGAACGGTGCCGCCGCCACCACCGCCTCAGGTAGCACCGTCCCCCATGGCAGCTTCACTCAAGGGAGCCGATGGCCCGCCGAAGGGGCGGCCTTTGCCGAATGGTGCCGTGCAACCGCCGCCCATCGACACCACGCCGCCGAAGGGTGGAC
>JAEZAW010000221.1 GCA_023430315.1 Pseudomonadota bacterium | reverse complement strand
AACTCTCTCTCAGCACCGGCGGAGGCACCAACACTCTCCATGGCTCCCATGCTGCCATGGAAGCTTGGCGGGCCAGCCCGTCGCTGCTACCAATCCACCTCCCCCGCAGGATCTCGCGTTGCACGGTCCTGCGCCCCGATTCCCCGAAGCCCTTGAGGAAGCGAACAAAGGCCACCAAAGTCAACCTCAATGCCGACCTTGCCGAAGGCTGGGGCGCCTACGACATCGGCAACGATGCCGCAATGATGGACATCGTCAAGTCGGCGAACGTCGCATGTGGTCTGCACGCAGGTGACGCCAACACCATGCACCGGCTGGTCATGCTGGCCCGCGACAAGGGCGTGAGCATCGGCGCGCATCCGGGCTTCAACGATCTCTGGGGCTTCGGTCGTCGCCAGATCCGCATGTCGCCGACCGAGCTCGAATACCTCGTCGCCTACCAGATCGGCGCCCTGCAGGGCATTGCCGCCTATGGCGGGCTCAAGGTCACGCACCTCAAGACGCACGGCGCGCTGAGCAACATGGCGAGCGTGGAAGCGGACTATGCCATGGCCATCGGCCGCGCCATCAAGACGATCGATCCGGATATGATCTACGTCGTGCTGTTCGGCTCCGAGCTCGAGAAGGCAGCGCGGAAACTCGAATTGCCGATCGCGCTTGAAGGCTTCTGCGACCGCGTCTATGCCGATGACGGGATGCTTGCTTCACGTTCTCTGGCGGGCACCGTTCTCAAGGATCCGGCGAAAGCGGCCGCACAGGCTTTGCGCTTCGTTCAGGACGGCGAGGTCGTCTCCATCAACGGCAAGGTGATCAAGGCGAAGATCGACACGCTCTGCGTCCACGGCGACGAGGCAACGGGCGTCGTAGTGGCACGCGGTGTTCGAGACACCCTCGAGAGAGCCGGTGTCGAGATCGTCCCGCTCACTGAGATGAACCTTCAGCGCTGAAGTGAAGTTGTAGCTCCAGGCTCCGGCTCCAAGGGAGAGAGGACGACATGCGGACAGCAGCTCTCTACGCAGGCCTTCTCGGTCTCATGTTGATCGTGCTCTCGATGCGCGTGTCGCTGGCGCGGCGCGATGCCCAAGTCTCGACCGGCGATGGTGGCAACGATGTCTTGCACCGCTGGATTCGTGCGCATGGCAACTTCGTCGAGTTCGTCCCGTTCGCTGTCCTGCTGTTGGCGCTCAGCGAGCACCTAAACCTCGGCGCGCTGTTCATCCATCTACTCGGACTGCTTCTGATCCTCGCCCGCATCGCCCATGCCTACGCTCTCGTGCAGACAGACGGCGTCTCCGCAGCGCGGGGGTTTGGAGCCTTAGGGACGCTCGCCGTTATCGCGATCACCTCGATCTACTGCATCATCGCGTTCTTCTGAGCCGGCGACGCAGCGCGCCGCTCGACTACAGCAGGAAATCCGCATGCCCTATTCTACGTTTCGCCCAGAGCTCATGGGCAGCGCCACGCTGTCGCCGTCCGGAAGGTTCGAGGCGGGTTCCTGGCAATCCTTCACGCTCGTCTACACGGCAGGTGCATTCGGTATCGACGACACCGGCAGCCTGAAGATCGCTTTCCGCTTCGCGACGGATCTCGGCCCCGTGCAGTTCGACGACCCGAAGGCTCCCGGCTACACCACGCTGGAAGCCTCGAACGGCGCCACGCTCGAAGCGCGCTGGGAGTTTAAACGCAATATCCGCCCCTGGAGCCGCTCGCTCTACATCGGCGTGATGAAGCATTTCCTGAAACCCGGCGACACGATCACCGTGCGCTTCGGCGATCAGCGCTTTGGATCACCGGGCGTGCGCCTGCAGACGTACTGCGAGAAGATCTTCGAGTTCCATGTTCTCGTCGATGCGATCGCGACCTACGACTACGTCGCGCTTCCCGTCAGCCCGACCATCGAGATCGGACCCGGGCCGGGCGTCACGTGGCAGGCCCTGCTGCCGACAATGGTGCGCGCGGGGGCACCGTTCCGCTTCGGTATCAAGATCGATGATGCCTGGGGCAATCCATCGGATCAGGTGACGCGCACGGTTCGCCTTACCGCGAGCCGGCCGATCGCGGGGCTGCCTCAGACTGTCGAGCTGAGGAATGGCCAGTTCGGCGCCACGCTCGAAGGCCTCACCGTGCGCGAGCCGGGCGATCTCAGCATCGACGTGCTGGACGAGGATGGCACCACCCTGCTCGCGCGCAGCAATCCCTTGCGAATAGCTGCTAGCGATGCGCCGGCCGTCCACTTCTGGGCCGACACGCACGGCCAATCCGACGAAACACTCGGCACGAACTCGGCGCGGGAGTATTTCGCCTTTGGTCGCGACCGCGCGCTCATCGATGTCATGAGCCACCAGGGCAATGACTTTCAGATCACCGGCGCCTTCTGGCGCGACCTCAATGTCGCGACGGCCGAGTTCGATGTGCCGGGCCGCTTCGTTTGTATTCCAGGCTACGAGTGGAGCGCCAATACCGCTGTCGGCGGCGATCGCAATGTCATGTACCGCCGCGAGGGCGAGAGCATCCACCGTTCGAGCCACGCGCAGATCACCGAGGGCGGCGACATGGCCGACGAGGCTGCCGACGCGCACGAGGCAGGCGCCCTCTTCGAGAAGCTTGCCGGCAAGGACTGCGTGGTGATGGCGCATGTCGGCGGACGCTATGCCGACATCACCTACGCGCACGACGGCAAGCTGGAGACGGCCGTCGAGGTGCACTCCGACTGGGGTACGTTCGAGTGGATTCTCCACGATGCCTTCGCCAAGAACTATCGCGTTGGCGTCGTGTGCAATTCGGATGGCCACAAGGGACGGCCTGGCGCCTCGTATCCAGGTGCGTCGTTCTTCGGCGCGCAGGGTGGGCTCACCTGCTATCTCGCGCCGCGTCTCAACCGCGACGCGATCTTCGAGGCCATGCGTCGGCGCCATCACTACGGCACAACGGGCAATCGAATGCTGCTCTCGGTCGAAGCAGTGACGAAGAGCGACGCCACGCTCTTCCTCCGCGATCCCGCAGTCTTCGAGAACGTCACGACCGAGACGACGCGCCGCGCCATCATGGGCGACATCGCGCGCGTTGCCGATGAGGACATCGAGTTGCATGTCGAGGTTGTTGGCTCGGCGCCGATCGAGCGTCTCGATATCTTCGACGGCCCGGATCTCATCGAGACCGTTCGTACATATGGCTCCGCGGATCTCGGCCGTCGGGTGCGTCTGACTTATGCCGGCGCCGAGTACCGCGGCCGTGCGCGCACAACCGTCTGGGACGGCAGTCTCACCATCAGCGGCAACGCCATCGCCGAAGCGCGCATGTTCAACAACTGGAATCTCGACCGCGGCATCCGCGATCAGACGCCGGCGGGCCTTTCATGGAAAGCCGTCACGACCGGCAACTTCGGTGGCATCGATCTCTGGCTCAAGGAAGCAAATGCCGGCGCCATCAGCTTCGAGACGAAGCACTGCCGTGGCGTGCGCGATATCGGAAAGCTAGGTGTGGAAGCTGACATCTTTCCCGGTGGCGGGCTCGGACGCGAGGTGACGCTCGCGCGCCTGCCTGAGCAGATGAGCGAGACGCGGCTGCGGCTCACACGCCGCATCGCCGTCACGAAAGGACGCGACACACGTCTTCTGATCCGCGTGACGCAGGAGGACGGCCATCGCGCCTGGTCTAGCCCGATCTATCTGTTTCGCTGAGCGCACCGCCCTCACGAAGCCAGCGCTTGTCCGCCGTAGACTTCGCCTTCCATGCGGTTCAGGAGGGCGATCAGGCAGTCCCAGTCGATGGGCTTGGCCAGGTGATCGTTCATGCCCGCTTCGAGGCAGCGCTGGCGATCGCCGTCCATGACGCTCGCCGTGAGGCCGATGATCGGCAGCACGCGGCCTGCATCCGTCTGGCGGATGATCTGCGTTGCCTCGAGCCCGTCCATGGCCGGCATGTTCACGTCCATGAGCACGACGTCATAGGGCTTCTGCCCGACGAGCTCGATGGCCTTATGGCCGTTGCCGGCAATGTCGATCGAGTAGCCCGCACCGCGCAGGATGGCGCGTGCCACGCGCTGATTGGGCTCGTTGTCCTCGGCGAGCAGAACGCGCAGATGCCGTGAGGGAGTAGCTGCCGCTGCGATCGTTGTCCGCGCTCCGCTGCTCGATACCCGACGACGCAATCGGTTGCAGATGCGCTCGAAAGACTGCTGCCCGAAGGGCCGCGACAGAAGAAGATCCGGCTCGATGTCGATGCCACCGGCGTCGGAGATCGCATCTGCAATCACGAAGAATGGCATGGGCTGGCCGCCCGAACCCGTCGCAATCTGGCGGATGATGTCTGCCCGGCTGGACGTCGCCGTGCTGCAGTCGATGACGACTGCCGTGCTGTTCGTCGAGCCCAGACGCTGAAGGACATTGGGGCCGCAGGCGAGCACATCCATGGTCGCGCCGCTGCTGACGGCATAGGCCCGCATGACATTGGCGAGCGGCCCTTCGCGACCGATGAGCGCGATCCGCCAGCCCGCGAGCTGGCGTGCGCGACTACGGTCCTGTGCTTCCACGCCCACTTCGGTGAGCGGCAGCAGCACCACAAACGTGCTCCCAGCGCCGGGCGAGCTCTCGCAATCGATGAAGCCATTCATGAGCGAGACGAATTCGCGGCAAAGCGCCAGGCCGAGCCCGGTGCCGCCGTGCGTACGCGTCGTCGACGCATCGACCTGGGAGAAGCGCTTGAAGAGGCGCTCGCGCTTGCTCTCCGGAATGCCCATGCCGGTGTCGCTGACGCGAACACGCAGGTGCGGGCGACCCTCGCTCTCGACACGGTCGACCCAAAGCGAGACGCCGCCCTCCTCGGTGAATTTGATGGCGTTGCCGATGAGGTTCGTAAGGATCTGGCGCACGCGCAGCGGATCGCCGCGCATTGTGCTCGCCAACTGCGGGTCGACGAAGGCTGCGAGGTCGATGCCCTTGGCGCGCGCTGTCGGTGCCAGCAGCGCCGTCACTTCATGGGTGAGATCCGAGATCCGGTACTCGACATTCTCGATTTCCATGTGCCCGGCCTCGATCTTCGAGAGGTCGAGCACATCATTGATGATACCGAGCAGGCTCTCGCCCGAGACGCGGATCGTGTCGAGATAGGCACCCTGCTCGTTGTCGAGCGGCGTATTTGAGAGCACGCGCGCCATCCCGAGAATGCCGTTCATCGGCGTGCGCAGCTCATGACTCATCGTCGCGAGGAAGCTCGACTTGGCCATATTGGCCGCCTCGGCCTCGATGACCGACTTGCGCAGGAGTTCCTCGGCGCGGATACGGTGCGTGATTTCGTGGAAGACGATGACCTCGCCGTCGCTCGGCACGCTGCCGATGCCCGTCTCGAAGACTTCTCCCGAGGGGGCGACGAACTGCTGGGGCAGACGGCCGCCGGTACGGATCTGCGCGAGCCCGGCGCTGACAGCCTCTGCGGACACTGCGCCTGCGACATCGCCGTCAAGGGCAAGCGCGCGCAGGGCCTGCTTGTTCCAGAGGATCGGCACACCCGATCGGTCCAAGGCCACGATGCCGGCGGCCGAATTCGAGAGCACGGCGTCCAGAATGGCGCGCCGGCGCGTGTGTTTGATGGCGTAGCGGATGGAGCGGTCGAGAAGCTCGGGGGTTATGGCGCCCTTCTCGAGGAAATCGGCGGCTCCCGCTTCCTCGGCCTCGCGGTCGATATGCGGATCGATGACGCCCGTGAGGAGGATCATGGGCGTGTCGGGAAAGCGCTGGCCGGCCTCGCGGATGAATTCGAGTCCGGTCCGCTCGCCGATGCGATAGTCAACCAGGGCTACGTCGTACGTGCGTTCGAGAAGCTCGAATGTGGCTCGCTCATAGGAGCCGGCCCAGACGACCGAATATTTGTGGTTTGGCACGCACTGGAGAACATCCTGCGTCAGGAAGAAATCGTCGCGGTCATCCTCGACGAGTAGGACGACAGTCTCGTTCTGTGCAGTAGGAAGCGTCATCGAAAGGCCGCCTTAACGCAAAAGCACTCAATCAGGCGGCCTCGCTGGCCGGCAGCTCGACGATCTCGATCCAGTAATGATTGAGCGTACGAACGACATCGACGAGGCCTTCGAAACTGACCGGCTTGGTGATGAAGGAGCTGACGCCAAGATCGTAGGTCCGCAGGATGTCCTCCTCGGCCTTCGACGTCGTCAGCACGATCACAGGGATCCGGCGGAGCTCAGGATCGTCCTTGATGTGCTTGAGCACAGTGCGGCCGTCCATGCGGGGCATATTGAGATCCAGCAGGATCAATCCCGGCAGGCGGCGCGGCTGGCCCGTGAACTTGCCCTCGCTGCGGAGATACGCGAGCAGCTCCTCGCCATCCTCCACGTAAACCCGCGGATTGGCGAGACGGCTCTCCATGAACGCATCCTCGACCAGCATCCGGTCGTCGGCGTCGTCGTCTGCGATCACAATGGTCAAGGTTGCTTTACTCGACATGACGGAACTCTTCCCCCTACGCCAGCACTTTGCTCGACACCGCTCCCCCGGCGTCCAGCGGGCTCCCACTCGCGACGCTCAAAATGGCAGAGAAGACTGAAAGTCCCGTTTAATTCGACCGAACATCTATCCGTCGTTCTTAATCACCTGTTTGCCGCTTGATCGGCAGAAGCCGGACGCCCGTTCGTGCCCTCGCCCCTTCGTATTCACTACTACTTTTTCATCATTAGACGGAGCGCTGGACGGCCGGGCTCGCTTCGCCTATAGCCTTGGACGTCATTCAAATCGCCGCGCTGCGTTGCGTCCGGCTGCCATTGGTTGATGAGATAGTGAGCCTCCTGGCGGAAGGGATTCGTTTTGTCGGAACGCACGCCCCTGCGACCGCGCAATCGGTCGGCGGCCGCCTACGGGCCGTTGCTGACAGCGCCGATTCTGCCAACTCTGGCCGCGCTCTCGCTGCCCAACCTCCTCGCCCTCGGTACGCAATCGCTCGTGGCCGTCGCCGAAACCTCCTACATCGGCATTCTGGGGACTGAATCGCTCGCCGCCATGGCGCTCGTGTTCCCCATGATCATGCTGACACAGATGATGTCGTCGGGGGCCATGGGCGGCGGCGTCTCCTCGGCCATCAGCCGCGCTATCGGCGCCGGCGATCAGCGGCGCGCACGCGCGCTGGCCTTCCACGCTCTGATCGTCGCTGCACTCGCCGGTGCTCTGTTCACGGCCGTCTTTCTTCTTGGTGGCCCCGCCATCTACACGCTTCTCGGGGGTGATGCCGCTGTCTTGCCGCTTGCGCTGCAATACTCGGGGGTGTTCTTCGCGGGAGCTTCGATCATCTGGTTCTTCAATATTCTGGCTTCGATCACGCGCGGGACCGGAAACATGCGCGTGCCATCCTCGACCGTTATCGTTGTCGCTTTACTGCAAATCGTCCTCGGCGGCCTGTTGAGCCTCGGGTTCGGACCTATTCCCCGCTTCGGTCTCTCCGGCATTGCGGCCGGCCAGATACTCGCATTCCTCGCTGGGACGATTGCCCTCCTCTCCTATCTCCGCTCCCGTTACACGCGCCTGCGCCTTGTCTTTACCGGCATCCGCCTCGACCGGGCTCTCTTCTGGGATATTCTCAAAGTCGGCGCCGTCTCTTGCCTCTCTCCCCTGCAGTCGATTCTGACCGTCATCATCCTCGCCAAGTTCGTAGCGGCCTTCGGAACGACTGCACTGGCCGGCTATGGCATCGGCGTGCGCCTCGAGTTGCTGCTCGTACCCATCGCTTTTTCCATAGGATCAGCCTCAGTACCCATGGTCGGCATGGCCATCGGCGCCGGCGATGTCGCGCGTGCACGCCGGGTGGCATGGACCGCAGCAACGGCTTCGGCTGTCATCATCGGCGGCATCGGCTGCCTTGCGGCCCTCAATCCCGCCTTTTGGGCTACGATCTTCACGACCGATCCGGCGGTCGAGCTCGCCGCTGACGACTACCTGAGCATCGCCGGCTTCGGTTTTGCCGCTTATGGCTTCGGGCTCTGCCTCTATTTCGCGTCACAGGGCTCGGGGCGAATTATGGGGCCGGTGCTCGGCGGCACGGTTCGGCTGCTGGTCGTGCTCGTCGGCGGCATTCTGCTGATGCAGCAAGGTGGCGACTTCCGAGCTTTCGCGCTCCTCGTCACCGTCGCCATGGCAGCGTACGGGATCTCGACGGGATTGTTCGTGTGGCGCACGCGCTGGGGCGAAGCGGGCTGAGCGTGTTCGACGTCTGCCGCCGGTGGACGACTTGGCGCCGATGTGGGGACGGTAAGGTTTACGGCGACCGCGAACCTAACGAACGCGTCAGGACGTACATTAAGCGGCGATAGGGCGCGCCAATAGGCGCCGCTGCCGTCAGCGAACGGCAGCTTTCACAGGCCTCCACGAGACAGGTGATTAGTTCCGGTAATCCTTGAGACGGGTCGCGCGCAGGCCCTGCAGGCCGTGCTTGTCGATGGTCCGCTGCCAGGACAGGAACTCGTCAACGGTCAGCTTATAGCGCTCACAGGCCTCCTCGAGGCTCAGCAGGCCACCACGCACGGCGGCAACCACCTCGGCCTTGCGGCGGATGACCCAGCGCTTGGTGTCGCGCGGCGGCAGGTCGGCCACCGTGAGGGGACTACCGTCCGGCCCGATGACGTAACGCGAGCGCGTTCTGAATTGCTGGTCGGTCATGATACGCGATACTCTCTCTGAACTTCGGACACACTAACCGAGCCGTCTTAATATCGATCTAAGGCGCGCGGTGAACGTGCCAATACTTTCATGTTCCATTTTTATCACGCCTTAACAATATTTTGGCGATAGAAGCTAATTCTGGTTAACACTTGGCGTGTTGAACACGGAGCCATTCTGGCCGGCGCTACGGGCGCGGCCGATCAAGCGAAAGGCATACGGGCGCCCACTCGCTTGAAATGACATAATTACAGTAAGTTAGAGCGTCAGGTGCTCAGTCGCTGTCCGCCTTGGCTTGTTTGGCGGCGGCGTCCTTCTCGATGCGATCGACGAGCCAGATCGAGGCCTCGTAAAGCAGGATGGTCGGCAGCATCATCGCCAGCATGCTGAACGGGTCGGGCGGCGAGAGAACCGCGGAGGCGCCGGCAATGCCCACGATGGCGTAGCGACGGGCGGACCGCATCCCGGCCGCACCGAAGACCCCTGCCCTCGCCAGCAGCGTCACGATGACCGGGAGCTGGAAGATGATCCCGAACCCCAGGATCAGGGTCATGACCAGCGACAGGTATTCCGAGACCTTGGGCAGCAGCTCGATCGTCGCTTTGCCGTCACCCCCCAATTGAGGCGTGATATCGAGCGAGAACTGAATGAGCAGCGGCAGAACAATGAAGTAGACGACCAGCGATCCGAGCAGGAAAAGCAACGGCGTCGCGACGAGATAGGGGACGAATGCGCCGCGCTCGTTCTTGTAGAGCCCCGGGGCCACGAACTTGTAGATCTGCACCGCCACCACGGGAAACGACAGGAAAGCGGCACCAAACATCGCGAGCTTGATGTTCGTGAAGAGCTGCTCGAGGAAGTGCGTCGCGATGAGCTTGGCGTTCTCGGCGCCGACGATCCGCACGAACGGCCAGACCAGAACGTTGTAGATCGGCTTCGCGAAGAAGAAGCAGACGACGAAGGTTCCGAAGAAAGCGAGCAGTGAATAGATGAGACGCGTGCGTAACTCGGTCAGGTGCTCGATCAGCGGCGCCCGCGAGGCATCGATGTCGGACTGGCCGTTGTCGTCGGCTTCCACCTTCGTCGTCGGAGTGTCCACGCCCTTGCCCGGAGTTTGCAGCGTATCGGTCACGACGTCTCAGGCCCCGCTCTTCGGTGAGGTCTCTGCGCCCGAGCCACTCGGCGCGGCGTGGGCTCCCGTGCCGTTCAGACTAGCACGATCGCTCTGAGGGACTGGCACGGGCTCGGCAATGACAGGCGTTACCGGCGCGGCCAGAGGCGCCTCCGCCATCTGCCTCATGGGAGCGCCATTGGCGTCGTGATCGGGACTGGCGGGCTCAGCAGCCGCAGTATCGCCACTCGTGGCCTCGCGGATCTCCTCCGGCGTATAGCCGGTCGTATGCGAGTTCGGCCGCAAGGGATCGTTGAGCTGAGCCTCGACATCGGACTTGAGGCCGTCGATATCCTGCGTGACGCTTGAAAGGTCGCTGGAGATCGACTGCTGGGTCTCGCGCATGGACTGGTCGAGATCCTGGCCGAGCCCCTCGACGTCCTTCTTTATCTGGTCGAGCTCGCTCTCCCGCATGGCCTCGTCGAACTGAGCGCGGAATTCGTCGGCCTGGCGCTTGATAATGCCCATGTACTTCCCGATGGTCCTGAGCAGGATCGGGAAATCCTTCGGCCCGAGCACGATCAGGGCCACAATGCCCAGGAGCAGCAGCTTGCCTGACGTGAGATCGAACATGATCGCTTTCTGTAGTGCAGCCTCACTGTCGCGTCAAAGTTGCAGCAGCGACTGCCCTTCCGCCCTCAGCGAACCTGCCCCGCCTCAGTGCCCATAGCGCGAGGATCTGAGCAGCTTCGCGTGCCGCCCCTCTCGACCGCACCGCGACGGAATTGGGAGCGCCACCGCTGACGCCGACAAACCGTCAGCCGACCTTCGTGCCGCTCGTGGTGCCACTCGCCGTTTGGGGCTCCGGCGGCTTGCCCTCGAGCTTCTTTGGCGCATCATTCGGCGCTGCAGGTGCGGCATCGTCCTCCTCGGACATGCCCTTCTTGAAGCTCTTGATGCCCTTGGCAACGTCGCCCATGATCGACGAGATCTTCCCGCTGCCGCCGAAGAGCAGCAAGGCGATGACCAGGAAGATCAGCCAGTGCCAGACGCTGAATGTACCCATCCTACCGAACTCCTTGGGGGGCGGCGCAGTCGGATGACCGCTGCTGCCGGTTTTGCGGAAAGTATCGCAGAAAGGCACCCTTGCAGCAAGGCAGGGCGCTCGAAAAGCCGGCAAGCAAAAGGGCGCCCGCAGGCGCCCTCTAACCTGGGCCAAATTGGCGCATCCGGCGGTGGTTGGCGCCCCGCCGATGCTCCCAATCAGGCCGCTGCGGTCTTGCCGTCGCCCGGCTCCCGCAGCACATAGCCGCGGCCCCAGACGGTTTCGATGTAGTGTTTGCCGCCCGTCGCCGTCTGCAGCTTCTTGCGCGGCTTGCAGATGAAGACGTCGATGATCTTCAGCTCCGGCTCGTCCATCCCGCCGTAGAGATGATTGAGGAACATCTCCTTCGTAAGGGTCGTGCCCTTACGGAGCGAGAGCAGCTCCAGCATCTGATATTCTTTACCCGTCAGATGCACCCGGTGATTGTTAACCTCGACGGTCTTGGTGTCGAGATTGACGCGCAGCTCGCCGGTCTCGATGACCGACTGGGCATGGCCCTTCGAGCGGCGGACGATCGCCTGGATGCGGGCGATAAGCTCGTTCTTGTGGAACGGCTTAGTCATGTAATCGTCGGCGCCGAAGCCGAGGCCGCGCACCTTGTCGTCGATGCCGGCCAGTCCCGACAGGATCAGGATTGGAGTCTGCACCTTGCTGACACGGAGCGTCTTGAGAACCTCGTATCCGCTCATGTCCGGCAAGTTGATATCGAGCAAAATAATGTCGTAGTCATAAATCTTGCCGAGATCGACGCCCTCTTCACCGGTACTCGTCGTGTAAACGTTGAAGCCTTCCGACTGAAGCATCAGTTCGATGCTTTGTGCCGTGGCGCTGTCATCCTCTATGAGAAGGACTCGCATGCCAACCTCTCTTCCATGACCCGTCTTCGGATCCGCTGCCCCAATTGTGAAGAGTACGCTATTGCACTCAGCAAGTTCATAACTTGCACATTACTTTCGAGAGGTTAACAAAACCTAATGGCCGATTACATGAATGCTTTTTCTGGGACACGCGGCTTGTGTTGCCATGACAACCGCTCATCGCTGGGCGATGACAAGCTGTCAACAGGACACGAGACCCAGTAGTACCAAGTAACCGCGCACGCCAATACTCGGTGCGGCAGGCCATCCTAGCCGTACTTGGCAGCTCAGAGATGTCGCTAGATCGCGAACCTCACGCCGACCATGCAGATCACTCAAGCCGTTGCCGTGACTTGTTTGTCCGCATGCAACCCCCTAAATTGGTTAGTACATGATTTGCACAGGTTGCTGAAGCGTACAGTGCTCGCTCAGTGATCGAAAATGGCACGCTGTAGTCTGATCCGATTCAGGCGTTGCGAAACGGCAACTTAATGCGTTCGTTAGATACTGATCCTGCGCCGGCACATATCTTGCGGCATCACAGGACATCAGCATCGCGAGCTTCAAAGCGGCTGGACCTGGAGTGCTTTACGCAGGATCATGTAATATGCGGTCGGAGCATATGGTTAGTATGGCCACGCCGCGCATGTCGCGAACGGGCCGGACGTTGAGCGTGTATCAACGGCGCCTTGTTCGTCGAGGCCGCCGATGCTCGTTAGTAGGGGGTAGACGGTCATGAAGTCCCGCGACAGTGCGCTGAAGCTGAAGCGCTTCGAGGCCGATGAAAAGCGGCGGAAGGTGGCGGACATCGAAGCGATGATCCACGAGTTCGAGCAGATGGCTGCCGACCTCGAGCGCCAGATTACCAGCGAGGAAGAGCGTACGGGCATCCGTAACGAGGCGCACTTCGCCTATTCGACATTTGCGCGTGCGGCGGCCCAGCGCCGCGACAATCTCCGCGCTTCCATTGCCGATCTTCGCGAGAAGCTCGAGCACGCTGTCGCCGTTCGCGACGAGGCCGTGGCCGAGCTCGAAGTGGCGGCCACTGCCGACGAGCGCGGTGGTGATCGTTCGCGGCGAGCCGACCGAGACGTTAGCGACGCCCGCCTGAGCTAAAATCTTTCGCGTTTTCAGCTAGTGTTTGCCGAACGCCCGCGTTGCGGCAACGAGCTCGTGCACGATGCCGGGCTCCGTCATGGCATGGCCTGCATCGGGTACGACGTGCAGCGATGAGCCGGGCCAGGCTTTGTGCAGCTCGACTGCGCTCCGCGCCGGCGTGACGACGTCATAACGTCCCTGGACGATGGTGCCCGGGATGCCGGCGAGACGGTGCGCATCGCGCAGCAGCTGACCGTCGACCTCGAGAAAGCCGCGGTTCACGAAATAATGGCATTCGATGCGCGCGAAGGCGAGCGCGTAGGAGTCCGATGCGAAGGCGCGCAGCCGCATGGGATCGGGCCGCAATGCCATCGTCGAAGCTTCCCAGATGCACCACGCCCGCGCTGCTTCGACCTGGATGCGCGGATCCGAATGGGTCAGGCGGCGGTGATACGATGCGATCGGGTCCAGGCGCTCCTCCGCGGACAGCAGGGAGCGAAAGGCTTCGTAGGCCTCGGGAAAAAGCCAGCTGCAGCCGTCCTCGTAGAACCAGCGGATCTCCGCCTCTCTGAGCAGGAACACGCCGCGCAGGATGAGCTCGAGCACGCGCTCGGGATGGCGCTCGGCGTAGGCAATGGCGAGCGTCGCGCCCCAGGAGCCGCCCATGAGCTGCCAGCGCTCGATGCCGAGGTGGCGGCGTAGCTGCTCCATGTCGGCGAGCAGGTGCGGCGTGGTGTTCTCCTCGAGGCTCGCGTTGGGCGTCGAGCGCCCGCAGCCGCGCTGGTCGAAGAGGATGATGCGGTAGCGGGCGGGATCGTGATAGCGGCGCATGGTAGGATTGCAGCCGCCGCCGGGACCACCGTGCACGATGACGACCGGCTTGCCTTGCGGATTGCCGCACTCCTCGAAATAGATCTGGTGTCCGCTGCCCACGTCGAGACGGGCGCTGCGGTAAGG
>JAEZAW010000259.1 GCA_023430315.1 Pseudomonadota bacterium | reverse complement strand
GCACGAGGCTGCTCGTTTCCTCCTCCTCGTCGGGCGGCGGAATGAACAGCGTCAGAATAGCCTCGCTCAGGTTGTACGCACGCTCGAGCCGCCGCCCCATGTCGAGAAACGACCAGCCGTAATTGCGCGTCATGTTCTCGTGCGTGAGGCCGTTGAACGCGGAGAGCGCGGCCAGCCCCTCGTCGAGCAGATCGAGCAGCGCGCCGGGACGCGCGGCATTGAGCGAGCGCATCCAGGGATCACCGGGCCGAAAGCGGCTGAGTGTCTGCCAGGCTTCGTGCGAGAGCCGGTCGCGCACGAGATAAGAGACCTGATAGAGCCCCTCCAGCGTGCGCGCGAGCGTCCGCGGGCTGCGCGCGCGCGATACGAGATCGAGACAGCGGCCTTCGATGTCACCGTTGGGGGAGCGGGCGTGCACGCCCGCGTCCGCCGTCTCAGGATCGGTCAGCCGCATATCCAGGCAGCGACGCACCGCATCGAGCCCGCCAACGGCGCCGCTATCCTCTCCGATGCGACGCAGCGCACCGCGCAGCAGCCGCATGGTCCAGTCAGCGCGCTCGCTGTAGCGCCCGAGCCAGTAGAGATCATCGGCGACACGGCTCTGCACCACGCGCTGAGAGCGCTCGACGCGCGCCATCTCGAGCTTCGGCCGCCAGAGGCTGACGTGCGGCGCCTGCTGCGCATCCGAGAGCACCCAGACATCGCGCGTATGGCCATCGGGCGCGCTCAGCGCCACGGCGCGCGCCGGATCGACCGTCATGGCAAGTCCGCCCGGCATGGCCTCGAAGGCATTGCCCGTATGCGCCACGAACAAGCGCATCGCGAACGGCCGCGCCACGAGGTTATCGCCCTCGAAGGCGGGCGACGTGCTGAAGCCGATCTTTTCCTCCGCGACGAGCCGCGCACCATGCAGTGCGATCTCCGCCTTGAGCCGCTCGCGCTCGGCGGCGGATATCTCGCGCGGCGCCTGACCGAGTGCCGCCTGTCCCGGACGCCCGGTGCCTTCCTGCGCGGTACGGATCACGAGATCGTCGAGGTTCTCGAGCACATGGCGCCGTGCCGCTGGATCGCCGAGCCACCAGCGCGGAGCATCCGACAGCAGCAGGTCCTCGCCGAGGAGGTGCTTGGAGAGTGCCGGCAGGTACGGACCGAGCCCGCGGTTCTGCGCCACTGCGGAGCCGACGGCATTGACGACCAAGCGCGGCATCTCGCGGTTCACGCGCAGCAGACCCGCCGGCCCCATGAAGCCACCGGGATCGAGCTCCAGCGGATCAATCTGGCGGCCGTCCACACAGCGGACGATGAGATCGATCTCCTTCAAGCCTTCGAGCGTCTTCAGGTAGACGTGTCCGCCACGCGTGCGCAGATCCGAGCCTTCGATCAGCAGCAGGCCGAGATAGCGGGCGAGATAGGCGTGCGAGAAATAGTCCTCGTGATGCGGCCCCGGCGTCAGCAGGGCGATCGCCGCATTGTCGCGGCCGGCATGGGCAGCGAGCGCGTTCTGCAGGCGCTGGCAATGGGCGGCGAGGCGCACGGCATTGACCTGCTTGAAGAGGTCACCCGTCACATGCGTATGGGCGACCCGGTTCGCGAGCACGAAGCCGAGACCCGCGAGCGTCTCCAGGTGATTGTCGATGACGCGCCATTGTCCGTCCGCGCCGCGCGCGAGATCAGCGGCATAGAAGCGGAGCGGCCCGGCCCTGTCGAGAATGCCCTGGCAGGGTCTTAGGAAAGCATTGTCGGAGAAGACGAGCTCGGGCGGCACGAGACCAGCGCGCATAAGCTTCTGCTCACCGTACAGATCCGCAAGCAGGGCATCGAACAATCGCGCCCGCTGCGTGAGCGCCGCCGCCAGCCAGCGCCATTCGGCACTGGAGAGCACGACCGGCATGAGGTCGAGCTGCCACTTCTGCGTCGCCGCATTGGGATCGGCGAACATGTCGTAGGCAATACCGGTCTCGCGCACACGCCGGTCGATGCTCGCGGCCCGCGCGGCGAGATCGGCAGGCGGCAAATTGCCAACGCCGTCGATGAAGAGGTCCCAATGGCGGCGCACGTCGCCAGCCCCATCCCGTAGCTCGTCGTAGCCCCCGCCAGCGGAGGTCAGATACCGGTCAACGAGGTTCGGTCCGCCATCCCGGACAGCGGAGGCGATCGTGTTCATCAGAGCCGGACCCTGCTTAGCATTCCCCCGCCGCGACGCCGTTGCATGAAAGCGCCGAACACGTCGTGTCTAGCACGCCGAATCGTTACCCCTGCAACAGGCCGCGCCCTGCTACCGGTTTTGCTCCCAAGCCTGTGACGCCGGCCACACACAGCTCGCCTCCATCAAGCATTCCGGCGCAGATCGAGCGTCACCGGGTAATCCGGGTTGATTCGCGCGGACTGCGGCGCCATCCGACCGGGCGTGTGACCGTCCGCCTCGAAGCGCGCGAGGCGCCGCCCCTCTGCCTCATAGGCATTCACCGGAAAGACCTCGAAACTGCGCCCGCCGGGATGCGAGACGTGATAGCGGCACCCGGCGATCGAGCGTCCCGTCCAGCTGTCGAAGACGTCGAACGTCAGCGGCACATGCGGCGCGATAGTAGGATGGAGTGCGGACGGCGGTTGCCAGGCGCGATAGCGGACACCGGCAACCGCCTCGCCAAAGGTTCCGGTCGGGCTTAGCGGCAGCGTGCGACCATTGCAGGTTACGACATAGCGATCGCCTGTAAGCCCGCGTACCGCGACCTGCACCCGTTCGAGGGAGGAGTCGACGTACCGGGCCGTACCGCCGACCACACCTTCCTCGCCCAGCACGTGCCAGGGCTCCAGTGCCTGCCGCACCTCCAGCTCGATGTCATGCGCCGCGATCTTCCCGAGCACGGGACAGCGGAATTCGGCGTGCGGCAGGATCCAATCGAGCTCGATGGGCAGGCCGACCGGCTTGAGATCGCCATCCACGTCGGAGAAGTCCGACCAGAGGTAATGCGGCAGCATGAAGCGGTCGTGCAGGGCCGTGCCCCAACGCACGAGCTTCTGCTTGTAGGGCTTCTCCCAGAACATGACGATGAGCGCCCGCAGCAGGAGCTGCTGAGCAAGGCTCATGCGCGCGTGCGGCGGCATCTCGAACGAACGGAATTCGAGAAGGCCAAGCCGCCCCGTCGGACCATCCGGCGAGTACAGCTTGTCGATGCAGATCTCGGCACGATGGGTGTTGCCCGTGACATCGATCAGCAGGTTGCGGAAGAGCCGGTCGACGAGCCACGGCGGTATGCTGCCGACACCCGGATCGGGCACCTCGGACAGCGCGATCTCCAATTCGTACAGCGCTTCATGCCGGCCCTCGTCCGCGCGCGGCGCCTGGCTGGTCGGGCCAATGAAGAGCCCCGAGAACAGATACGAGAGTGAAGGATGATTCTGCCAGTAGGTCACGACCGACGCGAGCAAATCGGGCCGGCGCAGGAAGGGGCTGTTGGCTGGCGTCGCGCCGCCGAGCACAATGTGGTTGCCGCCGCCCGTGCCCGAGTGGCGGCCATCCAGCATGAATTTCTCCGCGCTCAGGCGACAGAAGTGCGCGTCCTCATAAAGGCCCGTCGTGATAGTCACCGCCTCGTCCCAGGACATGGCCGGCTGGACATTGACCTCGATCACGCCGGGATCGGGTGTCACCTTGATGACATTGAAACGCGGGTCCCGCGGCGGCTCGTAGCCCTCGATGTGGATGGCGAGGTCGGTTGCGCGCGCCGTCTCCTCGACCGCCGCGATCATGGCGGCATAGTCCTCGGCATCGGCAAGCGGCGGCATGAACACGCACACACGTCCATCGCGCGCCTCGACAGCAAGTGCCGTGCGCACCGAACCGACGACGTCATCGGGCAGACCGGGCAGCGCCTGCGGCGGTTCCAGCGCGACCGTGCGGCGGCGCTGCATGAGCACACGGCGCTCCGGCAGTGCCGGTGCGGGCGCGAACGGATCGCGCGGCAGTACGTGCGGATAGTCGATCGGTGACAGCAAGGGCGCCGAGCCGAGCGGCAGGCGGAAACCGACGGGCGAGTCGCCCGGCACGAGGAACAGCTTGCCGCGCCGGAGCGCCCACCGCTCCGTCACCCATCGCCGGCCGCGATCCTGTGTGTGCCAGACCTGAACGGGCAGCACATAGCCGACCGGCGCGCCGAGCCCGCGTTCGAACGTACGCATGATGCGCTGGCGTTCGGCCGGATCCTCGATCTTGTTGTCCTCGACCGTCACATTGAGCGGCAGCCGCTGCTCGACGGCCATGAAATGGATGGGGTCCTCGTACGCCGCCATGCCGCTCTCCGTCGGCAAGCCGAGCTGCGTGCAAAGCCCACGCATGAAGAGCTGCAAGTCATTGGGCGACGGTGCCCGCCCGGTCGTCTCGCGGGCGATAAGGCCTTGATCTTCCCAAAGCGCCTCGCCGTCCGCGCGCCAGTAGAGCGCGAAGGCCCATCGCGGAAGCTGCTCGCCCGGATACCATTTGCCTTGGCCATAATGCAGCAGACCGCCCTTCGCGAAGCGGTCCCGCAGACGGCGCACGAGATCATCCGCATAGCGCCGCTTATTCGGCCCGACGGCTGCGGTGTTCCACTCGGCACCCTCCATGTCGTCCGCAGCGACGAATGTCGGCTCACCGCCCATGCTGAGGCGTACATCACCGCGATTGAGGCGCTCGTCCACGGCATGACCGGCATCGAGAATGGCCTGCCACTGCTCATCGCTGTAGGGCTTCGTCACGCGCGGCGTCTCGCGCACACGCGTCACCCCCATGCGGTGCTCGAACTCGACCTCGGCGCGCCCATGACTGCCACTGATCGGGGCCGCACTCGTCGGATGCGGCGTCGCGGCAAGCGGGATATGACCTTCGCCGGTCAGCAGGCCGGAGGTCGCATCGAGGCCGATCCAGCCGGCGCCAGGGACGTAGACCTCGCACCACGCGTGCAGGTCGGTGAAATCGACATCCGTGCCCGTCGGGCCGTCGAGCGACTTCACGTCGGGCGTGAGCTGGATGAGATAACCGGACACGAACCGAGCGGCGAGACCGAGATTGCGCAGGATCTGGACGAGCAGCCACGCGCTGTCGCGGCAGGAGCCGGACGCAAACTCCAGCGTCTCCTCCGGCGTCTGCACGCCAGGCTCCATGCGGATGAGGTAGCGGACCTCGTGCTGGAGATTGCGGTTCAGATCGATAAGGAAATCGATCGTGGTGCGCTTGCGCTTGTCGATTCCCGCCATGTACTTGGCGAGCCGCTGCCCCGCGGGCTCCATATCCAGATACGGCTGGAGCTCTTTCTTCAGCGCGGCATCATATTCGAAGGGCCACTCGGTAGCGCTCTCCTCGACGAAGAAATCGAACGGATTGATCACCGCCATATCGGCGATCAGGTCGACCGTGACCGAGAAGACTTCCGTCTCCTCCGGGATCACGACCCGCGCGAGATAGTTGCCGAAGGGGTCCTGCTGCCAGTTCAGGAAGTGCAGTGCCGGCTCGATGCGCATCGAATAGCTGAGGATCGGCGTCCTCGCGTGCGGCGCAGGGCGCAGCCGGATAACCTGAGGCCCCATGCCGATGCGCCGATCGTAGCGGTAGATCGTCTCGTGCTTCAGCGCGACATGAAGTGCCATGGGTACTAGTGTCCCGATTCCGAAGTTCGCCATGCCTCGATGCTGGCGTCCCGAGCGAACTTCGGAATCAAAAGGGACACTAGAATCATAAACTTGCTAGTGTGATTCAGATCGAGAAATTCGCTGGGCACCATGCCGCGAGATCTGGCGAATTTCTCGATCATCACACTAGCGGCCTTTCCGCGAGCCGCCTCCGAGGCCATGGCTGAGCGTCGGTCCGGAACGAACCGGGCGGCCGGGCGTTGGTGGGCAGGTCAGGATTCCGATACAGAGTCCGCTGCGAGGCCACAAGCGCAATCGATTGGTAAACGCATCTTGCGCGGCGCGTCGTCCAGCCCGCGGGCACACTGCTGAAAAATGGCCATCTGGCTGCCGAAAAATTTGGCACGTTGGGCAGGCGGGCGGATAAGAGTTCTGCGACAGAGAACGTTCGACCGGTAGCGGATCCAGTGGCACATCCCGGGGCGACCGGCCGGAAATGAATGGCATTGCATCATGAAGAACTATGCGTGCTCGAAGTGCGGCAACAAAGTCTACTTCGAGAATGTCCAGTGCGTGAAATGCGCGGCCGAGCTCGGGTTCGATCCCGAGCGGCTCACCGTGGTCGCGCTCGAGCCCGCTGGCGAGGTCGCCGGCAACTATCACTCCATTGGGCACGAAGGGGGAGAACTGCGCTACTGCGCCAATGCCGCCCACGCCGCGTGCAACTGGCTGACGCCTGCCGATACGGGCGACGGCTTCTGTCGCGCCTGCGACCTCAACCGGACGATCCCCGACCTCTCCGCCAATGGCAACCTCACGGCCTGGCAGGAGCTGGAGCGAGCCAAAAAACGCCTCGTCTACGATCTGCTGCGCTTCGGCCTGCCGCTCGACACGACCGCCTCGGGCGGCGAGCGTCTCGCCTTCGATTTTCTCGTCAACGCCGCGACCGGCCATCTCGATGGTGTCATCACCATCAATGTGCTCGAAGCCGACGCCGTCGAGCGCGAGCGCCAGCGCCAGCAGTTCGACGAACCTTACCGCTCACTGCTCGGCCATCTCCGCCACGAGAGCGGACACTTTTACTGGAACGTTCTGATCGCCGCGACCGGACAGCAGGAGGCCTTTCGCGCGCTCTTCGGCGACGAGCGCGAGGACTACGGCACCGCACTCGCACGCCATCACGCTGAAGGACCGCCGCCTGACTGGTCAGCGCGCCACGTCTCGGCCTACGCGAGCGCGCACCCGTGGGAGGACTGGGCGGAGACCTGGGCGCACTACCTGCACATGGTCTCGTCGATCGATACGGCGCAGGCCGAGGGCATGGAGCCGCGCGCTTCCGGCCTGCTCTTCGGCGCCGCATGGCCATTCAAGGCCTATGACGTGCACCGCGAGGAATCCTTCGAAGCCCTCATGGAGCGATGGGTGCCGCTCACGATCGCGCTCAACAACATGAGCCGCGGCATGGGCCACAACGATTTCTACCCGTTCGTGATCCCCGCGCCCGCTTACGACAAGCTCGCCTTCGTGCATCGCGCGATCCGCGAGTACGTTGCGAACCCGCCGCAGCCCGCTGTCACTCAGACGCAGGCGAGCGATCCCATTCCCGTGCCCACGCCACCAGCGCCTCGCCCCACATCAGGTCGCTCGTTGATTGGCCGTGTTTACGATCGCCTCAGATAACCGCCCTAGCCAACCCGCTCGATAAGCGCCATGGCAGCGGCTGGATTGTGCGCCTTGTAACCGCTGATGACGTAGAAGAACACGTCGCGCGCCTTGCCATCGGCTCTCTGCGGGCTCACGGCGTCAAGCCCGGCAGGCACCTTGCCGACCGACCAGTCCTTCGCGCGTGCCGCCCATTGATCGAGCGCCTTCTTGGAGTAGCCGATCTTTTCCTTCTCCTCCGTCCCCATGATGCGCGCGTAGACGAACGGCGCGGTGACGTCGGCGATCTGCGGGAAATCACTGTCGCCTGCCATCACAATGGCAACGCCATACTCGCGCGCCATGGCGACGAACTCGGGCACGCGGAAGCTCTCGTGACGCACTTCCACCGCGTGGCGGATCTTTCTTCCCTCGACACTCTTCGGCAGGAGTTTCAGGAACGCCTCGAAGTCTTCGGCATCGAACTTCTTCGTCGGCATGAACTGCCAGCTTATGGGACCGAGCTTATCCTTCAACTCCAGCACGCCCCCTGTCATGAACCGCTCGACGGATTCGCCTGCCTCTGCGAGCACGCGCCGGTTGGTCGTGAAGCGCGAGCCCTTCAGCGCGAACACGAAACCATCCGGCGTCTCGTCATGCCAGCGTGCGAAGCTCTCGGGCTTCTGCGACCCGTAGTACGTGCCGTTGATCTCGATGGAGGTGAGCTTGCTCGCCGCATATTCGAGCTCGCGCTTCTGCGGCAGCTTGTCGGGATAGAACGTCCCCCGCCACGGCTCGAAGGTCCAGCCGCCGACACCGATGTAGATCTTGCCCGTCGCATTCTTGGCGTTCTTGGCCACGGCGACCCTCCTTTGCTGCTGCACCCCTCGACGCCGAGGGCCATGGACCTTATCTCTATCGCAAAGGAGGACGCTCATGTGCCGCAATATTCGCACGCTGTTCAACTTTGATCCACCGGCGACCAACGACGAGATCCGCGCGGCCTCGCTGCAGTTCGTCCGCAAGCTCAGTGGCTTCAATGCGCCCTCGCAGGCCAATGCCGCCGCGTTCGCACTCGCCATCGATGAGGTAACCGCCGCCGCAACGCGCCTGCTCGCGTCCCTGGAGACGAACGCGCCACCCAAGGATCGCGAGGTCGAGGCCCAGAAGGCGCGAGAGCGATCCAAAGCTCGATTCACGCGGGTCCTCTAGCTTACTTCCCGAATGCGGCTTCCCACTCCGGCTGCTTGAAGCCGATGAGCAGCCCGCCCTCGTATTCGACGACCGGACGCTTGATCGTCGAGGGTTGCTCGATCATCAGCGCGATCGCCTTGGTCTGATTGAGGTCGGCCTTCGCCTCATCGGGCAGCTTCCTGAAGGTCGTGCCGGCGCGATTGAGCACCGTCTCCCATCCGAGCACCTTGCTCCAGGCCTTCAGCTTCGCCGCCGTGATGCCGGCCTTCTTGTAGTCGTGGAACTCGTACGCGATGCCCTTCGCATCGAGCCACGTCCGCGCCTTCTTGACCGTGTCACAGTTGGGAATGCCATAGAGCGTCGTCATCGCCGTCCTTCTCATTCCGAGCAATTCGCCTTGCGCACATCAATCCATAAGCAGCAGCCATGCAAGCACCCAGTTGTGGCTGACGGCAATGCGCGAAGCCGCTAGGGTTCGTCAGTATTCGCGGAAAGCAGAGACATCGACATGGAAAGACCGCCGCCCATCGCGCCCGAGCTGGTCAACGAATTCGTGCTCAAGGCGCACAAGGATCTGGACCGGGTCAAAGAGCTGCTCGCCCAGGAGCCGAAGCTGGTCAATGCGTGCTGGGACTGGGGCGGCGGCGACTTCGAGACCGCGCTCGGCGCAGCCGCTCACACGGGCCGTCGCGAGATCGCGGAGTTCCTGCTCGACAATGGCGCGCGCCTCGACATTTTCGCTGCCGCCATGCTCGGCCACCTCGACGTCGTGAAGGCCGCCATCTCGACGTACCCGCAAGCCGGCAACGCGCCCGGCCCGCACGGCATTCCGCTCGTCACGCACGCCAAGATGGGCGGCGCGAAAGCGCTGTCGGTGCTGGAATACCTGCAGTCGCTCGATTAGGGCAGCATATTATTCTCTCACAAATCGGCTCGCCGTCTGGAACTCGATGAGGCGACCGACGCCCGCGAGGATGCTGCCGAGCGCGAACAGCACGACCACGACAATTTCCAAATAGTTCTCGACGTTTTCCTTCTCGAGCACGACATCCGCGATGTCGGCGTCGGAGGCCTTATACTGCCCGAGCACTTTCGTGCGCTGCGCCTCGGCTGCGCTGATCTGCTCGGCGGGCGCGTTCATCACCTTCAGCAGCGCGAGCTGGTTCTCATAAGCCGTGCGCAATTGGATCTGCGCCGACTGCTGGATGTTGAACGCCACGAGCCGCATCTCGATCTCGCGCTTCAGCGGATCGAGATAGAAGAGCTGCATGGCCGTCGACGCGAGCAGCAGGAATATGCCGATCAGCTCGCCGATCTGATGGGTGCGTAGGCGCATGTGATGAGTCCCCCCAATCCAGCGGAACTATCTGCACCATACGGAACCGGATGTCAGCACGATCAGCTTGTGAATCACTGCCGCCGCGGCCTCGCTGTCATTCCCCTCCCCGTCGCGCCGGAAGGCGCGCGCCCCCGCACGCCCCGGCCCAGTATTCCCCACCCCCATGGGGGGGGCGGG
>JAEZAW010000169.1 GCA_023430315.1 Pseudomonadota bacterium | reverse complement strand
CCCTGCAGATGTCCGGACAGAGTGTGTTAATAGGCCATTCGAGGCAAGTGCCAGGCCATGCAAGGGGGCACTTCCAAACCAACAGACCCCTCGCTGCGCCGCAAAAAGAGCCGCGATGGCTGATGTGCTCCGCGAGGGGGCCGGTCCGGCTTGACAGGGCCCCGGAAATCGCCCTTCTCTACTCGCGTTCTGCGTCCAGATGTCGCCTGCGGCCGGGGTGACAGCATTTGCTCTGAGCAAATTCCAGAATTTTGACCGTTCGGCCTATTTCAGGAGAAGCAACATACGCCGTCCAATGCGCGCAGGCCCGGAGCGCGAGCAATCCGGCCCCAGAATGAACGATGCTATCCGCACGCGCACAGTGCGCCTCATAAATGCCGACGGAGAGAATGTCGGCGTTGTCGAGACGCTTGATGCACTGCGTCAGGCCGAAGAGGCCGGGCTCGACCTCGTCGAGGTGTCGCCCGACGCCGATCCGCCAGTGGCCAAGATCCTGGACTACGGCAAGTTCAAGTTCCAGGAGCAGAAGAAGCAGGCCGAGGCGCGCAAGAAGCAGAAGATCGTCGAGATCAAAGAGATCAAGATGCGCCCGAGCATCGACGATCACGACTACGACGTGAAGATGCGCGCCATCAAACGCTTCTTCGAGGAAGGCGACAAGGTCAAGGTGACCCTGCGGTTCCGTGGCCGCGAGATGGCCCACCAGCAGCTTGGCATGGCCGTGCTCCAGCGCGTCAAAGCCGATGTCCTGGAGATTTCGAAGGTCGAGTCCGAGCCGCGCCTCGAAGGCCGACAGATGGTGATGGTGCTGGCGCCAAAATAGCCGGGCGCCGTTCGCGGTTGGCCGCGGCGGCAACCAAGTGGCAGGCCGGGCGGCCCCCGGGGGGAGCCGCCGCCTGCCCGTGCGGTTGAAATTCCCTTGAAATCGTTCCATGAGTGGCGCCGCCGGCAGCCTCCGGCGGCCGCGACCCGTTGCGAGATCTGTTCATGAAATTCACGTTCAATTGGCTCCGGGATCACCTGGATACGGACACGCCGCTCGATGTGATCGTCGATCGGCTGTCGATCATCGGCCTCGAGGTCGAGAGCGTCGAGGAGCCGGCCAAGGCGCTGAACCCGTTCGTCGTCGCGCGCGTCGTCGATGCCAAGCAGCATCCGAACGCGGACAAACTGCGCGTCTGCCAGGTCGATACGGGCAGCGGTATGGTCGAGGTCGTCTGCGGCGCGCCGAACGCGCGTGCCGGCATGATCGGCGTATTCGCACCGCTTGGCAGCTACATTCCCGGTACGGGCATCACGCTCGACAAGCGGCCCGTGCGCGGCGTGGTCTCGAACGGCATGCTCGTCTCCGAGCGCGAACTGGAGCTTTCCGACGATCACCAAGGCATCATCGATCTGGGCGAGGCGTATGCGAAGAACGTAGGGAAGCGCTACGTCGATGTCATGGGCCTCGATGACCCGGTCGTCGAGGTCAAGCTCACGCCGAACCGGCCGGACTGCACGGGCGTACGCGGCATTGCGCGTGACATCGCTGCGTGCGGTCTCGGCAAGCTCAAGCCGGAACTCCCGACGCCTGGCGTCGAGGGCAAGTACGAATGCCCGATCGACATCCTGCTGGAGTTCCCGCCGGAGCTCGCGCACGCCTGTCCGGTCTTCGCCGGCCGCTATATCCGCGGCATCAAGAACGGCGCGTCGCCTGCCTGGGTGCAGCAGAGGCTCAAGGCCATCGGCCTGAGGCCGATCAACGCGGTCGTCGATGTGACGAACTATGTCAGCATGGATCGCGGTCGCCCGCTGCACGTCTATGACGCCGACAAGGTCATCGGCGCGATCCGCGCGCGTAATGGACGCAACGGCGAGCGTTTCCACGGCCTCGACGGCAAGGAGCACGATGTCGAGGACGGCATGTGCGTCATCGCCGATACGCAGCGCGTGCTCGGTTTCGGCGGCATCATGGGCGGCGAGGAGTCGGGCTCGACGCACGAGACGACCAACGTACTCATCGAGTGCGCCTATTTCGATCCCTTGCTGACTGCTGCGACGGGCCGCAAGGCCGGCCTGCAGACGGACGCGCGCTACCGCTTCGAGCGCGGTGTCGATCCGGCGTTCATCAAGGGCGGTCTCGATCTCGGCACGCGCCTCATGCTGGATTTCGCAGGTGGCGAACCGTCACGCGCCAAGATTGCCGGGAAGGAGCCCGTCAAGAAGACGGTCGTCTCGTTCGCCTTCTCGCGCGTGAAGAAGCTCGCGGGCCTCGACATCAAGCCGGCCGAGGCGCGGAAGACACTCGATGCATTGGGTTTCGCGGTCGAGGGGCCGGGTGATGCGGTCAAAGTGACTGTGCCGACATGGCGCCCGGACGTTCATGGCTCTGCAGATATCGTCGAGGAGATCGCGCGCATTGCCGGCCTCGACAAGGTGCCGCCGGCGGCCATGCGGCGCGAGCATGGCGTGACGCGGTCTGTGCTGACGGAGGTGCAGCGGCGCGCCCGGCGCGCTCGCCGCGTGCTTGCGACGCGGGGCATGGTCGAGGCCATTACGTGGTCATTCACGCCGCGCCCCTGGGCCGAGCATTTCGGCGGCGGCAGCGATGCGCTCGAGCTTGCCAATCCCATCTCGACGGAAATGAGCTCCATGCGCCCGAGCCTGCTGCCGGGGCTGCTGGCGGCGGCACAGCGCAATCGCAATCGCGGTTTCGCCGATGTGGCGCTCTTCGAGGTCGGGCAGGCCTACAAGGGCGATAAGCCCGAAGATCAGCTCCTGCTTGCGTCCGGCGTGCGCGTCGGTGCTGCGCAGCTCATGGGGCACGGCCGCCATTGGGATGGCGCAGCAAAGCCGGCGGATGTCTTCGATGTGAAAGCCGATGTGGCGGCCCTGCTCGCAGCACTCGGCATCGACCCGGCGCGGGCGCAGATCACGCGCGATGCGCCGGCGTGGTTCCATCCGGGACGATCGGGCACGCTGCGTCTCGGGCCGAAGGTCGTGCTCGCGCACTTCGGCGAGATGCATCCGGCCACGCTCAAGACCCTCGACGTGACGGGCCCGGCTGCGGCTTTCGAGGTGTTCGTCAGTGCGCTCCCTGCCGAGAAGAGGAAGGCGCGCGCGCGGGCGCCGCTCGCGGCCGCCGATCTCCTGCCGGTCACGCGCGACTTCGCCTTCCTGCTCGATCGCGACGTGGCGGCTGGCGATGTCGTCCGCGCGGCCTCGGCGGCGGATAAGGCGCTCATCTCGAACGTGCGCGTATTCGACCTCTTCGAGGGTGACGCGCTCGGTGCCGGCAAGAAGTCGCTCGCGATCGAAGTGACGCTCTCGCCTGCCGAGAAGACGCTCACCGACGCCGAGATCGATGCCGTCTCAAAGAAGGTCATCGCCGAGGTGAAGCGCGCGACGGGCGGCGACGTTCGCGGCTGAGCCGGGGCCGTCCAGCGTCGGCCGACGGAACGCCAGGCCGCTCCTGGCGTTCCGCTCATCAGAATTGTCATAAACCTGTCATATAAGTCTTGCGCCCCTGGGCGGATGGCACCAAGTTCTTCAGCTTGATCCGCAACTTGGCGCGGCCCACGACCGTCGCCGTGTTCGAGGAGGGGCGCAAATGTCCGCGACCTTCGTTCTGCTCCAGCTTGCCGGCTTCGTCGCGCTGCTCCTGTGGGGCATGCGCATGGTGCACACGGGCATGGTGCGCGCATTCGGCGGCAACCTGCGCCAGTTCCTTGCTACCGGCCTCAAGAGCCGCTGGAAGGCGTTCCTTGCCGGCATGGGAATCACGGCGCTGCTTCAGAGCAGCACGGCAACCGCACTGATGTCGACGAGCTTCATTGCTGCCGGCTTCATGACGATCGTGCCGGCGCTCGCCGTCACGCTCGGCGCCAATGTCGGTACGACGTTCATCGTGCAGGTGCTGAGCTTCAAAGTCTCGGCCGTGGCGCCGCTCTTCATGCTGGCGGGCGTGATTGCCTTCAATCGCGGCGGCAAGTCGCGCACGCGGGATCTGGGGCGCGTGTCGATCGGCATCGGTCTCATTCTTCTTGCCTTGCATCTCATCGTCGCGACCATCGAGCCTGTCGAGAAAACGGCCTCGCTACGAAGTCTGTTCGCGCTCGTATCGGGTGATCCGATCATCGATATCGTGCTCGCAGCGCTGCTGACCTGGGCCGCCTACTCCAGCATCGCGGCTGTGCTTCTGATCATGACGCTGGCCGAGCACAATGTAGTCACGCCGGTCGCGGCTATCGCACTCGTGCTGGGGGCCAATCTCGGTAACATCATCCCGCAGTATTTTGCTGCCGGTTCGAACAAGGCCGCGCGGCAACTCGCGCTTGGCAACCTCATCGTGCGCGGCCTGGGTTGTCTGATCGCGGTGCCTCTGCTGCCCTGGATCGCCGATGCAATGGTGGCTCTGGAAGCAAGCCCGGCGCGGCAGGTGGCCAACTTTCACACCCTCTTCAATGTGGTGCTGGCGGTTGCCTTCATCGGCATTCTGGATCCGCTGGCGCGCCTTTGCGCCAAGATCATTCCAGCGGGATCGCCGGCCGACGATCCAGGCGCGCCGCAGTATCTGAAGCCTGCGGCCGTCCAGACGCCGAGCCTCGCGCTCGCCGATGCGACGCGCGAAGTGCTGCGCATGGTCGACATCGTAGAGGCCATGCTGACGACGTTCATCGAGGCCCTCAGGAACGACGATCGCAAGCTACTCGCGACGCTCGCCGAGAAGGACGACGATCTCGATCGGCTGCACAACGCCGTCAAGCTTCATCTGATGGAAATCAGCCGTCAGGACGGCTTGAGCGAAGTCGATGAAAAGCGCTGCTCAGACATTCTCGCCTTCACCATCAACCTCGAGCATATCGGCGATATCCTCGACAAGAACCTGCGCGAGCTCGCCGCTAAGAAAATCAAGCATAAGCTCAAATTCTCCGATGATGGGCTCGAGGAGATCACCAACATGCATCGTTGCCTGTTGGACAATCTCCATCTTGCGACCAGTGTCTTCGTGCTCGGCGATGTCCAAACGGCGCGTGCGCTCCTCGCCGAGAAGGATCGCATGCGCGATCTCGAGCAGGCGGCGAATGACAACCACCTCAAGCGACTGCGCGAAGGCAAGACCCAGAGCATCGAAACGAGCTCGCTCCACATCGACATCACTCGTGATCTGAAACGGATCACGGCGCACGTTGCGTCGGTGGCTTATCCGATCTTGGAGCGGACAGGATCCATTCGCCGCTCGCGACTGCGCGATGATGCGCCGAAGGTCGAGGTGGGGCAGGAGCGGACGAACTAGAGCAACTCGCTGGATGCTTTCCAGCAGGCGCGGCAGCAAACTCTGCGCTGCCGCTCTGACCGCCGCGGGCATAGCACTACGGGATGGTTGCGAAGCACCCCTTTCCAGCAGCCCGCGGCAAGAAATTCATGTCAGCCGGCCTGTAAGCCGGGTTCTGTCTGGAGGCGGACCTCCGCGACGGCCATTCATCTGGGGCGCCCATTGCTGGACACCTCGTGCAACCAACCCGGGCTGCGGCGTGGACCACGCCCGGCGCAACGGACGAACCGCTGCGCCATGCCGCCCCTATTCGGTTTTGCTCCCGGTGGGGTTTACCTTGCCACCTCTGTTGCCAGAGGCGCGGTGCGCTCTTACCGCACCCTTTCACCCTTGCTGCCACGGGCGAACCCGCTTCGGCGGTTTGCTTTCTGTGGCACTTTCCCTGGGGTTGCCCCCGGCGGCCGTTAGCCGCCACCGTCGATCCATGGAGCCCGGACTTTCCTCCACCGGTACGCAGCCTTGCGGCACCCGGCA
>JAEZAW010000162.1 GCA_023430315.1 Pseudomonadota bacterium | reverse complement strand
TTTCGCACCCCGTCGATCCTTGTTATACACACCCGAAGCTTCTCGTCAATCATAAGGGAAGCAAGTTCAAGGGGATGCGCCCGCCGTAAGGTAGCACTGCGGCAGAATCAATTGAGCGCGGATCGGAATTTCCATGACCTCTGAAAGCCCCGCGCTCCCGTCGGCCGGCAGCGGCGTGCTGCACCTCGATCGTCAAGCTGTTGAAGAGGCCTGCGCATCTCTGGATGAGTTACGGGAGGCCATCCGCGAAGCCTTCTCGAGCCTTGCCGCAGGCGAAGCCGCCGCCCTGCCCAAGGCCGCGCTGAACCTTGCGCACGGCCACTTCTTCCAGGCCATGGTGGCCGCCGATCGACGCAGCGACTTCGCCGCCGTGAAATGGGTGGGCGTCGTGCCGCACGACGGCACCAACGCGATCCACACGTGCATGATGCTGAGCCGCCGCTCGACCGGAGAGCTGCTCGCCACGATGGATGCCGCGCCCATCACTGCCGCCCGTACGGCCGCCATGTCGGCGATCGCCGCACAGCGCCTGGCTCGACCGGACAGCCGATCCATTGCTTTCATCGGTTGCGGCACACAGGCCAGAAGCCATCTCGCCGCCCTTCGGCGCGTTCTCCCCGAACTCGAGCACGTATCGGCCTATAGCCGGCGCCTCGCGACGGCTTCCAATTTTGCCGATGAGGCGCGACAGGCAGGATTCGCAGCCGAGGCGACGGACGACCCCCGCGCCGCGATTGCACGCGCCGACGTCATCGTCAGTGCCGTACCGATCGGGGCACCTGGACAACCATTTGTCGACGCGCACTGGCTACGACCCGGCGCATTCCTCACAGCGGTCGATCTCGCAAACCCCTGGCAGGCCGAAAGCCTCGACGCTTTTGGAATCGTCGCCACCGACGATGTGCGTCAGAGCGAGCATCTCGTCCAGCAGGGTCGGATGAAGTTCGCCGGCAAATTCGATGCGGATCTGAGCAGGCTCTCCACGGTCGCGGCCACGCTCCGAACATCACCCGAGCAGCGGACGCTCTTCATCTTTGCGGGCCATGCGCTCGCCGATCTCGCTGCGGCTGGTCTCGTCTATCGACACGCAACGCGCGCGAAGCACGCGGGTTGAGAGGAGCGCGTCCTCTTCCAATCAAATCATGGATTACACCTGTCTGACGGCGCATTGACGCGCGCGACCGAGCATCCACGCACCTCACTCAACGATGCGGGAGCTCGAACGCGCCAATGATCGAACCCTTGATTGTCGCGGCCTTCAGCTTCTTCAACACGGTCCGCGTCGTTTCGTATGTGCCGCAGATGGTACGCATAGCTCGGGACACGAACGGCGCAACGGCCGTTTCCTTCCTCACATGGACGCTCTGGGTCTGCGCCAATGGAAGCACCGCGGCCTATGCCGGCGTCATTATCGGAGATCGCATACTGTGCCTAGTCAGCTCCATCAACACACTCTGCTGCGCGATCGTGATCTGCCAGACGGCCTACAAGCGGCACCGCTGGCGCGCCGCTCGAGATGAGACTCGCTCCTGGCAGCCGATGTCGTCCCAGCTCCAACCGGGCACAACCGGATGCGGCCGCAGGCTTCCCTACACAGGGCCACCGCCAGGATAGCCAAATGGCTCGCTTCTAAGTAGGTTGGCGCCGCAATCCGCTGCACGAACGGCGTTCAACTTTCAGGGCTTCCCAGGACTTCCATGAGACTGGTCATTTTCGACTGCGACGGCACGCTGATTGATAGTCAGCACGCCATCTACGGCAGCATGTCTCTGGCTTTCGGCTCGATCGGATTGCCGTCGCCGAGCCGTGCCGAAGTGCTCGGCGTGGTTGGTCTCTCCTTGCCTCAGGCGCTTGCGGTCCTCGCGCCGCGCGAGAGCGAAGCTGTGCGCCTCCAGATCATCGACGCTTACAGGACGGGATTTGGCGGCGTCAGAACGCGGCCGGATCACCAGGAGACTCTGTACGACGGCATATCCGCTACGGTCGCGGCTCTTGCAGCGCGGACGGACACCGTTCTCGGCATTGCCACCGGGAAATCCAAGCGTGGCGTTGCCCGTCTGCTCGCGCAAGAAAAATGGGAGGGTCATTTCGTGACCATCCAGACGGCCGACGATCATCCCTCCAAGCCCCATCCCTCGATGATCCTGCAGGCCATGGCCGAGACCGGCGCCGATCCGCGTCAAACGGTCATGATCGGCGACACGACGTACGACATGGAAATGGCCCTCAATGCCGGCGTCGGTGCAATCGGTGTATCGTGGGGTTATCATGCGGGCGATCGACTGCGAGGCGCCGGCGCCCACTCGATCATCACGCAGGGCAGCGAGTTGCTCGACGCCATCGAGCAGCGCCTCACCCTGCAGCGCGAGACCGTTTCATGAGCGACGAGCCGATCCGTAGATCCGATCCCAGCGATCTCGCCCGCGGCGGGCAGGCGCGGCAATTACCGAAGCGCTTCTATGCGAACGTGACGGTCGAAGCGCGCGGCGGCGGCTACGCCGTGCACCTCGATGGCCGTCCGCTCAGGACACCCAACAAGCTGGTGCTCGTCCTTCCGACCTCAGGCATGGCGGCGGCGATCGCCGAGGAGTGGGACGCCCAGCGCGAGCACATCGATCCCATGAGCATGCCGCTCACCCGCCTCGCCAACAGCGTGCGCGATCAGGTCGACGGCCGCGAGCCGCAAGTCCGCGCGGATATCGTGAAGTATGCCGGCAGCGATCTGCTCTGCTATCGCGCTGACGGCCCCTCGGAGCTCGTCGCCGCGCAGGCTGCGGCCTGGGATCCTGTTCTCGACTGGGCGCGAGAGAGCATCGGCGTCGATCTCGCCGTCTGTACGGGGCTTATGCCCGTCAGTCAGTCAGCCGCATCGCGCACCGCCGTCGAAGCGGCCGTGGCGCCGCTCGAGTCGTTTGAGCTCGCCTCGGCGCACGTGATGACAACGCTGCTCGGCTCGGTCGTACTCATGCTTGCAGTACGGGCCGGCCATCTGACGCCCGAAGACGCCTGGAAAGCTGCGCACGTCGATGAGGATTGGCAGATCACGAAATGGGGTGCGGATGTCGAGGCCACGCGGCGCCAGGAGAACCGCAAAATAGAATTCCTGGCTGCCGTGCGTCTGAGTCGGCTTGTCGATGAGCCTGCATGAGGCGTCTCAGGAGCTGAGACGCAGGTTGTTGAGCTCGGTGGCTATGGCGCGGAAAGCGGCGCGAAGCTTTTCGCCGTCGGTCGCTTCGAAGAAGCCCCCGGATGTGCTGGCGCATTCCCGCAGCATATCGAGCGCCGCAGACGGTGCCTGAAAGCCGATGGCGTACACACGAATGTCCTGCGCCTTCATAGCCGCGCAGGTGTCCTCCGCCAGGGTCGAGGCCTGCCGGGCCGTGGCGGAGGCGTCGCCGCCGCTGACGCCGCCGATGGTGTTGTAGACTCCATCGGTCATCACGACGATCGCCTTGATGGTCTTGCCGTCGCGATACGGCGCCGGCGTCGAGTCTGTCGGCCAGACACTGGCCCACTCCGGCGACAGGAGATACCAGCCCCAGGCCGTGCCGAGATGCCCGGCCGTGGTTCCGCCGTCTCGGTAGCTCTCGACGGTCGCGCGGAGATCCGCCTTGCTTTTACTCAGCGGAACGATGACGGCATTGCGCGGGCAGGACTGGATGCTGCGGCCGGACAGGTCCTCGCGCACCTTGAAGGATTTCGAGCCGGTGGCCGGCGCCTCGCTCGTCTGATCGGCGAGATTGCGGCGCTCATAGACGCATCCATCGCGCGAGCGGCCTTCGCTGACCGCCGAGGCATAGGTGCCGGCATTGACACCGGCCGAGAACGGCGCGAGCCCAATGCGGACCTTCTTCGTCGTCCCCTCGTCGGGCAGCATGATGTCGAGAAGTCCGTTCACGGCGAGCTTGAGCTCGGCGAGGCGGCTCCCCGCCATCGAGCCCGTCACGTCGAGCTGAAGTGCAAGCTCGATGTCGCTGCTCTGATAGACGGCAGTCGATGCGATCGGAATGTTGATGCGATCAACGCCTGCCAAGCGACCGAACACTGTCGGCACATGGCTCGCCAGAGTGAGCGAGATCGTGTCGAAGTTGCGGTCGATCGCGGCCTGAATGCTCTCGATGACGGCGTAGTTGCCGCCGGTGCCAGCCACATTGATCCGGAAATAGCGATCAGCGACGGCGATCAGCTCGTCGTCCGTCATGTTGGCGTCCTCACGCATAGACTTGGCGGCCGCCAGCGCCGCTGAATCGAGCGCACTCGTCATCTTGCTCGCGGCGTGATAGGCGCGCCCGGCGTCGATGGCGAGACCGGTGGCAATCATTATAATGAAGGACGTCAGCGCGAAGATGATGGCAATCGAGCCATCTTCGGTCTTGCGGAACCGCGCGATCAGTTGCTGAACCTGCGTGCGCATGAGTTTCATCCTGAAACAATCATCAACGATTGCCGGATGGGTGCAGCGCGCGTGCCGTGCCTAGTTAAAACGCCGGTTCAGGACTGGATTTACCGGCGCAACACAATAGTAGGGTTGACGATCACTTAATCCAATTCGCGAAGGTCGCGGGATTACCGCTGTGGCAGCTCTGAGCAGGCCTTGCCGGGGGCCGCTGGCTCGCAGCCGTGCTCGGATGCTCATCGAGCGACGGGTTTGCTCGTGCCGATCTGAAACTAGGTATTAATGCTGAAGGGAGGGAGCACGTCGCCTCAGAAATCCGAGACGATGCCGCCCTTCTCCCAATCTCCGTATCGAACGGGATCGGGGCCGGCTTGCCCCCCCTTCTCGGCTGGCGGCGCGGTCGAAGCGGCATCCCGCTGCCGGCGCCGCTCCTCGGCCTCGGCCAGCGCGCGCTTAGCCTCCGGGCTCAGGGGCTTCCTCGGCGCCTCAGCCTCGTCAACCTTAGCCCCGGCAGCCTCGGCATCGGTATCTTTGATGCTCACGTCCGTATCCGATCGCTACTACTTGCCTGACGGCTTCCGCCGACTTCGGCTCGTCCTGGAGCCGCTGTCGCTGCCCGAGTCTAGCCCGGACGTAGGGCCGTTTTGAGCCGCCTCTGACTTGGCTGCTATGACTCCCTTCCCAAGATAGCGCAGCGCAGAATGCTGAATGGCAAGTCCCATTTCAGTCATTGTGTACCGACCCATTTGCTGCAGATATGACAATCCCATGATCATCACCATCATTGTGGCCATCATGACTGTGCCTATTACCAGCATCGGTCTCAGCACTAACGCCCCCCTGCCAACGAACAATTCTTCAAGCGGTAGAGCCGAATAACCGATGACTGCAATAGGAACGAAGATCAGCATAAATATTAGAGGCAGTCGATATCTTACAAAGCGTGCAGCTTCAAAGCCCTCCAGTATTCCAAGTCCTTCAAGCTTCGCCGCCTGAGCGCGCTCGCGCGCGTTCTGCGGCTCGAAGTGCCTCTGCACACGCAGCAGCAGTCGCGCATCGTTTTCGTTCAACTGCTTAATGACGTCCAGCCACTCTTTCGCGCTAACGTTCTTTCGATAGATGGCGCCAAGGACGCTTTGCCATAAAGCGGCGATCTCCGGATCTTCAGGGTCAACCTCCTGGGCTCGCTCAACCCACTCATTTATCAGATTGAGTTGTTTTTCAGTTGGCTCTCGCTGAAGCGCGTCGCCATCCGTCTCTCGCACCTTCTCGGCATGAGCTTTGAGATTCTCCTCATGCTGCTTCCTCCAGCGTTCGGTCATCTCGTTAATCCGCCAGCCGAAATAATCACCAAGAGCCTTGGCGCCGGGCAAGAGCAGAGCTTTTCCAGGGCCAGTGTTGGAGGCTTTCTCCAAGGCCTTTCCAACGCTTGGCATTGATATTCCGGCTTGGTCCTCTTGGTCCCCGTCTGGCATAATGCCGACCCCCATGCAGATTGACCTCGATCTGAACAATAGTGAAGAAACTACTCTGGCAGTCGAGCAATCACCAGCGAAGGCATCGAGGCTGGCGCTTCCCCGGCAATCTTCTCGGCTTAGCGAGACGAGCCACGCACAAACGCCCAGACAGGACAATCACAAAGCAGGAATTGAAACGGTGCTGCGAACTTAGGCGCTGGGTAGCGCGGAGTATCGAGCCTGCCCTTATCGAGGACAAATGACAGAACGGCTCGCGCACCTAGAAGAGAAGTTCGACGCCCTCATCAGGTCGCTCTAAGAGGAGCAGGAAGTGCGGGAGAGCGGAAAGGGCGCAGTAAGCGTTTTATCGGCCGAGCCCATCGGCTTATCGTTCCGGCTTGAGAAAGGAGCTTGGATATCAACAGCTCTGGAATTACAGCGCGCTGTTACCATATACCATGCGCATGTTCCGTAATCCCGATTTGAGGTCGGGCCGCCGGAATTCAAGGAGTGCTCGATGTCCTACGCCAAGACCGCCATCCTTCTCTCTCTGCTGACCGCGATTTTCGTGGCCATCGGCGGGATCGCCGGCGGCCAGACGGGCATGGTGATCGCGTTCCTGATCGCGCTCGCGATGAATGCCTTCAGCTTCTGGCGCTCGGACAAGATGGTCCTGCGCATGCACGACGCCGAGGAAGTCGACGAGCACTCGGCGCCCGAATACTACAACATGGTGCGCGATCTGGCCGCGCGGGCGGAGCTGCCCATGCCGAAGGTCTACGTGCTGCACAACCCGCAGCCCAATGCCTTCGCGACGGGCCGCAATCCGCAGAATGCCGCGGTCGCCGCCACGACGGGCCTGCTCGAGTCGCTTTCACACGAGGAAGTCGCCGGCGTGATGGCGCACGAGCTTGCCCACATCAAGAACCGCGACACGCTGATCATGACCATAGCCGCGACCATCGGCGGCGCCATTTCCATGCTCGCGCAGTGGCTGCAGTTCCATGCCTTGTTCGGCGGCAACCGCAACAACAGTGGCGGCGCCGGCATCATTGCGACGATTGCCGCGATCATTCTCGCGCCGATGGCGGCCATGCTCGTGCAGATGGCCATTAGCCGCTCGCGCGAGTATCAGGCCGACCGGCTCGGCGCGATGATTTGCGGCAACCCGCTCTGGCTCTCGTCGGCGCTACACAAGATCGCCGGCTTTGCCCAGCGCATTGAGAACCCTACGGCCGAGGCCGCACCCGCGACCGCGCACATCTTCATCATCAACCCGCTCTCGGGGCACGGCATCGACAATTTCTTCTCGACTCACCCCAATACTGAGAACCGCGTCGCCGAGCTCGAAGCTCTCGCGCGCGAGATGGGCATCACGAGCTATCGCAGCGCGCCCACTCCGACGACACAGCCTTCGGCTGGTCCGTGGAGTGGTGGCGCTTCTGGCGGCCGCGGTCCTTGGGGTTGATCGTGGAGCGAGATCGCACCAAGGCGCCGCCCAAGCGGCGCTACCGCCGCCCGGACATCGAAACCGCCATTCGACCGGATCAGCCTGTCTCCCGTGGCCCCGGTGACAGGAACAAGAAGCCAGCGCGCACCGAGCCACCACCCGCAGCCGGCCTCGACGCGCGCGTGATGGCAGTGGATATCCTCGAGAATGTGCTCGGGCGCGGCAAGACGCTCGACGAGGCGCTGGGCGCGACGCAATCCGGCGCTCGCCAGCGCGAGCTCGATGTGCGGGATCGCGGACTGGCACGCCTGCTGGCGACGACCGTCCTCCGTCACCGCGGGCGCCTCGCAGCGGTGGTGCATCGTTTCATCGAACGCCCGCTGCCGCGCGAAGCCCGCCGCGCCGAGCTGATCCTGCTCTCCGCTGCCGCGCAGCTTCTTCTGCTCGGCACGCCGGGGCACGCGGCGATCTACCTCGCCGTCGAGCAGGCGCAGCGCGATCCGAAAGCCGAGCGCTATGGCAAGCTCGCCAATGCCGTTCTGCGCAAAGTCGCCGCGCAAGGCCCCGCCATTTTCAAGACCCTCGACGGCGTTACGACCGACATGCCGGCCTGGTTTCTCGCGCGCTGGTCGAAGATTTATGGTGCGGACCTCGCGCGAAAGATTGCCGAAGCCAGCCTCGACGAAGCCGCTCTCGATCTGACGCTCAAGGCTCCGGGCGATGCCTCGTCATGGGCCGAGCGCCTCAAGGGCATCGCCCTTCCTCAAGGCAGCATCCGCCTTGGCGAGCACGCGCCCGTCGAGGAGCTCGAAGGCTTCGCCGAAGGCGCGTGGTGGGTTCAGGACGCGGCCGCGGCGCTGCCAGCGCGTCTCATGGGCGACGTGGCGGGGAAGCGCGTCGCCGATCTTTGCGCGGCGCCGGGCGGTAAGACGGCCCAACTCGCGAACCTCGGCGCGCGCGTATTCGCCGTCGATCATTCGGCCGTCCGCCTCAATCGCCTCGATGCCAACATGCAGCGCCTCGGGCTGTCCGAGCGTGTGTCGACGGTGCAGGCCGATATCCTCGACTGGAAACCTGCCGAAGCCTTCGACGCTGTGCTACTCGATGCGCCTTGCTCCGCGACAGGTACCATCCGCCGCCATCCCGATCTCATGCATCTGAAGACCGAGGCTGACATCGCGCGCCTGGCCAAGTTGCAGGCGCGCTTTCTCACCTCGGCGGCGGCAATGGTCGCGCCCGGCGGCACGCTCGTCTATTGCACGTGCTCGCTGGAGCCCGAGGAAGGCGAAGAGCAGATCGCGCTGTTCCTCGCCAACCATTCCGCCTTCACGCGTCGGCCGATCACGGCCGCCGATGTTGGCGGCATCGCTGAATGGGTCACGCCAACAGGCGATCTGCGCACGCTGCCGCACCAGATGCAGGTCGCGTCACCCTTCAAATCGGGCATGGACGGCTTCTACGCCGCGCGTCTCGTGCGCTCGGCCTGAGCTTCAGGCGGCATGAAAGAGGCGCACGGCCTCATCGCACTCGAAGAGATACAAGAGCGTGCGGATTGCTGCGCCGCGCGGACTCGTGAGCTTGGGATCACGTTGCAGAAGCAGAGTCGCATCGTCGCGCGCAGCGGCCAGCAACTCTGGAAAGCCCGGCACTTCCGCCACGCGAAACTCCGGCGCCCCGCTCTGGCGTGCGCCTAGAACCTCGCCACCGCCGCGCAATTCCAGATCCTTCTCGGCAATGAGAAAGCCGTCCTCCGTCGCGCGCATCATCTCGAGCCGCGCCTGTGCCGTCTCGCCGAGTGGCCCCTTGTACAGCAGGATGCAGAAGGATTGCCGCGCCCCACGGCCGACGCGTCCGCGCAACTGATGAAGCTGCGCAAGACCGAAGCGCTCGGCGTGCTCGATGACCATGATCGAGGCGTTCGGTACGTTCACACCAACCTCGATGACAGTCGTCGCAACCAGCACCGCCAGTTGTCCTGACGAGAACGCGGCCATGGTCTCGTCCTTGGCCGTGCCGGACATCGCGCCGTGCAGAAGACCGACCTTACCCGGCCCCAGCACCTGCGCAAGATGAGCAGCCCGCGCCTCCGCTGCGGCAAGCTCTGAGGTTTCCGTGCTCTCGATGAGCGGACAGACCCAGTAGATCTGCGCCCCCTCGTTCACCGCACGCTTCAAGCCGTCGATGATCTCCTCGATGCGCTCCACATTCGCGAGACGCGTATCGACGGGCTTACGCCCCGCCGGTTTCTCCGTCAGACGCGAGACATCGAGATCGCCATAGTGCGTCATGAGAAGCGTGCGCGGGATCGGCGTTGCCGTCATCACCAACACATCCGTGCCGCCGTCCTTTCCCTTCGCCTGCAGAGCAAGACGCTGATGCACACCGAAACGGTGCTGCTCGTCGATGACGGCAAAGGCGAGATCGTGAAACGCTACATCGTCCTGGAAGAGCGCGTGCGTGCCGATCAGGATGTCGATCTCTCCGGCTGCCAAACGCTCCAGCAGCTCACGCCGCGGCTTGCCCTTCTCGCGTCCAGTCAACAAGCCGACACGCAGGCCCGAAGCATTCGCCAGCGGCTCGATCGTCTCCAGATGCTGACGTGCGAGCACTTCCGTCGGCGCCATGAGTGCCGCCTGTGCGCCGGCCTCCACTGCATTGGCCATGGCCATGAGCGCGACGACCGTCTTGCCCGAGCCGACATCGCCCTGCAGCAGCCGCAGCATTCGATGCGGCGCCGCCATGTCCTTGGCGATATCGACAATCGCCTTCTGCTGCGAGTTCGTGAGCGCAAAGGGCAGCGCGCCAGCAATGCGCGTGCGAATGCGCCCATCGCCGATGACCGAACGCCCCGGCCGCGCCTTGAGGCTCTGGCGTACGAGGCCGAGCGCGATCTGCCCGGCCAGCAACTCGTCGTAAGCGAGCCGCTGCCATGGCACCCCACCCGGCGACACGTCGCCAGCGTCCGTCGGTCGGTGCAATCGCACCAAGGCCTCGCTGAGCGGCGGCCACTGCTTCTTGGCGAGCCATTCCGCCTCCTGCCATTCCGCCAGCGTCGGCAAGCGCTCCATGGCCTGGCGCAGGGCCTTGCCGAGCACCTTCCCCGATAACCCGGCCGTCAGCGGATAGACCGGCTCCAGTAGCGGCAGGTCATCGCGGGCTTCCGGCGCGACGATGTAGTCGGGGTGCGTCATCTGCACGCGATCGTTGTAGTGCTCGATGCGCCCCGAGATGAAGCGCACCGAGCCGACGGGGAGCTGGCGCTCGATGAACCCGCGATCGGCGTGGAAGAACACGAGGTCGATCTGTCCCGTGTCGTCCTCGCACGCCACTTTGTACGGCGCCTTGTTGTTGTTGCGCGGGCTCGGGCGATGTTTCAGCACACGCACCTCGAGCGTCGCGATCGTCCCCGGTACGGCGGCTGCAATGGTCGGCGCCGTGCGGCGGTCGATGACGCCGGTCGGCAGGTGCCAGAGCAGATCCACAATCCGCGGTGCCGCGATCCCCGGCGGCAGTCGCACGGCCTTCTTGAGTAGCTGCTCCAGGCGCGGACCAACCCCCGTCAGGGCGCGGGCCGAGCCAAAAAGGGGGGCAAGCTGATCTGGCCGCATACGCTTTCGTCGGCTGCTCTATCGGACGCAGGGTGGCCCCTTGGACGGGCGCCTCCAAAGGGCTATATCACAGCCTGTGATTTTCGGTGGCCTCCGGCCCCGTTCGATCTCAGTCA